>CAYRSQ010000001.1:0-21149 GCA_964427055.1 uncultured archaeon
GATAAAGTCTGCACAACTGGGCAGAGTGAAATCAGAACAGTCAGACGGCTCCCAGACACAAGAACATCCGAATCCGCATGTGGTTCCAGTCCCACAGCCAGGTCCAGACAACAAACAGTTCCACCATTTCATGTCCGAACTAGTGCATCCTATGCATGTGTTCGTGTCCCATACGCATGTACCACTGGAACAGACCTGATTGGACGGACATCCACAATCCGATGGACATGTGCTGCATGTTTCACCAGTGCCACAAGTGCCATCACCGCAATATGAAGTTGCCGTACAAGTCGCACTGCTCACGCACTGGGAAGTCGTACTGCATCCAGAAGGCGTACATGTCCTGGTTTGTTTCATCTTTGTTTCTGCGCACGGACTGACTCCACAACCGACATCACTCCAGCCTCCGCACGTACAAGACGTCGGCAATGTTGTGGTAGTTGTGGATGATGTGGTCGTTGTGGTGGTTGTGGTCGTAGTAGTTGTCGTACTGGTCGTGGTGGTTGATGTGGTGGTTGTGGTCGTACAAGTGCTGCTGCTGGATGTACAATAAGTGCCGCACCATTGACATTCAGGGAAATCGTTACACATCACTTCTCCATAACTACTACATGAACTTGATTGCGTGGTTGTCGTAGTGCTGTCACAGCTGGTCGAACATCCGCACAGAATTCCGCAGGATGCTGTCTTGTCCTTGCACAATCCATTATTCCAAACACATTTCTCCCATTTACAGTCGCTGTCCGAAACGCATGAACCACAGCTAGAATAAGTGTCGCAATACGTCGCCATTGACAATATGCTTTCCAGTGGGACGCCAAAATCGCCCGATCCGTCATAGTTCACCTTAGCTAAGGATTTCTTGACGTCAGATGCCCCGGACTTTACAAGCAGTCCAACTACTAGAAATGTCAGATATATGGCCAAAACCAAAAACTTTCTGTCGTTCATTAATTAGTTTTTGCATTTTCTCCGTATTAAAAATACTTCTGCATCAGGCATTTGCCAGATAAATGTAGTCAACCGCAGCCCACTCACCGTCCCACGAAGAATGGGATCCTCCTGCCTTGCTCTCTACTCTTATGACAACATCCGCAGACGGCTGATTGATGTTCAACTCGTATTCCAAATCTTTCCATCCGTCATTGCTGTCCACTACAAAGGATTCAGTGTACCATCTATCATTGGATACGTCTTTGACTTTGACCAGTATCACGACATCTCCATATCCGACATCTAGCAGTCCTTGTGGATCTAGTATATAATTTCTGTTGTTCGAAACGCCTACGAAAAGTTTGTAATTTCCTTCTTCAAGAACCATTTCCTGTTCTATATACCTTCCGATTTCTTCACTTTTCGGATGAATAAGTATGATATCTGTCTTCCCGTAAAAAGAAGTATTCTCATACCATCCGTCGCTATCCCAGTCGAACTGAGTCAAGTACGGCTCGTCCTTTAGATCTTCATCGAACTGCTGGGTTATCCATCCACTTTCAGGATAAATGAAATCGGGATTTGACAGTATCGAATCCGCCATGGACGGTTTGGAACCGTCAGACGAATGTCTTGAAAGACTTATCGGGAAGAAGGTTGGGACTATGTAATTGTAGTATGAGTAGCCGATTACGACCAATATCAAACCTATGGCCACAATCCCCGCCTTTGTGAACATATTCATAATTAAATAAGGACGTATCCGATTAAAAAGCGTTATAAAATCTGACAGTCATCTTTAATTCAATGAAAGGAGATAAAACCATTTTCAATGGACGCCTACTTGACATCGTGGGATTTTTGGTAATCTTTCTGTTCCTTATGTCGTATTTCCGACCTAACTTGATATTACTTGACACGACTACGGCAGGTGGGGACACGGCCACGCACAACTATCCCGCAAACTACATGCACGAATATCTGATAAAAGAAGGTAAAATCATTGGATGGTCCCCGGGGTGGTACGCTGGATTCCCGATGTTCCAGTTCTATTTCCCTTTATTGTTTGTATTCATACATTCATTATCTTACATAACCGCGCTGAATGTGGCATTCAAGCTGACGACAATTCTGGGCACGTTCCTACTACCGATATGCACATTCGCGTCGATGAGGATGATGGGATTCAAAAAACCTACGCCGATACTTGCAGCTTCATTCTCATTGGCATTCCTCTTCATGGAAGCTAACTCGATGTGGGGAGGAAACATACCTTCCACATTGGCAGGGGAGTTCAGTTTCAGCTTCAGTTTCGCGCTGACGGTGCTGTTTTCGGGGCTGTTGTACAAGAAAATTGTGAAAGAGAACGGAAAGTTCTCATTGAAGGATTCTGTGTTGTTCTCTCTGATAACGCTCTCACACGTGTACACGGCATTGTTTTCGGTGGCTAGTTCCGTATATTTCATTCTAACAAAAGACAGGGACATATTCATAAGAAGATCCGTCTATTTCTTCAAGACATATGGGATAGCATTCCTGCTGACTGCATTCTGGATCATACCGCTCATAACCAAAATAGGTTACACCACGTCATACAATCATGTATGGGACATAAAGGATATCCAGGAAGTTTTCCCGAAGATACTGTTGCCTTTCTACCTGATATCAATCGTATCGATCATACACGCTTTCAAGAAAACTGACAGAAGGATAGTGTTCTTGACATTCTCGATAGCTGCAGCGTTCGTACTTTACAGACTGTCGCCTTACATAGGAATAGTGGACATAAGGTTCGTTCCATTCATACAGTTCTATCCGATCATGATAGCGGCTTACGGCTTGGGCCAATTCATAAACCATGTGGGAAAAGGCAACGCAAGGATGGAAATGGTAATGACCGTGATAGCAATCTTCTCAGTGATATTTTGGGTGAACATGAACGTTTTCTACATAGACACATGGATCAAATGGAACTATGACGGGTTCGAGAAGAAATCATTATGGGAGCCTTACATAACTGTCAACGAATTCCTTGAAGGCGACCAGAACGACCCAAGAGTCGTATACGAGCACTCGACACTCCATGACTATGCTGGAAGCACTAGGGCGTTCGAAAACTTACCATTGTTTTCCGGAAGGTCTACACTGGAGGGGTTGTATATGCAGTCATCCTTGTCATCACCATTCGTATTCTACATACAATCCGAAGTATCAGAGCAGCAGTCCTGTCCGTTCCCTGATTACAGATGTGACGAACTGAATGTCACAAAGGCCGTACCTAGGCTCAAACTATTCAATGTTGAATATGTCATAGCCAGGAGCGACACCGCGATTGCGATGTATCAAGAAGATGATAACTATGAGCATGTTGCCTCAATAAGCCCGTTTGAGATATTCAAATTGGAATATGAATACGGATACGTCACGGTCCCCAAATATGAGCCCGTGTATTTTGAGACTGACAATCGGAAGGAAACTGCGTATGAATGGTTCAAGAACGATGATGCATTGGACGTTCATCTGGTATTTGACAGCGAATTGGAAGCTAGACTGGTTCACTCTGACAATCTTGATGAACTTCCCAAGGTAAGGATACTGGAAAATTGCGAAATAGAAGAACACGTATATAATGAAGAGATAAGGTTCAATACAACTTGTGTGAACCAGCCGCATATAATAAAAATATCCTATTTTCCCAACTGGAAAGTGGAGGGGGCAGACAAAATATATATGGTATCCCCGTCTTTCATGCTGGTGTATCCGAAAGAGGAGACCGTGAGAATATATTATGGTGAGACTACACTGGACAATGCCAGTCAATTCATATCAGTGATGGGGATATTCGTTGTATTGTCGGCTCTAGTCCCGAACATCCTAAGAGCTAAAAGCTTTCTGAAGCGGTAAATGACCTCATTGAAAAGGTTGAACTTGCTTTCCCTGTTGTCATGACATCGTATAGCAATCTCACTGATTCGTTTGCCGGATTTATTTGAAAGATGTATCAATTCCACCACATAGAAAGAATCATCATCCAAATACTTCGAAAAATCAATGATGTCGCTCTTCCTATAGCCTTTAGCTCCTATGGAATAGTCAGAAAATCTCATACCAAGCAGGAGGTTAGTCATCATTATGTAGGGCTTGCTTATGATCTTTCTGATAACGGGCCTTTTCTGGGACTCCTTTTTAGTCCCTATCACGACGCTTGACCGTTTCAGCTCGTCAAGGCACATGGGGACGAATCCCAAATCAGTCGAAAGATCCATGTCCAAGGATATGACTTTGTTATAAGACGATTTTTTCAGAGCGTTCCTGAATGCAGCCCCGACTCCTCTTTTCTGGATTGAAATCGCCTTTATCTTGTCTGGATGTTTTTTTTCCAATTTTTTTGACAAAGGATACGTATTGTCAGTGGATCCATTGTCCGACAGTATAATTTCATATTTGTACTTCTTGCTTTCCAAGAACCTCATAAGTTTCTCCGTGTTTTTCACCAGTATCTTCTGCTCGTTGTACACTGGAATTACGACGCTTAACTGTTCCATATTATCACTTGTTATTCCTAATCCAATCTATCGTCAGTTTCAGCCCGTCCTCGATATGGTATCCGGAGGAGTACCCCAATCTAAGGGTGGCATTAGTTGTGTCAGCCACGCTATGCCTTATTTCTTCAGCGTTGTTCTCCGCGTGTGAAAGTTTGGATATGCTTCCAGTCAACTCAATCACCATTCTAGCAAGGTCATTTATAGAAGTGCCAATACCGGTACCTACGTTGAGCGTCTCTCCTGTTGCATTTGCATTCAAACATAATGTATTCGCTTTCACCACATCATCCACAAAAATAAAATCTCTGATTTGTTCACCGTCGCCGTTTATTACCAAGTCCTCACCATCCAATGCCCTGCTGATGAATGTCGGTATGACACCGGAATAGTCGCTGTCGATTCTCTGTTTCGGTCCGTAAACATTGAAATATCTCAGTATGGCATACTCGATGCCGTTATCAATGGAAAATTTCCTTACCATATTTTCTCCTATGATTTTAGATTCGGCGTACGGACTCTTCGGGCTCAATGAAGAAGATTCACTGGACGGTGCATGGTCTTCCGAATAAACTGCACATGACGAAGCAAAAACTATCCGTTTCACTCCGCAATCAGCGCATGCCCTGAGAATGTTTTCAGTCCCGTCCACATTTGTCATGAAAGTCGATTCCGGTTTTCTTACACTTTCCCGGACATCTACCTTTGCTGCCTCATGAAAAACCACTCTTATTCCTTTCAGAATCTCTTTTAGGTTGCCATCCATAATGGAGGTTTCAACGAACCTGAAGTTAGGATTATCAATGAACTCATTGATGTTCTTCAGTTTGCCTGACGCGAAGTTGTCTATAGCCAGAACCTCATGACCATCGTCGAGCAGTCTGCCAACCAAATTTGATCCTATGAATCCCGCTCCCCCGGTCACACAAATTCTCATGAAATCACATTTCTTTTATATAAGGAAGGAATTCTGTGACTACCTTTTTCCTAGAACAGTGCAACTTCTCGGATAGTCCGGACAGATGTTCGTCTCTTTCCTTCCTAAACATTTTCGTCCTCCCCAATGTAGCTATCATTGTCGGATACTGATAATTGACCGGTCTGACATACTTCTTTTTCTTAGCCACGGAGACTCCTCCTGTCATAAAATCTATCATATAAACCAGGAACCTCCAGTTGCCTGTCTCCCTTATTCTTTTCCAGAATATGTCGGCCGTGCTAAGAGCATCCAAAGCGTCAGCTATCTCTTCCGGATCTTTATATTCCCTTGATACATTGGTCTCTATCCACCAGAACACCTCGTCAAATGGTTTGTCCAATCCGTCAAGCGATTTCCTAGAATCGAGTATCGTATCCGACTTGAATATGCCATTCAAAGCATCCTGTATGCCAACTTCCCTCTCCCTTTCACCAAGGCCGTCAACGTCATCGACAGTTATCCTCTTTTTCGATTTCAAGACTGACAAATCGTTGATTGCCGACCTCAAGTCTCCTTCAGACCTTTCAGCTATATGTCTCAACGCGCCTCTTTCAATCGAAATCTTCTCTTTCTTGATAATATCCATGAGTCTCTTTTCTATGTCAGTAATCGAAACCTTCGACAATTTGACCATGGTGCACACGTTTCTCAAGGAGCTTAGCTTGGGTATGTACGGGTTTGTCGCGGTCAGAACTATGTGATGTTTTGTCTCCTTTATCATCTTGGCTATTTCGGATGCCCCTCCCCTGTCAGCTCTCCCTGAAAGGGCGTCCACATCATCAATGACGAAAAGTTTTCCCCTCTTGAAAAGGCTCATTTGGCTAACTGAGCTACTGATGTTTTCCTTTATCCGTTTGGCCGACCTGTAATCCGATGCGTTCATCTCTATGAAATCTAGATCCTCCTGACTGGCGAGTGCCTCTATCGCAGACGTCTTCCCGACACCGGTAGGACCGTAAATCAGCAGTGCTCTGTCACCAGGTTTCCATGACTTATACCATCTTGTTATTTTGGAACTTGCTTCGTCCTGTCCGACGATATCTGCCAAAGACTCGGGTTTGTACTTATCGACTAACATAAAAACCAGCTACTAATCTTTCGCAAACAGAACAAACTGCGCGAGGAGCGCTTCCAACTGTATAAGGTCGTTTCCACCTTGTGTAAGGCGGTATTCATATTCACCAGTTTTCTCAATCAGCCTTATCTTGTCCTTTTCCGGTATGTCCAACTTGTATATCTGTCTGTGTATCTCCCTCACTATGTCCTGCCCCGTGAGCCCCTGTTTGAAGAGCATCTCATGGAGTTTGTTCCTAGGTCCCTCAAACTCTCCCTTAAGCGTGAGGTTTATCATCGCCTGTATATCTCCGGGTTTGGCTTGGGAAGCCATGTCATACACGACATTCTCCGTTATCTTTTCCTTCAGCGACGCACTCACTTGAAGCAGATTCGCAACCTTCCTCAAGTCGCCCTCAGCAAGGTACACGATTGCCATCTTTGCGGAATCGTCAATTTTCAGCTTCTCGTTCTTGACTATCCTCTCTATGAAGGCCAATTGATCATTCTCGTCGAGTGCCCTGAACCTGAACACGGCGCACCTGCTCTGTATCGGCTCTATTATCTTCGAGCTCCAGTTACATATGAGGATGAATCTTGAAACGTTGGCATACGTTTCCATCGTCCTCCTTAACGCCTGCTGCGCCTCGGAAGTCAGAGCATCCGCCTCGTCAAGTATTATCAACCTGTATCCGACAGGACTCATCGTTCTGGTCCTCGCAAAATCCTTGACCTTGTTCCTTATAACATCTATTCCCCTCTCGTTTGAAGCGTTCAGTTCGAGTGTATTTCCCTTCCAATTATTTCCGTAAAGGTCGTGCGCCATCGCCAACGCGGTCGTGGTCTTACCGACACCCGCCCTCCCGGAGAACATCATGTGAGGTATGTTCCTGTCCTTCACGAAAGCCTTTATCCTGTCAACTGCGTGCCTCTGATTTATCACTTCATCCAGGGCTTTGGGTCTGTACTTTTCAGCCCACACTACAAAATCGTCATCCATAGAACCATCCGTTAATATTCACTACTCACTTCTAACTTTTAAAAGATAAGGGTCAGCAGTCGTATATTATATTGGTTAGTATGTTGGTGACCATATCCGGAGTGCCAGGGACCGGCAAAACCCATGTAGCCAAGGCTCTGGTGGAAAGGCTCAATAAAGATGTCAAATCTAGGAAAGACAGATACAAACTCGTGGACCTCAACAAGCTCGCAAAAGACAAAGAGGCATTCATCGGATACGACAAGCGAAGAAGGTCGAAGATAGTCGAGATGAAGAGCCTGAAGAACGAGGTAAAGGAACTGTCCAAAGAAAACAAGAACCTCGTCGTTGAGGGACTCTTCGCACACTTTTTCGACTCGGACATCCTCATAGTGCTGAGATGCAATCCAATTTCCCTTGAAAAGCGTCTGAAGAAGAAGTACAAATGGCAGACGAAGATAGATGAGAATGTCGAGGCTGAACTTATAGGAGTTATCATAGAAGAATCGTTGCCAATCCACAAACCTGGAACAGTATTCGAAGTTGACACGACCGGAAAGACAGTGAAGCAGACGTCAAAAATATTGGAATCCATACTAGAGAATGAAGACGAAAAGATGAACTACGTTGCGGGAAAAATAGACTGGCTAAGAGTCTAGACCAAAGCAGCAGTACCGCCCGCATGATGGGATACCCTAGGCCTTATCTGCACTGTGAATACTTTCTCGAGGTTGTCGTCCAAAACTATGCATGCCCCCGGTGTTCTCGGGAGCTTGTTTATGTACTCCCACAAATCTTTGGCCATGTACGTCTGCATGACGCTGTGCAGTGCCTCCAAGTCGTCCCTACTAGTGAGTCTATGAGCGAACACGATATCGCACTGACTCAATATGTCCTGATGAACCTTGTTCGGCATCTGAGTTATCACAACTAGGCTGACTCCGGGTTCTCTTCCCTGTTTCGCTATGGTGTTCAGTGGTATAGTAGATACCGTGACTTTGCCAGAAGGAGCGAAGTTATGCGCCTCATCTATTATCAGCCATGTCATGGGGAAACTTTTCTTCATAAATCCCTTCCCTTCCTCGTCAAGTATCATCTCCGCATCTATTTCCCCGGACAACTTTGACAGTTCCTCCTCTTTCCTAGCAAGCAGTCTTCTCTGATATAACTTTCTTGCAACTATAGCGACTATGAAATTTCTGACGCTCCACGCTTCCGTGGACCTCAAATGTGATACGTCTATCACTGTTATGCCTCCCGGGAACACTATGTCATTTATGTCAGTCCCTTCGATGCCGAAAACGCCCCACTTTGACGCGACACTCAACATATTCGTCAAAGCGTCCTTAACGTCATCCTGTATTTCAGGATCGTCCCTTATCCTAGAGGATATGTCGTCTATCGTGAACGGCTCTCCCGAATCGAGAAGTTCATTAACAGTCTTCTCTATCGCGACCCCAGCGGGTTCTGTCGGCTTCAAATCAAACGCCAGTCTCCATTCATCGGCAGCGAAGTCATTCGGAGATATTGTTATGCCGCCGTCTATGGGTATCCCCGCCTTCTCAAATTCGCCTACCTGAGACTGCGGAACGTATATGTGGACATTTTCAATCGATTTGGGTTTAAGTTCCCACTTGGAAAGAATGTCCCTCTGCTCATCATTGGCATTCTTCAAACTCCAGAATATTCCCATCGTGTCTATGAATACTATTGAAAGGTTCTTCCTATACTCGTCGGGAAGCATCGACATCTCCTCGGCTATTATCGCGGCGTCGTAGCTCTTCCCGCTCCCCCTCTTTCCCGCTATGAGCATCACATGAGGATTCAAAAAATCCATACTGACCTTTGTAGTGAGATGCATGTCTTCTCCAGTGCCGACTATGTGTTTACCGATGAAACCGGACGCTATGCGACCGTGCTTTCCCAAATCATCTCTGTTGCGCCCGATGACCGTTTCATAAACCATATTAATAATTTTGTTATCCATATCAAATAATTAGTATGTATTGGGGGGCGTGGTCTAGTTTGGTAGGATTCCACCTTGGGGTGGTGGCGATCGCGAGTTCAAATCTCGCCGCTCCCATTTTTTTTCAATAGTTAAATATTGTATATCTTAAATAGGTTGTATACTGGGGTCGTCGTCTAGTTTGGTCTAGGATCGGAGCTTTGGGAGCTTCTGGCCTGGGTTCAAATCCCAGCGACCCCACTAAGATATTTCTTCGGAAACTCCAATTTTATTATGACAGAGAGGAGAACTAGGGGAAAGAAGCCCGAATATCAGATGAACATAGCAAAGGAAAGGATAGACATACTCCTCGGGCTTGCGGATAAAGAGTTGAAGGGTCATCCTGAAAGGACCAAGCGTTACGTCGAACTGGCGAGAAAGATAGGTACCAGATACAACATCCGTCTGGACAAGGAACAGAAACGAACTTTTTGCAAATCATGTAACATCATACTGAAGCAGGGAGTAACGTCCAAACAAAGGATCGAAGACGGGAAAATAGTTATAAAATGTCTGGAATGCAATAAAATCTATAGGTATCCGTTCAAAAAGAGGGAGGAAAAATGAACAATTATGTCTATGTAGGTATTGCGACCATATTCATAGCGTGTTTTACCTTGTTCTATATATTCCACAGCATAGAACAGCTGGCGACTAATTGCAAAAACAACCCCGCGTTTTCACCTACATGCAGCAAGTTCAACGGATTCACAACATCCATGCTGATAATACTGCTGATAATCGGTGGGTTTGTGGTGACGATAACAGGCACCGCATACATAATGATGTCTTCCGCGAGGGAAGCTTAGATTCTTAAATAACATAAATTAATAAAAGTTAAGAACATAAGGTATTGGTATAGTTATTGGAAAAACGGTGAACCGATGGTAAACGTAAGAGACGTTGATGCTAGGAAGCTCATACCTGCTGTAAAGGAAGAGCTCAAGAAAGTCGATGAAATACAGCCTCCGGAATGGTCCAGATATGCGAAGAGCGGTTTCCACAACGAGAGACCACCCGAACAGATGGATTTTTGGTACATAAGGGCTGCAAGCGTACTCAGAAGGATATATTTGGACGGCCCGGTGGGAGTGGAAAGACTTAGGACTTTTTATGGCGGAAGGAAAAGGAGAGGAACCAAACCAGCAAGAGCGAAGAAAGCGTCCGGTTCCGTGATAAGGAAGGTGATACAGCAGCTCGAAAAGGCTGGCTTTGTTGAAATCGACAAGAAAACCGACGGAAGGAAGATAACCTCAAAGGGCCAGAAGTTCTTGGACAACGTATCTTACAAAGTATCCAAGGAATAAAAGAAGATGGAATTTATGCCAGCCGGAGAAGATGGGTTATCGCCCGCCGAGATTGAAGAAATGGAAAGGATGAAAAAAATCATCCTAAACAAACTATTGACAAAAGAAGCGTTGGAGAGGCTCAATAGGGTGAGGATGGTAAAAACGGAATTGGCTTCCCAGATAGAGTTGTACCTGATACAACTATATCAGGCGGGCAAGTTGCGCTCTCAGCTCACTGACGACCAACTCAAAGATATACTGACGATGTTGAGTTCGGAAAAGAAATTTAATATACTAAAAAAATAGTGATATTGAAGGTGCGATAGATGACAAAGAAGAGAAAAGTCGGATCGGCTGGTAGATACGGACCAAGGTACGGCAAAAGGCTAAAGAACCTTGTCAGTAACGTCGAGAAGATGAAAAACAAGCGTCATAAATGCCCAAAATGCAAGATGGATTACGTCGTCAGAGAAGCGGCCGGCATATGGAAATGCAAGAAATGCGGCGTGAAGTTTGCGGGACTAGCTTACAGACCAAAACTGGCTAAGAGAGGATCCGAATAGACATTTAATTTATAAATCAGCGATGAAATAGTGATTGTATGTACAAGTGCGTTAAATGCAAAAAGGTCATACCCACACTGGAAGGGACCATAAGATGTCCGTACTGCGGCGCAAGAGTGCTCGCTAAAATGAGACCTGAGATTACCAAAAGGGTACAGGCGCGATAATTTAAATTTCAAGGAATCCAATTTCTTAACATGCATGAACTGATACTTAGATTGAAGTGTGATAAACCGGATGCCGTGAAATCCAGTCTGGAGCCGGATATAAAGAATGGACCGGACTCCATTACAGAACTGTCGACTGGGGACGGATTCATAGAGATAAAAGTTAGGAACAAAAAACTGAGTCACCTCAAAGCTATTATAAATTCATATATCTCAATAGTTTCAATGATAAATGAGGTAGAGAGCAATGACAGAGAACACGAGTAAAAAAAACGAAGACCGGGACCCGAACGCGTTGATTGCACAATTCCAGATACTGCAACAACAACTGCAGAACGTAATGATACAGAAGGAAACCCTGAATATGAGCATAATGGAAATTGAAAGGGCTATCGAGGAGCTTGACAAGACCAAAGAAACCGACGCTTACAAGATAACGGGAACTGTCATGGTTAAGAAACCAGTCGAAAATTTGAAGAATGAACTTGAAGAATCCGAAGAAGCTCTCAAGATAAGGATGAATAGCGTTGAAAAGAGCGAGAAATTGCTGACTGACAAACTCAAGGAAATACAAAGTAAACTTCAGGAGATACTTAAAAAATGAGGAAGGTGGGTTCATGGCCAATAAAAAGGATTTGAAACCCATTTGCGAAATGTTGGGGGAGATACTGAACGACAGGACTGTTCCTAGGAATATACGGTCTGTCGCAGAAAGTTCCAAGGAGGTTTTGGAAAGCGATGGCTCCGAAGAACTTAAGATAAGCACAGCCATAAGCAACCTTGATGAAATAATAAACGACCCGAACATGCCCATGTATACCAGGACACAGATATGGAACATCGTGAGCATGCTAGAACAGATAAGAAGCGATATCTAAAATTTATTTAAGTTTATAACTCGACCTAATATACAATAGCAGCTGATGATATGAAACCTGATAAGGAGATTGAAAACGAGAAAGGATCGGAATCCGGTGCTGAAGAACAGTGGATTGAATTGGACACGTCCGCTTTCAAAGAAGACAGTAATATCAAAGTCAGAATTGATACCCTTAAGGATTTCGCCGATACCGACAGGATACAACATTTAGTAAGAGAGGGCACCATAATATTTTTGAAAATCAAGAAACTCCGGCATCAGGATCTCTCTGAATTGAAGAGGTCTGTAGACAGGCTGAAAAAAACTTGCAAAGCCATAGACGGTGACATAATAGGAGTGGACGAAGACTTCCTTCTGCTGGCTCCTAACACTGCAATCATCTTTAGAGGCTAATCAGTTAACTTTCTTACCTAGTTTGCTGAATGCTAGCTTACCTTCAGACAATTCTTTTAGAACTCTCAGTAACTCCGTTCTATCTACCCTTATCTGGTCAGTTGTGTCCCTATTCCTGACGGTAACGGTGCCATCTTCCAATGTCTGATGATCTATGGTTATGCAATACGGCACTCCTATTTCGTCCATCCTGGCATACCTTTTTCCTATGCTTCCGGAATCGTCGTAAAAAATATCCAAGGTTTCATTCAACTCGTTGCATATCCCGATAGCTGCATCTGGTAAAGCGTCCTTCTTCATTAAAGGGAATACCGCAGCCGAATACGGGGCTATCTTTGGCGGGAAAGCAAACCAATCCCATCCTCTCTTTTTGTCTTCCCTGAAACAATGAATGAGAATTCCTGCAAATGTCCTTTCAAGGCCGAATGAAGGCTCCACTACATAAGGAACAACCTTCCTACCATCATCGGTGGTGACCGTGAGCTTTGTCTTGCTGTGTTCAGCATGTTTGTTCAAATCATAATCTCCCCTGTATGCATTACCAACAGTCTCCTTCCATCCGAACTCGAACTCAATCTCCAAATCGAAGTTTCCCTTGCTGTAGTGAGGTGTCTCCTCGGGGAGCATGTGTCTGTGCCTGAGTGAATTAGACGAGATTCCGAGTCCTTGGTAGAAAAGCATCTCTTTCGACATGAAATATGCCAGGAACTTGTTCGGTATCATTTTTTTCTTAAGGGCATTTTCAACCGTTATCCTATTTATCTTGCCATCGCTTTTTTGTGATTCCTGACTGAGGAAATTCAATTTGACTTTTTTGACACTATCGAATCCTGGACAGTCATCGAGATGCTCCGGATCCATGAACATTTCTATCTCGAATTGATTGAACTCCCTGACCCTTATTATAAAATGTCTCGGAGATATCTCATTCCTGAATGAATGCCCCATCTGAGCTATACCGAAAGGGAGTTTGGACCTGGACGACTTGAAGATTCTATTGAATGCAATGAATATATTCTGAGCGGTCTCCGGCCTCAGATAAGCATAATTTCCTCCTGTAGCCCCTATTTCGGTCTTCAACATAAGGTTGAAAACACGTACATCGCCAAGTTCACCTTTGCACGAAGGGCATCTTATCTTCTCTTTCTTTATGATATCGGTGAGTTCATCCGAACTCTTACCTTCCACGAATTTCCCTGTCGCCTCCTCTATGACATGATCGGCTCTGTGAATGCTCTTACACTTTTTGCATTGGGCTATCGGATCGACAAATCCTGATGTATGACCACTTGCGTTGAGGACATCTTCTGGAAGAACAGTGCTACCCGACACCTCAACTATATTGCTCCTGCAGGTTTCGCCGTTGGTTCCGGTCTCTACGAAAAATTCTCTCCAATAATCTTCTATCTTCCTCTTTATCCTTGAGCCAACCGGACCATAGTCCCAGAAGCCAGACATCGAACCATATATCTCGGCTGTAGGGTAGATTATTCCCCTCCTCTTGCAGACTTCAACAATCATGTCCATTTTTCCAGTCCCGTCTTTCTTTTCCATAAACTCACTTATGTTTTGGACAATTAATTACTTTTTATCCAACCAGCCCGAAAGGCTCGACTGCCTGCCTGATGACATTGCGTTTTCCAGCCTTTCTAGAACCTTGTCCACTCTATTCCTAGAGAAATCGTGCTCTTCGACCATAAATTCTATCAATCTTTCCGCATCGGGACCCTTCCATTCCAGCCTGTAATCTTCCGTCACCGGTGGATTCTTTATGAAATCGAATATTTCCTCGGCCGAGTTCTCAGATTCCCATCCGACATGTTCAATAATCCTGTCCAATGTGACGTGCTCCTTGACTAATTTCAATCCATTCTTTGGTCCTATCCCCTTCACGCCGCCAGAATAGTCAGTCCCTATAAGCATCCCAAGTATTATAAATTGGTCCTGATTTATGCCCAAGTCGCCCAGCACTTTCTTCAGCTCTATAAGTTCAGGCCTTATCTGGATGTACTGGTTCTTGTTCGGTACTTTTTTCTTCCCGGTTATGGAAAGGTTTCTGATAAGAATCGGTGATCCACTAAGAAGAGAATCGTAATCCTGTGAACCGCTTGCCCACACGTCATCCTTCTTGCACATGAAAGCACACTGCATCTCGCCCTCGCTAGGGGCCTGAACCCACGGAATTCCAAGGCAATCCAGAAGAGTTTTGGATCTCTCTATCATGTCGTCAGTCAGTTCAGAAGTTGCCTGGGCGTATTTTATCGCATCTTCTCCTTTCTCGACTGCTTCTTTCCATTTTTCCTTCGCTTCCTGCTTCCTCTCCTTTCTGGCTGATATTGTCATCTGCTTCATTTCAGGAGGCTTGCCATCAAAAACATATACTGGTTTAATTCCGGATTCGACAAGACTTGAAGTCCTGTACAAAAGGCCTGACAAGTGTGACGTGACCCTTCCATTACTATCTCTCAAGGGCTCACCTGTCATCCTGTCTCGTATGATACTGAGGAATTGGTAAATGACATTGAATGCATCAAGCGCGATTTTCCTTCCAGACAGTTCCAAAAGTTCAATCTCCCTCGACTCGATGAGACTCGAAATGTCCACTCCCATGCAATCACTGTATAATTAAAATTAACAGAATCTGATAAAAAACTGCTCTCTTGATGACAATTTGTCGCAGTCTATTTCTTGGATTTGTTCATCTCTTTTTTGACCTTGATGTCATCAAGCTCTATCCATATTATGAAAACACCGATCAGAGCCACGAAAGCGGGAACAGTACCGTTCAACACGACAAGAAGGTTGCCCCATGCCCCGTATTGGTTGGTGTAAACATAATATATGCTTGATATCAGCAATATCACTCCTACTAGGATTTTTATTGCAGCATTCATTTTTCAAACACCTTTAAAGAATTTTAAGGTAGATACATATAAATCTTTAATACGCAGAAATGTTTAAGATAACCCAGGGCTGAGGAAAATGGTAGGAAAGAAAAAGAAAGATCCTTCTTTGAAAGAGAAACTCATAAAGTGGAGAAAAGAACATACTGTGGAAAAGATAGACGAACCTACAAACCCGAAAAGAGCAAAGTCTCTTGGATACAAAGCCAAAAAAGGAGTCATCATTGCGAGAGGCAAAATAAAGAAAGGGGGCAGAAGAAGGAGGAAATATGGAAGAGGCGGGAGAAAGCCAAAAAAAGCAGGTTTGGTGAAGTTCACTCCGGGAAAAGGGACGAAATGGATAGCTGAAGAGAGAGTCGCCAAAAAATTCCCGAATATGGAAGTGCTTAATTCTTATTATGTTGGGGAAGATGGAAAACACAAATGGTACGAAGTGATACTGGTCGACCCGAAGAACCCTGCAATCAAAAAGGACAAAAACTTGAACTGGGTGTGCAAACCGTGCCACAAGCGACGTGTCCTCAGAGGACTCACGAGCGCAGGAAAAAAATCTAGAGGATTAAAATAATCCACAAACCCAAGTTTTATTATGAAATTCTATGACATGCATCTACATTCGGCTTTCTCAGAAGGCGAGAGCTCGATAGAACAGATAGCTTTGCGAGCCAAAGAACTTGGATATAGCGGCATATGTTTTTCCGAATATTTCGAGAACAAGAGCCAGATAGACAAACTCAAACACGACATCTCTAAGGTGAAAGAGAAAGTCGGCATTGATATTTTTCTTGGATTTGAAGCCAGAACCACTCAAGAACTGAAGAAACTGGTCACCATCAGAAAGATGTATGACATACTTCTAGCTAGAGGAGGAGACCTAAAAATGAATAGGGATGCGGTTGAGACGAAGGAAGTGGACATATTGACTCATCCGGAACATAAAAGATATGACAGCGGTATTAACCATGTTATGGCAAAACTTGCGAAGAAAAATGACGTTGCTGTAGAGATAAACTTCAGGGAAATACTGACATCCAACAAGAAGACCAGAAGTATGATACTATCCAACATGATGGAGAACGTACGACTCGCGAAGAAATATTCTGTACCTGTCGTGATATGCAGCGGCTCCATAAGTCACTGGGAACTTCGCGATCCTTTGTCGATGGTATCCATGTTAAACACTTTTGGAATGAAACTGAAAGATAGCAAAGCATCGATTTCGAAAGTGCCTGAGAGCATTATAAATGAAACTAAAAAAAGGAAAGATGTAAAATGGATAATGCCCGGTGTAAGGAAAAGGTGACATGATTGACTACAAGTAAAATGAAAATATTGCCTCCGACCGAAAGGAAAAAACATAGATATGTCAAATTCAAGGTCATATCGGAATTCCCGATAACTTATTCAGACTTGGACTCCGCGATATGGAACACATTGCTCGATTTCTACGGCGAATTTGGCGTGGCCTCCATGGATTTGTGGCTGATGAAAAACTTATATGATAGTAAAAATCAAATAGGTATATTGAGATGTGAACACGACGATGTTCAATCCGTTATTGGATGCATAGGCTTGATAACGAGATTCGGAGATTCGAGGACCTCGATAAAAATATTAAAAGTATCAGGCACAATTAAAGGATTAGAAAAAGAGTAAGTTCTCTTGAAATGAGGTGGAAAATATGGATATGAGTCCTGAAATGATGGGTTACGATAGAACAATAGCAGTTTTCAGTCCTGACGGACGACTGTTCCAAGTGGAATACGCAAAGGAAGCGATAAAACGGGGTGCAACCTGCGTCGGAATTGTGTTCAAGGATGGGGTAGTTCTGGCCAGCGTGAAACCGAAAGGTAGACTTATGGTAACTGACTCGACCGAAAAAATATTCCAAATTGACACCTCAATAGCGGCTGTGGCGTCCGGACTATTGGCAGACGCGAGGACAGTAGTGTCCCAAGCCAGAGTAAAGTCACAAGTCCACAGGATAACATACGAGGAACCTATCGATGTTTGGACTATATCAAGATATATCGGGGACAAGATGCAATTAAACACATTGTACGCGGGATTAAGGCCGTTCGGAGTGGCTTTTCTGATAGGAGGGACCGACAATAGTGGCCCTCATTTAATCCAATCGGATCCCTCCGGAATGCTATACGAATGGAAGGCATATGCAATAGGAAGGGGATCGGAAGATGCAAACAAAATTCTAGAAAAGAAATGGAAAATTGGTATGAATGAGTCTGATGCGGTAAAACTCGCGAGAGAGATTCTCGACAAGACTGAAAATGAGAAGAAGGAAACCACGTTAGACATCTCTGTAATCAAGGTAAAAACGAAACAGAAAAAGGTAAATGGCGAGTGAATGCCATTTAATTCCAATTATTGACAAAGTGATTATTTGCCAGTAGAAATTGATAAGGCTGTAACATGTAAATTGAAACGTGCAGGTCAAAAGTTTGAAATACTGTGCGACCCGAAGAAAGCACTTGAATTTAGGAGAGGAGCCGATATCAATATGAATGATATTCTAGCATATCCGTCGATATACAAAGACGTGAGTAGCGCTGAGATCGTTCCTGATAATGACCTCCAAAAAGCATTCGGCACTACGGACCCGCTGAAAATAGCAGAGAAGATAATAACGAATGGTGAACTCCAGCTGACTACCGAACAGAGAAAAGAAATGTTGGAAGAGAAGAAGAAGAGGATAATTGACATTATTTCTAAGAGAGGCATAAACCCCCAGACAAACATGCCCCACCCACCTCAAAGGATATTGAATGCTATGGAGGGAGCTGGAGTGAAGATTGATCCATTCAAGGATGCCGAACTTCAGGTCGACGGTATAGTGAAAGCTTTAAAAACATTGATACCCATTACTTTTCAAAAGGTAACAATCGCTATACGGGTTCAGTCACAATATGCTGGCCGCGTGTATTCGATTCTGAAAAACGTCGGAACTATATTGAAAGAAAAATGGATGGATGATGGAAGTTTGCAGATCGAAATAGAAGTCCTGGGCGGAATGCAACAGGAACTTTTCGATAAGATGGCAAACCTAACAAGCGGAAACTATGAATCAAAAATACTAAAAAGGATTGACATTTGAAAAAAGGTGCTTGATATGAAAAACGAAGAAAATGACGACGATAGAATAGAAGAACCTTCTATGTCTAGAAGAGAAATCGTAGTCCCAGGAGAATGTTTGGGAGAACGTAACGGGAGGAAACTCGGCCGTGGTGTTTATATCGAAGATGAGAAAATATACGCAAAGATAGTCGGTATACCAATAATAAACGAAAACGAAATCAAATTGATTCCGATGTCCGGAGCCTACATGCCCGTAATAAATGATAATATCATAGGAATAATCTCAAAAATCGAATCGTCAGGATGGCTAGTAGACATAGCTTCTCCATATGAAGCATATTTACCTGTATCTGACGGAGTTGATGAATTCGTTGACATACACAAGACAGACTTGAGCAGATTCTTCGACATTGGTGATGTAATTTTCTGTAAACTTTCAAAAGTGACAAGAGATGGATCAGTGAGAGCGTCAATGAGAAGTTTGGGCGCAAGAAAGCTGTTTGGCGGAGTCGTCATGGATATCGAGCCCACTAAAGTACCCAGAATAATAGGCAGGGGAGGCAGCATGATAAACATGATAAAGGAAAGGACAGATTCTGCGATATATGTCGGCAAGAACGGTTTAATCTGGATAAGAGGGGACAACAAAGAAAAAGCAATAGAAGCCATAAAAATTATAGAAAAAGAATCACATTCCACAGGACTTACTGATAGAATAGAAAAACTGTTGGATGTACAAGGTGAAGAAAATGACGAAAACTGATGAGAAATTGGTTGTAAACGGGAAAAGACTGGATGGTAGAAGCCTGAAGGACTTGAGGAACATTGAAATGAGCATTGACGTTATTGATAGAGCTAACGGATCAGCAAGAGTGAAGTTTGGTGATACGGAAGCTATAACTTCTGTATTCGGTCCCAGAAAACTGTATCCTAGATTCATGCAGGAAGCTGATACTGGCATAATACGATATAGATACAATATGGCACCTTTCTCTGTCATAGACAGGAAGAGACCTGGACCTGGGAGGAGAGGGATGGAAATCTCAAAAGTGAGCAAACTCGCATTTGAACCATCCACGATACTGGACGATTTTCCGAGAACTGTAGTGGACATTTTCACAGAGATAATACAAGCAGATGGTTCCACGAGAGTAACTGGAATAAACGCAGCTTCTATGGCTCTGGCGACGGCTGGTGTCCCCATGAAAGACCTCGTGGTTGCATGTTCCGTCGGTAAAATAGGAGATGAACTCGTGGTTGATTTGAACGGACTGGAAGACAACAACTCAGAAGCTGATGTCGCGATAGCCATGTTGCCTACCAGAGGAAAAATCAGCCTTCTTCAGATGGACGGTAGGCTGACTAAGGAAGAAATGTTCAAACTCATCGATTTCGCAGTGGAAACTTGCACGATTATACATGAAAAACAAAAGGAAGCTATAAAGCAACATTACGAGTCCAAAAGAAATTTGGAAGAAGAGGATGAGAACGAATAAGAAGGTGTTGTAAATGAAAAGTTATGCATATGATTTATTGATCAATGACAAAAGAATAGACGGAAGAAAACTAGACGAATACAGAACTATTGAAATAAAACAAGATAGAATAAAGCATGCAGATGGTTCCGCTGTTGTTACGATTGGAAAAACAAAAGTTATGGTTGGTATCAAAATGGAAGTTGGGACGCCTTTCAGTGATACCCCCGATGAAGGAACGCTGATGGTAAACTCGGAATTTGCTCCGATAGCATCTCCCGATTTCGAAACAGGACCTCCGAACGAAGACTCAGTAGAACTGGCCAGAGTTGTGGATAGAGGACTGAGAGAGTCTCATTGTGTAGATTTCAAAAAGCTTTGCATAACATCTGGAGAAAAAGTATGGACTGTTTTTGTAGACATACACATAATAAACGACGATGGTAACCTAATAGACTGCTCATTCTTGGCCAGTTTAGCCGCATTGATGAATACAAAACTACCTAGTTTGGACGATGAAAACAAGGTGATAAGAGGAGAATCAGAGGAAAATCTGGAAGTAAACCACCAACCAATAGAAGTGACAGTATCTAAATTGGAAGACAACTTTATACTGGATCCCGATGCCGACGAGGAAAAAACAATCAACTGTAAATTGACCGTGGCCGTAAGGGAAGACGACATGATATGTGCTTTGCAAAAACAAGGCAATCTGGAATTGTCTATTGAAGATACCAAGAAAATAATCGAAATTGCTATAGAAAAAAGCAAAGAATTAAGAAAGTTTTTATAGACTATTAGTATAAGGTAGTTTCATGGCCAAGAAAACTTTATCGAAGAAAATAAAGTTAGCGAAAGTAATGAAAGTTAGAGCCGCTCCCAGATGGGCTGATAT
>CAYRSQ010000001.1:21249-84013 GCA_964427055.1 uncultured archaeon
AACCATAGACTCAATATACCCCCTACTGCAACTGTAAATGCTACCAGCAAAACAACTGCAATCATTGGGCTTATACCTTTTGCACTCATGTCCATCATTTATTAATTACGCTCTTTGGTTTAAATATATTTTAAGCTAACAAAACTATTCGCCATTCTTAGAAGTAACAACGTCTATTTCAAATAAAGTTAGCGAAAGTAATGAAAGTTAGAGCCGCTCCCAGATGGGCTGATATAAAAAAATTCGGCCTGAAGAGAGCCAAGACTAGGAGAATCGAATCTAACAAGAAGAGATGGAGAAGAACTACCGTTAAAGTTTAGACTAAATGACTTCTAAAATCAAAAATAAAGAAAAATGGAATTTATGTCCAGCAACTCTGGGTTGACTTGCATTCACCTGTTACTCCTATTCCTCTGCATGTTCCTGTACATATTACGCTAGTGTTAGTATCTTTGCCCCAACTGACACTACTTGTTAATCCCGGCGTGAGTGGGTTAGTTATGTTTCCTAAATCATATATGGATTTACCTGAAGATGAATAACATAAAAGATTGTTCATATTTTCAGTCCCAGGATTTGTAACAATTACAGCAGTTTCCGTAACCGATAGAATTTTTGGATACGTACCTACGCAAGCAGTCTGATTCTCAGTCGCTGTCTGCACAGATCCTGTAGTAGTAGTTACGTAATTAGTCAACCATAGACTCAATATACCCCCTACTGCAACTGTAAATGCTACCAGCAAAACAATTGCAATCATTGGGCTTATACCTTTTGCACTCATGTTCGTCATCTATTAATTATGTTTTTTGGTTTAAATGTATTTTAAACTAACAAAACTATTCGCCATTCTTAGAAGTAACAACGTCTATTTCTTGTTTCTTCCAAACAGTCATTCCACATTTGCCGCAATAAAATCTGTCACCGTGCTCAGCCATAAATACACCATCACCACATCTGTCGCAAACCTTTTTCACTCGTTCTGCTTTCCCATCAGACACTTCGTAATGTTCACTCGCTTTCTGATACTTGTGTTTCATCGGATTTCAACTCTTCTTTGTCTTCTGTACTCTTTATCATTTCAACTGGTTTTTCGTTCAAGATTTTAGCTTTGACGCTGGATTCACTCAATCCTTTCTTGGTAAGGATGTAATCTATAACTACTTGGCTTTCGTCAACGTTGAACTTGCTTGCTAATTCTTTGGATACATCCTCAGTTTTAGGAGTCGGTTCAGATTTATGAACGACAGTTAGAACTAAATCCTTCCTTTTAAAAAATGGGTTCTCTTTTTCTTTCAATACCTTAATTTCCATCAATTACACCTTCCACAATCTTTCTATCTGAAACATAAAAAGTTAACCTACATACAGTGCGTACTTGCCGTTTTCTGTTATTTCCAAAGACTTGGCGACTTCGCTATCGGGGTTCAATATAACGACAACTCCCTTCCAACTTGTAGACAAATCAGTGGATTTGCATACAGGGCACACTTTCTCAGTCGTGAACCTTCTGCAGTTCCTGCATGCTTGAACCCTTCTCGCCATATCATACAACCTTTATCCTTTCTTTTCGGTCTTTCCTGTTTTCTTCCTCTTCTTGTCTTCATCTATCCAGGATATCGCACCTAATCCGGCTTGCCTCATTGTCAATCCTACCTTATTGTCTCCCTTTCCTAGGCTCACGGATATGACCCTAATCCTGACAAGATCCCCTTCCTTTAGTGTCCTTTTGCTTTCCTTGCCCAAAAACACCGAATTCTTGTCGTCGAAGCTGACGAAATCATCCATTATCTGCGAAATATGAACCAAACCATCCATAGGGCCCATTCTCACAAAACATCCGAATTCCGTATTGTCTATGACTTCCCCTTCAGCTATCTCGTGAATCTCTGGTTTGTAAGTTAGGAGATTGAATTCGCAGTCATAATAAACACCTGGATCGTTGGCCTCTATCTTGCCTTCCCCTATTTTGTCTATTCCAGTAACAGAGAGGATGACTCCTAGTCTGGCACTGATGACTCCTTCCAGCTGGTCCTCTATGGCCGACTCAAGCGCCTTTTTTACGTCCGTACCAAGCTTCTCAGGGGGCACTCTGATTCTGTCTTCTATGGTAGCTATCCTATACAAATTCACACCTCTCTTGTCTTCTTATAGAGTTCAATCGCATATTTTATTATCTCTTTCGCTTCTTTTGAGCTTTTCCATGACTTGAACTTAGACCATTTGTTGGGTTCTAACCTTTTGTAAGTTTCGAAAAACTCCTTTATTTCCTTTAATTTATGTTCCTGCACATCTTTAATATCTTTTATATCGACCGTCCTCGGGTCTTCGTCTATAACCGCAAGTATCTTAGAATCTTTACCTTTCTCGTCCTCGAACTCCAGAGCTCCTATCGGTCTGACCTTTACGACACATCCTATGTGCAAAGGTTCCTGACTGATTATCATGATATCCAATGGGTCATTGTCGTCATACCATGTCTGAGGCACGAATCCGTACTCTACCGGAAACGTTACAGAAGAGTAAAGCATCCTGTCCAGTACAAAGCATTCGTGCTGCTCATTATATTCATATTTGTCCCGTGTCCCGCTTTCCACTTCTATGATGGCGTTCACCTTGTCCGGAGCTTCTTCGCCTACGGGTATGTCACGAACCATATTCATAAAATCACTCAATGATTGCAAATTCAAATTTAGTCAATCGGATATCTCTAAATGTTTTCTTGCTCTTAAATAAATTACTCTCACTCCCATTCCTTTTGCCTTTTTCCTAAGTCTGGAATCATTTGTAGCCAAAATGACATCTCTTTTCTCGCTTTTCTTCACCTTTTCCGAAAGGAACGATAATATGGCATCGTCAGCATTGCTTCCAGGCATGTCTAATATGGATATGCGTTCCGAGTCTATGTATTTCAGGCTCAATTTTGCATACATTAGATTCAGCTTTTCAAGTTCCTTTATTGACTGTCCCACTATGACCAGTTTTGGTTTACTTCCCACTGTCTCTGATATCCTTTCCATCCCTATACCGAACCTGAATATGTCTACCAGAAAATTGGTGTCTATCAAGACAATCGGCATTTTTATTGTTTTCTCCATACAAATCATACGTTGAACTCTTAGTAAATATTTATATTGAGGAAAGAAAATTAAAGTAAGGTGAATCTTCAAAATGAAAGGAATATCAACAGTAATAGCTACGATATTAATGTTATTGATCACCGTTGGTATGGCTGGATTGGCCTACATGTACATTTCAGGAATGTTCACATCTAGGACTGCTCAAACCATAAGCCTTTCGTCAGCCGATTGCGCTGGAGGAGACATAAATATCTTAGTTAAAAATGATGGTACTGAAAACATAGATACCACGGCTATAGATATTTACGTTGATGGCGGAAATGCGTATGACTGTAAAGGTGCAGGAAATACAACGACTGCTGGTGGAACTACGTTCTGTGATTCTATAGCAGCTAGCCAAGGAACGCATACAGTTCAAATAGTCGGCCCTTCGAATTCGATAAGTGGTCCGGTCTATTGCGCAGCATAAAAGGATCAAGCAACTATACCGTAGCCTATCAGTCGCCAACGACCAGAGACTTGCCTAGATATGACAACTCTTTCTCTTTTTTCAACACATACTGGTAGCTTTAGGATTAGTCTGACTGATTTTCCTATCTTTTCCACGGACCCGACGGACCTTGCTGTTCCTATGCTTATCATCAGATTCTCCCCGGGTCTAATCGGTTTCACGTTTTCCATTTCTTCCAAACCGACTACCCTTTCCAAGAGGCTGACTTCTATGTCTATTTCATTGACTGCATCGGATAATTTACCCGGATGGCCGGCAATGTTTCCCACCAATATATCTGATTTTGTCAACGACGGATCGAGTCCTGTCATCACTCCGAGCAACCCTCCAGGACCAGCTTCTTCCAGATCGAGACCAGCTTTCTGAAGGCCTAGAACCTTGGTCTTCAACGGAGAATAAGAACCACTATCTTTCCTGTAACCGGGTCTTATCTCTATCTCGTCTCCCACTTTCAGTTTTCCTTGGATTATACTCCCACCCAAGACACCTCCCTTCAGTTTCTTGGGTCTAGTTCCTGGCTTGTTTATATCGAAGCTCCTGGCCATCAATAGCTTGGGGTCATCGCCTTCGACATCAGCGGCATGATCAGGTATTATATCCTGTATAAATTCTAACAACTTATCTACGTTGATGTTCTTCTGTGCGGATATGGGAACTATCGGGGCGTTCTCGATTATGGTATCTCTTATGAATCCCTTGATTTCGTCGTAGTTTTTCATCGCCTCTTCCTCGTCTACTAGGTCTATCTTGTTCTGTACTATAATGACATTTTTGATTCCAGCAACCTCCAGCGCCGTGAGGTGTTCCCTGGTTTGTGGTTGGGGACATTTTTCATTCGCGGCTATAATCAGAATAGCGCCGTCCATTAGGCTGGTCCCAGTCAGTACTGTAGCCATAAGAGTCTCGTGCCCTGGTGCGTCTATAAGACTTACTGTTCTCTGGAGTTCGCCGTCCTCAAAACATGCTTGGCACTTCTCCGATACGGAATATTTTCCACACTTAGGACATTTGTAAATTCTGGCATCGGCGTATCCCAACCTTATCGTTATCCCTCTTTTTAGTTCTTCCGAATGAGCAAGGGTAAGCTTCCCAGTGAGAGCCTCGGTCAAAGTAGTCTTACCGTGAGCGACATGTCCCACCATGCCTATATTTGAGGATGGTACCAGCTTAGTATCTATTTTCTTAGAAGCTTTCTTCTGAGTTTTCTTGGAGGGAGATTTAGCTGTTATCTTTCTCACCCTTGTCGCTTTCCTTGGACGCAGTTTGTTCATCAGTCTTCCCTTCGGGTTGAGCATCTGTTTTTCCTGTTCTATCATCAAAACTTTTGTCTCCTTCCTTTACTACCTTAACGTTTATCTGGACTATGGAATCGCTTATTGTGTTACCGCAAACCATTTTCCTTCTCCTTTTTCCTTTCACTCTAGGATTGTATCCCGGCCTGTCTTTCAGCAAAAGTTTCCTTCGTCCAGTTCCGTTGATGTCAGGATGCATCGGGAAGCCGTCCTTGTCGGTTCCGCCAGTTATCTGAAGCGTATAACCGCCAAATCCTATCAAATCTCCGTTGAAGTCCTCTCCTACCTTCTTCCCTACCAATCCGACAACTTTGTCCTGTTCGACATCTATCTGGAAACTCTTCCTAGTTTTCGGGTCGTTGACAACCATCTTGAATATAGCCATACATCATCACCAATTGACTCTAAATTAAATCTTTAATTATACTTATATTTTTAAATACTTCTTATAAATCGGAAATCCAAAATAGGAATAGTGGTATAATGGTAGGAAAATCCAAGGACGGGTATGTCGTGACTCCGTGGGAAGTGAGTGGAAAGGTTGATTATGATAGACTGATAAGGGAGTTTGGTACGAACAAGCTCACTGAACCTCTTCTTGAAAGGATGAAAAAACACACTGGAGAACTCCATTACATGCTCAGGAGAAAGATTTTTTTCTCCCACAGGGATTTCGACTGGATATTGGATAAATATGAAGAAGGGGAAAAATTCTTCCTCTACACTGGCAGAGGACCGAGCGGTAACACTCACCTAGGTCATATGATACCATGGATATTCACGGCATGGCTCCAGAAAAAGTTCGACGTGGAACTGTATTTCCAGATGACAGACGACGAAAAACACCTTGTGAAAGACCTGACGACTGATGAGACCACCAGTTTAGCTTATGAGAACGCACTGGATGTACTTGCGTGCGGAATGAACCCGAAGAAGACCCACATATTTAGCGACCTTGAATACGCCAAAACGATGTACAACGAAGCAATCAAGATATCGAAGAATGTAACGTATTCGACCGCAAAAGCGGTTTTTGGATTCAAAGACAGCTCGAACATAGGAATAATATTTTTTCCGGCGATGCAGGCTGTACCATGTTTCCTGCCGTCAATGCTGAAAGGTAATAACGTTCCATGCCTCATACCGGCAGCGATAGACCAGGATCCATATTGGAGAATTTCCAGAGACGTGGCGCCGAAACTCGGATACTACAAACCAGCTCAGATACACTCCAAATTCATACCAGGACTTGGACCGGGAGGGAAAATGAGTGCAAGTGACCCGAACTCGGCGATATTCACCACTGACACACCGGAACAGATAGAAAAGAAAGTTATGAATGCTTTCACCGGGCAACAGCCGACGGCCAAGCTGCAGAAAGAATTGGGAGGCAATCCAGATATATGCAACATATGCCAGTACTATTATTTTCTGTTTGAGCAAGATGATAAGAAACTGATGGAAATATTCGAAGGTGAGAGGAATGGAACACTTCTGGCAGGTGAACACAAGGCCGACTTGTCTGAACGAATAAAGAATTTCATATCGGACCACCAGAAGAAAAGGGAAAAGGCTAGGAAAGTCGTGGACAAAGTAATGTTAAAAGACTGAAAACCGAATACATTATTCAAACCGAAAGTTTGATATGTGATTTAATGGAAAAAAAATATTTTTTGACTGACGAGGGGGAAAAA
The DNA here is from genome assembly GCA_964427055.1 of uncultured archaeon. Lineage (GTDB taxonomy): Archaea > Aenigmatarchaeota > Aenigmatarchaeia > CG10238-14 > SCSR01 > CAYNTH01. Next base: position 27,827 of record CAYRSQ010000001.1, read on the forward strand.
TACCTTGAATCCGATTTTCCCGAGAAGAACCTTATCGAAACCGTGAAGAATGGCATAACCGACATGAACATCGTCAGGGAAAAGATAGACAATTTTAACATAGCACTACAGTGGGCCAAGAAGAACGGATGGATAGAAATTCGGAAAGGAGAAATCGAACTCGTTGAATATCCAGAATCGTTTCCTGACATGAAATCATTGGAGAAAGTCGCAAGGGGCGAAGCCGTAGACAATCTGGCCCTGGAGAGGCTCATATTCAGAAAGTTAGTGAAAATCGAGAGCATAGCCATGAAAGAGGCGAAGAAACTCGTCGGTAAAGAAGTGGCTGAATTGACTCCGGAACTCATCAAAACAGGCATATGGAAGAAAGTCAAATTCAAACCGTACAATGTGGAGGTTGCGGGGAAAAAGATATATCCGGGAAAACTTCACATACTCAGCGTATTCGAGCAAAAAATAAGAAGAATTTATCTTGACTTGGGATTCACTGAAGCCGAAGGCCCTTTCATCGAGTCTAGTTTCTGGAACTTCGATGCACTGTTCCAGCCACAGGACCATCCTGCAAGAGACCTAGCGGACACATTCTATATGAAGACTCCATCAGAAGCTAAGATACCGTCCAAACTCGCAGACAAAGTCAAGGATGTGCACGAGACTGGAGCAGACACCGGTTCCCTCGGATGGAGGTACAAATGGTCCAAAGAAGTTTCCAAGAAGAACGTACTGAGGACTCACACAACGGCAGTGTCCGTCAGAGAACTCTCCAAACTCGAACCCCCCGCCAAGAGGTTCTGCATAGGAAGAGTCTATAGAAACGAGACCATAGACTATAAGCATCTACCGGAATTCGTCCAGGTGGATGGAATAGTTGTCGACGAGAATGTCACGTTCAAAAATCTGTTGGGATATCTTAAAGAGTTCTACAGAAGGTTAGGCTTCAAGAAAATAAGGTTCACACCATCCTTTTTCCCGTACACTGAAATGAGCACTCAGATTGAAGTTTATTTTGAAGAAAAGAAAGAGTGGCTTGAACTGGGAGGTTCTGGTATATTTAGACCTGAAGTCACCGAGCCGCTGGGGATAAAGGCTCCTGTCCTTGCATGGGGACTAGGATTTGAGAGACCTATAGTGCTTAAACTGGGCCTGAATGACATAAGGAACTTCTATTACAGGAACGATTTGAAAATGTTGAGAGAGGTAAATCTTTTCCAGTAAGTGATATACATGGCAGTAATCGAAATCAACAAAGAATATTTGGAGAAGCTGGTAGGCTGTAAACTCACCGAGAAGGACTACACTGAAAGGATACCGCTGTTTGGATGCCCGCTTGAAAAGATGGACGAAATTTCTGTTAATTTCGAAATCGAACCCAATAGACCTGACTTACTAAGCGTGGAAGGTTTCGCGAGAGCTATAAAATTGTTCCTGTCCAAGAAACCGAAACTTACTGTGTACAAGACTACTGAAAGCGGAATCAAACTTAAAGTGGACAAAAGTGTGAAACCCGTCAGGCCTGAAATAGTCTGCGCAATCGTAAGGGACGTAAAGATAACAGACGACCTTATATCGTCTATTATGCAGGTTCAAGAAAAGATACATGATACTCTTGGTAGAAAAAGGAAAAAAGTGGCTATAGGGATACATGACATGTCCAAGGTCACACCACCGTTCATCTATAAGGCGGTCAAACCGGAAAGTGTTAAATTCGTTCCTCTAGACATGGATAGGTCGATAAGTCTTAAGGAAATATTGGAAATCCATCCTAAGGGTATAAATTATGCTGATATACTGAAAGATTCAGAAAAATATCCGATAATCCTCGACAAAAATGAAAAGATTCTGAGCTTTCCGCCGATAATAAACGGCGAGCTGACGAGAGTCACAAAGGGAACCAACGAACTGTTCATAGACATCACAGGAACCGATTACATAGCAATCAATCAGGCTTTGAAGATACTGGTAACTTCTTTCGCCGACAGAGGATGTAAGATAGAGACGGTAAGGTTGGATGGAGAAGTAAAAAGAACCACACCGGACTTGAGCAGATGGAAAATCAAAGCCGATGACGAATATATCAACAAGCTACTCGGATTGGAACTAGATAAGAACGAGATTGAAACCCTTCTCAAGAAGATGGACATAGGGATGGACGGAAACTATGCAACTATACCACCTTACAGAGCTGATATAATGCACCAGATAGACATAGTAGAAGAGGTCGCAATAGCATATGGATATGACAACTTCGAACCCACTATTCCAAATGTTCCTACAATAGGAAAACCTCTTGAAAAGAAAGATTTCTATTTTTCGATAAAAGAAATCATGATAGGTTTCGGTTTTCAGGAAGTGATAAATTTGACACTGTCCAACTATGAGGATGAGTTTGATAAAATGAATGTAGAAAGGAAATCAGTTGCGGAAACGATGAATTCCGTGACACCTGAATGCAACATTTTCAGAAGAAATCTACTCCCATCATTGATAGATGTCATTTCCAAAAACCAACATTACGAGTATCCACAAAAAATTTTCGAACTTGGAGATGCAGTCGAACTCGACGAAGAAGAAGAAACCGGCACGAAGAACTTGAAATTTTTGTCATGCGTCATAGCAGACATGAGCGTGAGTTACGAAGACATTTCATCGGTTTTGGACGGTGTGATGAACAACATAGGAATCGGATACAATCTTAGGAAATACGATCACCCGTCTTTCATAGAAGGGAGGGCTGCCAAAGTTTTTGCCGGAAAAAAAGCGATAGGAACGATAGGCGAAATCAACCCAAAAGTTATGGAGAACTGGAACATCAATGTACCTGTAGTCGCATTCGAGATAGATCTCAACAGAGCATTGGACTAGACGAACCAACTTCTTAGTTTGTCGAATATTCCACGTTCACTTGTAGTTTTAACGTACCGTCTACCGGCAAGCTTGTGCGCTAACTTGTCTATTTCTATTGCAGCTGGTGAATCTGGGGCATAATCTACCAATGGATTTCTAGCAGAAATGCTTTCAGCGACCAAGGGATCATCGGGTATGCTTGCTATAACCGGCAATTCCATAAGCTCTTTTATGCTTCCTATAGTCATCTCGTGTTTCTTACCCTTTCTCTTATTCACGACGACTCCTATCACATTCTTTTTCATTTTATTCGCTATGTCAGCCGTCTTCAGTGCATCTGCTACACTCGGCATGTCGGGATTTGTAACTATCAATATCTCATCCGCGGCATCGATAGCGCTCATGGCTTCCCTTCCAAGGCCTGCCGCACAGTCCATGATAACGTAATCAGCTTGACCTGTCAAATTAAAAGTGACATTCGAAAGTTTACTAGCATCCACTCCTCTGAGAGCATTTGTCGAGATGCTTGAGGGGATGAACTTGAAACCATGAGGATGAGTGTGTATAACGTTTTTCAGCTTCATATTTCCTTTCAACACATCATGCAGGCTCTTGTTGGACAGTGGCATTCCAAAATGGATGCCGAGATTGGGTGTAGTCATGTTGGCGTCAATCGCTATGACATCTTCTCCCATGTTAGAAAGTGCATAAGTCAGGTTAGAAGTAAGGGTTGTTTTACCTATGCCGCCCTTTCCGCCTATAACGGCTATGATTCTTGTCATCTCATCACTAATACTTATTCAATCCTGTATTAATTAAAAGTTTGAAGGTATATGCCCCGGACGGGATTCGAACCCGCGACCTTCAGGTTAGAAGCCTGCCGCTCTATCCAAGCTGAGCTACCGAGGCATAATACTATCTGTTAAATTAGATAGTAAATTCTTTTTTAATACATTAAGTAAAGGCAGGTAACTATCTTGAATAATGTTATATAGACATAATCAATCTGACAAGATTTAAATCGATTTTCAGCGTAATTAATACTATAAGTTGTGAGTCAGATGACTGGTGAACGAATTCTACAACGAAAAGAATGAAATATCATTTGAAGTATCTCATGCTTTGAAACGAATAACCAATTCAGTAGCAATTAATGTTTATAAAATAAACAACGAGAATAATGATTTAGAAAACTATCACAACAATCATTCGAAGAGCAGAATTTATCCAATGTCGGACATAAGGACGGCGGTATAATCGATGTGGAGATATGTACATGGAAAACATTGATTTCAAACAAATAGATAAAAAATGGCAGGAGAAATGGAAAGAAGAGAAGCTATTTGAAGCCAATCCAGATGATAATAAGAAAAAATTCTTCGTAACCATACCTTATCCTTATGTAAACGGAGCCCCACACATAGGAGCCGGATTCACATTCATACGAGGGGACGTGTATGCTAGGTTTAAAAGGATGCAAGGATTCAACGTACTCTACCCCCAAGGCTTCCATGCCACAGGAGAACCCATCGTAGGAGTCGTCAAGAGACTTAAAGGGGGAGACAAATCTCAAGTGGAAGCCTTGAAGATGAATGGTATAACCGAAAAGGAAATAGAAAAATTTGTTGAGCAAGGACCTGAGTATGTAGCCAAATACTGGAAAAAAAGGTGGATGGACGACCTGAAATCTACAGGATTTTCGATAGACTGGAGAAGAACTTTCATAACGACCCCTATCACTCCGACCTATTCGAGGTTTGTGGAATGGCAGTACAACACTCTGAAAAAGAAAGGGTATGTCGTACAAGGCACTCATCCTGTCGTCTGGTGCCCGAGCTGTGGAAGCCCAACTGGTGACCACGATAGATTGGAAGGTGTTGGGGAATCACCTATAGAATATATTATTATAAAGTTCAGACTATCATCCGGAGAATTTCTTCCCTGTGCTACTCTGAGGCCAGAAACCGTATACGGGGTCACAAACCTATGGATACACCCTGACATGGAATATGCCAAAGCAACCATAGATGGTGAAAAATGGATACTAAGCGAAAGTGCCACTGAAAAACTAAAAAACCAGCTTAAAGAGGTTGAACTTGTAGAAAAAATTAAGGGCTCTGAACTAATAGGGAAATCTTGTGAAAACCCTATAACGAAGGAAATGATACCCATTTTACCTGCGGAGTTCTGTGATACCGAAATAGCCACTGGCATCGTCATGTCTGTCCCGTCGCATGCTCCATATGACTGGATTGGACTGGAAGACCTGAAATCCAATGAAAATGAACTCAAGAAATACAAACTTGAAAAAATAATAACATCTGTCAATCCCATCTCCCTTATTAAACTCAAGGGATTCGGTGAGCATCCTGCAAAGGAAATATGCGAAAAACTTGGAGTGAAGAGTCAAAAAGACATGGATGACCTGGAAAAAGCGACAGAACTTCTATATAAGAAGGAATTCCATACCGGAGTGTGCAATTCCAAATGCGGAAGATACAATGGTATGAAAATTTTCGAAGCCAAGGAAGCAATCATTGAAGACCTCATGGACGCGGGAACTGGGGATATATTATGGGAAACGACTGATGATATAATTTGCAGATGCAAAACCAAATGCCATATCAAAATACTTGAAAACCAATGGTTCCTGAAATATTCGGACGATATCTGGAAAGAAAAGACAAAAGGCTGCATAGACAAAATGACATTCTATCCAGAAGAGGCAAGACAACAATTCAAAAATACAGTGGATTGGTTAAAGGATAAAGCATGTACAAGAAGGTCTGGAATGGGAACTCCACTTCCTTGGGACAATACTTGGATAGTGGAAACCTTGAGCGACTCTACGATATACATGGCATATTACACTATATCGAGCATAATAAATGAAAGGAAGATAAAAGCAAACGAATTGACAGACGAGGTTTTCGATTATATTTTCCTCGGTAAAGGTGAACCGGAAAAACTATCGGAATCCAGTAAATTGAACATTGCTGATATAAAAGACATGAGAAAACAGTTCACGTATTTCTATCCAGTCGACCTTAGGAACTCCGGAAAAGACTTGGTCCAAAACCATCTCACCTTTTTCATATTCCAACACGTGGCTATATGGGATGATCCTGAATTCAAATATTGCCCGAAAGCAATAGGCGTCAACGGTTATGTCAACGTTGGCGGAGAGAAAATGAGCAAAAGCAAAGGCAACTTCATCCCATTGAAAGTTTTGATTAAAAAATATGGTGCCGATATAACAAGAATAAATATAGTAGCATCTAATGAAAATATGGATGACGCGGACTGGAGAGAAGATTCCATATATACTTATCAATCGAGAATACAATTCATCTCAAACCTTGTAACAGATTACAAAAACGCGAAAAGGGATTCAATCAAAGATATAGACAAATACATACTCAGTTCGTTGAATAAGATAATAAAAGAATCCACGACAAACTACAACGAGATGCGATTTAGGAGTGCCATTCAATCTTCTCTGTTTGTCATTACAAATGAACTCAAACTCTACATGGAAAGAGTGGGAGGCATCAAGAATTGCAACAAAACTATACTAAAGCACTGCATCGAAACTATGATAAAATTAGTGTCACCCGTCATACCCCATATCTCAGAAGAGATGTGGTCCAAGATGGGAAACGATACCTTCATATCAACAGAAACGTGGCCCGCATTTGATGAAACTTATGTCAATAAAGAAATCGTACAATTGGAAGAGATATATCAAAAAACGATGGAAGACATAAAACAAGTGTCGAAACTGGCGGCGAATGGAAACAAGAGGCTAGAACATCTATACCTTTATTTTGCTACTTCTAAAGAATTCAACTATTTCAATGATTCGATAGACCACCTGAAGGGTATCGAATTCAAGAACGTCAATTTATTCATTGCGAATGATGATAGAAAGTACGATCCTAAAGACAGGGCAAAATTGGCAAAATATGGCAGACCTGCCATCTACATGGAATAGTCACAATTGAACGGATTCGATTAACCCTGCTAGTACCAGCAATACAAGTGATACAAGGATAAGTTTTCCGCTGTCGTGAATGACAGACCAGAAACAATTTGACGTCCTTTTACTGACTGCTGCTGACACCAATCCACCTGAAATTGCACCGATGAAGTATGCCAATATTTCTAAACTTCCATGCGGAAAGAAGATCATGACTGCTAACGGCAATCCGTACACCCCACCAATAGATTTGGCCGCCAAGCCTATGGCTGTAGATAATATAGAAGCATTCCATGAGAGGATGAATATCGCTCCTGAACCGAACAAGAATGAAAAAAGAAAAGCTATCATGAGGACTCCTACGTTGTTAATCAGTATTCGTTCAAACATGCCAGCGGATATGAAGTTGCCGCGTATTATATTTATTTCGTTTATCTGATCTGAGAATATATCTTCGACTATAGGCCCTGGAAGCATAATAAAGATTATAGACATAGCAAATACCACTCCCAAGAAGAACGATGAATATACCGATATTACGTCATAATGGCGTTCCAAGAAATGCCTATTTTTCATTATGTCCTGCTCCGTATCTTCCTCTTCTTTATATAGAAGGTTCACCATGAAAGGCGTCATTGCCATAGTTATCAGTATGGTGGTGAACATTCCGACCGAGTCTGAAAACACTATAAATGACACCAATAGGCAAGTGATTGAAACGAGACTGCCTACTACGAACATCGAAAATGGACTTTTCAACGCAGTGTTAAGCTTTATCAATCTTTCTAAAACCATCTTCAATTACCTAAGATTAAAATTGTAGAACCAGAAATAAATTTATGAAACTACTTAAAAAACCAAAGGTAGACGAGAAAAAATACCTATCTTTATTGCTACTTGTACTCATGGTAGGTTCGACTTTCGCTTATTCGATTATGCAATCGATGGGAAATGAAACTTCCAACAAAGTTGAAATTCCAGAGGAAAACATCGTCTATTACGAACTCACGAACGAACAAAAAACTTATATAATCAGCCAAGGGAAAACCCTGATGGAATATAGATATCCCGGAAATTGCACATCCTGTAATGAAGAAAAGGCATTCCTAAGGGCGTTTGCGAATGAGATACATAACCAGCTGTTTCTAGAGATACTAACTGACGACAGTTTCACCATTTCAAAACTCACCATAGCGAGCTATTATGGAAATGACAACATACAGAAACCGACGGAATCTGAAACTATAGAAATCATGTGTGAACTTATGGTTGAGCCACCAGTAGTATGCGCCACTATTCATTTGAATAAGTAGAGAGTTTAGCATCCATTTCTTTGATTTCGCTCATGAATCTCTCGACCACTCTTGGCAGATCCTTTTCCTGAACCTTTATCGAAGCAGAGGCATCCCTAAGTATGCGCTCCTTTTCCTTAAGTTCTCTCGCCCGTTCCAGATCATTCATCATCCATCCCTCAATTTCTTCAGTTTTTTCCGTTTTTCCTTCCATTCTTTGAACAGTGCGTCGACTGCAGCTGGCACTTTTTCTTCGGAAACGCCTAACATATCAGCCGTTTCTTTTAACAATGCTTCTTTTGCTTCCAGTTGTTTCAATGCGACATCACCACAAAGATAATCTAATCTCACGATTCCGTCCTGAACTCTCTTTGTCTTAAGTATGGTGATGAATCCCACGTCGAGAGTATTCTCACAATGCAATCCTCCGCATGCAGAGTGATCCAAATCGTCTATTGAAACTATTCTTATGTCTTTACTCGGCACACCTTGACTACCTTGATATATCCTAAATCCGTACCTTTGCTCAGCATCTCCTCTCTCAAGCATATCCACTTCCACGGGTATAGATTTCCTTATTATGGTATTCGCATAAGTTTCTATTTTCCTGACTTCGGCATCAGTCAATGCATCATAGTGTGTTATTTCCAATTTAGCTCTATCTATGTCTTTTAATGCGGAATGTTGCCAGACATGAGGTCCAAGGATTTTTCTGCATGAAAGATTCAAGATGTGATTCCCAGTATGATGTTGCCTAAGTATTCTCCTTCTACTTTGATCTATCACGCATTCCACTATTCCTCCATCTTTGATACCATCTATAGATTCCAAAGTATGTAGAATTACGCCTCCAAAACTGTTCACGTCTTTGACCTTTTTCCCACCAATAACTCCAGTGTCATGTAACTGGCCTCCGCTCGTCGGGTAAAATATCGTTTTATCGAGTATGACATTGTTACCCTCCAATGTTTTCACTACTTTAGAATCCATTCTAGTGATTTCCGGACGCTCGTAATACTTTATTTCTGTTTTAGGCATTCCTGTGAGATCGAAAGGATGATGGATGTCTTCTTTTTCCTGGGTACTGTGAATTTCAGTCAGCTTGGCGTAAAAGTCGGGTGGTATTTCCATATCAAGTCCACTTTCGATGAACATATCGGGCGTTATGCCTTCTGATTCATAGAATTTCACCAGTTCTTCGTCATCTAGTTTCTTACCAGATACTACTAGCTTATCCACAATTTTCCTAGTCCTAGCCTTAGTTTCTCTGTACCGTTTTTCTTCAACATCAAGAATCTTTCTTATTTCATCCGTATGTTCGGATAACTCTGGAGACATATTTTTCAGATGTTTGGCGTGAAGCTCGCAAACTTCACTTAAATCCATTTTCCATTCATGTTTGTCCATAAGCCCCAGAGCTCTTCTGAGAATCACGCGAAGATTGTATCCTCCTCCAACGTTGCTAGGTAGCGCTCCATCTGAAATAGCAAACGTCAATGCTCTAGTATGATCACATATTGCATAAAGAGCCTGAAGGGGTTCTATTTTATTCGTCAATTCAATTGGAGGGACTCCGAGTTTCTTAGCCACGATTTCTTTCATTTGCTTTATGTTATCCACTTCCTCAGAATTCAGTGAACCCGCTAATTTAGAATATTTCAAGAAAAGTTCCTCATCATACTCAACGGATAATTTTTTCATAAGTACATCCAGAACGGGTCTGAAAGTTACATCATAACTAGTCGGAGTTCCTTGACTCAACCATGCGAACCTTTCCAGTCCCGCTCCCATGTCGATAACCTTTTCATTCATTTCCCTAGAACCATTTTCAGTTATCAGGTACTCTGTGAATACTGCATTTCCCACTTCAAGCCCCCTAACGAAATATTCTAGCGTTGTACCGAATGCTCCAGGCCCGAGCCATACATCCTCCATAAAAACTATCTCCTTTGGGTCTATTCCGAAACTTTTCAGGAGTTCAAAATCAAGTTCTATGCACCGTTCCTTCCAATATCCCGTTTTTGTGTTGGGATTGTATATACTGTGCTGTCCGACCATCACGAACCCGACGTAATGCCTTCCGGTGACACCGACATTGGATATATCATTAAACCTGAGACATACTTGTGGTACTACCAGCGGATTAGCTGGGAAATCGAATACCACATTACCGTTTTCTGTCCTATAAAAATCTACGATAGAGGCATTGTTGAAAAACAGTGTCGGAAACCACCTGCACACTACTGGATATCTCCTTATACTCGTATGTCCATTTTTCACGAAGAATTTCTCTATATGCTTCCAAGCATCTATGTATTCAAATTTCTTTGAAGTGGGCGGATTACCGAGAAACTCATATTCCTGGCATGGCTGATCTGGACAGATTGACCTATTTTCATCCAGAGTCCAGAATGCCTTCCCGCATTTGGGACACAGCTTTCTCTTGAAACCTTCATTTACCAAAAATTCCAGCTTATAATGTTTCTCCCATTCACTGGAAAATTTTTTTCTCAATTCTTTTTTGTCAAATGACATATCTACTACTAAATATTTAGAATTGAAATAATTATTGGATTAAGATCCAAAAAGAACAACAGCGTGGGTATCATCATGACTCCCATACAATGTGATCTTCTTATCTCAAGATATGCACATAAAACTCCTATGGACGTGGACGTTATCAAAATAAGCATGCCATAGAACCCTGTCATCATGAAAACTAAAGCCACTATAAGTAAGATTACGGCCATATTCAAGAGCCTAAAATTTATCTTGTCCAAGAAACACGACGCCTTTTTGCCAAGAAAAAGTGTTATACATGCGGAAATACCAGACACCATCATCATGACGCCTATCAATAATAACGTCTCATGGAACGTCGGTTCGCCTAAGAGTTTCTCTATGGCTACACTTGCGCCAGACCTCGGGTTGCCTACCAAATATAGGCTTATCATCGAAAAGACGTCATTGGCTGAATTTATGCCAGCTGTCATCATCAGGAAAGTTCTGGGATTGTTCAAGCCCCCTATGCTCTGCACAATCACGGCAGCCTCAGATATACCAACTGCGGGCAAGAATCCCACTAAAATGCCAGAGATGGACGAAATCAAAAGGACCTTGATTATGACACCTTTTGTCACCATCAAATTATTCTCATTTGATTGCATTGGAATGGATGCGTTGTCAGAAAAACTTATCAGCATACTACTTAATCCGAATAAACCTGTCAGAACCGGGAAAAGCACGTTCTCTTGATTGACTATCGATGAATTCAAGCATAACACTCCCAAAACACCAGATAGAACTAGTATCAATAATGAACTTAGCATCTTGCCTAACTTCTTCTCCGAAACTATCATATAAGCCAAGACTGAAAGTATGATAATGTGTATGAATGGCTTTGAAAAGGCATAAACAACTTCAAAATATCTGAAAAACAGGAAAATGAATATTAATGACCCGACTAAAGAGCCTAAATTGCCTATGACTGTGAGTTTCAATGCTTCATACCCTCTGCCTTCTAGAAGCATTCTGTGGCTAGGTAATACGCACAAAGAGGTATCTGCATCCGGACTCCCTATAAAAATGGATGGTATGTGATCTGCGAACATTTCGGTCACGGAAACCGACACTATCAGAATGGCTATATCAAATGAATTTTCCGTCAAGAACGAAAGAGAAACTATGAATGGGATTGTCGTATTAACGTGTATTCCAGGACAAAACCCAGCTATTAATCCTATTGATATTCCAATCAATATCAGACATATAAAATGCAACATAACTTCAATCATACAGTATTCTAACGTCGTCGGGTTTCTTAGGCACTATCTGCAATTCATTTTTATATTCATCCACGATTCCATCTATTTCAACCAAGGACCCCACCCTCAGATCTTTCATCGTTGCTTTCTGTTTATTCATAGAATCGAAAGAATTCACAAAATCTGAAAATAGAGGAATTTGAATACTGGTATCAGAGTCGTCTTCTATTGTTATAAAAACATGTCCATCCGGATGATTGTATCTATATGTCACAAATCCAACAACCTCAATTTTATCGCCTACGTTATCGAAGGTTATATCACTTATAAGCAAACTAATTGGTTTCATCATGGAAGATGAAATATATATCAGAACTATGCCTATCAAGGATGTTGATAGGCATATGTAGATTAAACTTTTATTCTCAGTTACCATAATTCAACTTTCAAAACTATATGACAAGAAACCTTAGTACAACTAAACGTGGTGGTTCAACATTGATTGAAAGAAATCTGAATCTTTATTGATTTGAACTCCAAATCGGCTTTGTTCTCTTTGTCTGATTCGTCGAATTCTATAGAACTTGCACCGACTTCCTTTGAAAGTTCGCCTTCATTTTCTTTTATCATATTCTCTGTTTCATCGTCGGAGTTTATATGAAGTTTTATTTTATCACTGACTTCCATCCCAGCTTTCTTCCTCATGCTTTGTATCTTCCTTATAATCTCCCTAAATAAGGCTTCGTTCAGAAGTTCATCGTTCATCTCTGTTGAGACTAGTACAGTACCTACTGGGGAATCTGATTCTGAAAACTCACCTTCGGGCCTCTTTTGCTTTACAGATACGATTTTGGAATTACACATATTTGTCAATATAGCATTCAAGTTTTTGACTGAACTAGAAACTTCCTTCTTGTTTGATACTATGAATATGTCCGAAACAGGCCATCTCAACTTTATGTCAGCAGTGTGTCTCGCTGAATAAGAAGATTCGACTATCTGTTTTACAATATCCATTTCACTGTTCAAGTTTTCATCTATCAATTTTTCGTCGGCCACTGGCCAAGTTTCCATATGAATGGACTCTTTCCTTTTGTCAGATGACAATGGGAGGATTATATCCTGATATACAGCTTCTGACAAGTAAGGACAGAAAGGAGCTAAAAGTTTTGATAATGTATCAGTAACTTCAAACAATGTATAATAAGCTGCTTTCTTGTCGGCGCCGTAATATTCAGGCCACACTCTATCCCTTATGATTTTTATGTACCATCTTGAAAAATCGTTGACTATAAAATCCATTATATCGTTTGCTGCTTTATGTGAGATGAATCCTTTACAATAGTCAGTAGAACTGCATACGAGCTTGTTCAATCTCGAAAGTATCCATTTATCTTCAGGTTTCATTCGCTTTGGTTTAGTTTTAGGAACTTCTGGGACATAGGTTTTTATGAAATTGAAAACATTCCTGACTACCATGAATTGTTTGGAAAGTTCATCCATATCTTCAAGCTTGAAATAAGTGTCATCCCAAACGGGCCTCGATAGATAATAAAATCGCAATACATCTCTGCCATATTTTTCTATCGCTTCTTCTGTTGTAACTATATTACCCTTGCTTTTGCTCATCTTTGTACCATGAGCGTCCAGCACGAATCCATGAAACAGTACATTGTTGAAGGCCCTTCTGCCAAATGTCATTATGCTTGTTATCATAGAGGAGTTCCACCATCCTCTTATCTGATCCGGGCCTTCCAATACAAAGTCAACCGGCCATAAATCCTCAAACGGCTTTTTCTTGCTGGGATAACCCAATGACGCCCATCCGGCTACGCCAGCATCAAACCATACATCCAATACATCGGGAACTCTTCTCATCTCACCGCCACATTCGCAATCGAACTTGACCTCATCTATATGGGGTTTATGGAAATCTTCGGGAACGTAAGGCAACTCATCTCTTGAACCCACGACTTTTATTTTCTCACATTTGCCACAAATCCAAATAGGCAAAGGTGTGCCCCAATATCTCTGTCGTGATATAGGCCAATCACCCAAATTCTCAAGCCAATTCCTGAATCTCTGACCGGCCCATTCCGGCACCCAATTAATCTTCTTATTTTCTTCCAACAAATTTTCCCTTATTTCGGTCACCTTGAAGAACCATTGAGGGACTGCCATCATCAGAAGAGGAGAATTGCATCTCCAACAAAAAGGATAGTCGTGTCTTATCTTCTCTTCTCTTAACAGATATCCTTTCTTCTTCAATTCATCTATAATCATTCTATCTGCGTCTTTTGCAAAAATTCCTTCGTACTCCCCAGATCCTTCTCCAAACTTTCCATCCATTTTTAATGGATTCAATATCGGAAGCCCTGTTTCCATACCGACTTTGTAATCTTCTTGCCCATGTCCAGGGGCGGTATGGACCAGTCCCGTGCCCTCTTCCATGTTGACAAACTGCTCGGAAAGGACTATTCTATGGGCACCATTCAAATGCTTCTGAAATTCGAAAGTATCTGATAGAGGATTCTCATATTCCAATCCTTCCAATTCTTTCCCTTTGAATGTATCCAACACTTTATATTTGTCGATGTTGAATTTCTCCATCAGTTTCTCTACCAGAGGTTTGCCTATAATCAACACGTCCTTACCAATCCCGATTCTGACATAATCCTCTTTAGGATTGACCATTACCCCTGTATTTGATGGGAGAGTCCATGGAGTGGTTGTCCAAATCACAAGATACTCATTCTTTTTCCCATTTACTTTGAACTTCACAAAAATCGACGTATCTTCGACTTCCTTATATTCTATCTCATTATAAGCCACCGCTGTCTCGCACCCAGGACAGACATGGACAGCATAAGTACCCCTATAAAGGAGTCCTTTCTCAAATGCCTTTTTGAAAGTGAACCATACACCTTCTATGTAATCGTTATCCAAGGTCATGTACGGATTGTCCCAATCCATCCATACGCCTAGATTTATGAATTGTTCTCCCATCACACCCACGAACTTAGTCGCGAACTTCTCACATTCGTTTATGAATTTTTCCACGCCGAATTCCTCTATGTCCTGTTTTGACTTGAATCCCAGCATCTTTTCTACCTTGTTCTCTATCGGAACACCGTGAGTGTCATATCCTGGCTGACTCCATACATTGTATCCGAGCATCCGATAAACTCGCAGATAGAAGTCTTTTATTACTTTGTTCATGGCAGTTCCTACGTGTATGCTGCCAGTGGCATAGGGAGGGCCATCCAACCAATACCACTTCTGGCCGTCCCTCATGTTTTCCTTGCTTTTTCTATAAATATCGTTGTTTCTCCAAAACTCGGATATTTTATCCTCAATCTCATTATGTTTCATATTCAAACTAAACACCATCCGGAGTTAAATAAAAATTAGGTCGGTTTGGATTAAAAATAGGTTTAAACAGAATTGAAGAAAAGTATTTATGCAATAATCCGTGCATCCCCTTTCACATCAATCACTTTTAGTATTCTTTGCACTCGAGCATTTAAATATGAAATGGACTTCAGATAAGAATTATATAATTTGTATCTTAACTATTTTCCTATATCAAAGCATATATTCCCGTATCTGAATGATTTTTAGACTGTAACTCCAACTCAGGTTGGGTTCTAATTCTGAATGCCTCCTTAAGACATAAAGAGGTGTTGAAATGAAAGATTTGCCAATAAACGACAGGGGACAGATGCCCATTTATTCGTTGGGACTGGAAGAAATGCTCCCGAAAATAAAGAAGATGCTGACTGAGAAGAGACCCAGTCAAATACTAGCTGAACTATTCGACGAGGGATACCAAATCGAGGATGTCAAGATAGTGATATACCATGCATTGTACAACGAAGGAGAAATTCCAAGATGATTTAAATAACCGCTTCAAATAATAAAAGTATGGAGTTCCAAACACCGAAAGGCACAAGGGATATGATGCAACAGGAAGGTGAAAATTTCCAGACAATGATAGACATAATTAGATTGATTTTCAGGAAATATGGATTCACTCCACTGTTCACCCCAGCTTTCGAAGACTTCGCCCTCTTGTCGATAAAAGGTGGTTTGGGTGAAAGTGTCAAAAATGATATATATTTTTTCAAGGACAAATCTGAGAGGGAGCTTGGATTGAGGTTCGACCTGACAATGCCAATGGTTAGAGTTGTTTCAATGAACCCTCAAATCAAGAAACCTTTCAAGAGGTATGCCATAGGAAAGGTCTGGAGATATGACAACCCGCAAGCAATGAGATACAGAGAATTCTGGCAGGCTGATGTTGATGTAGTAGGGAGCAATTCTCCGATATCAGATGCTGAATGCCTAGCTGTAGCGTGTGAATGTCTTGAGAAACTCGGCTTTGACGAATTTGATATAAGAATAAACAACAGAAAATTCCTCCAAGACATGTTTGAGAAAAAACTCAATATAAACGATGAAGATAGAATTAAGGATATATTCAGATCGATAGATAAATTAGAAAAACTGGGCGAAGATGGGGTAAGGAAGGAACTCATTGAAAAGGGTCTGAAGAACAAAACGATAAATGAGTTGATGAAATTTTTGAATACATCTGGAACTAATTCGCAGATGATAAGAAAACTCAGAAAAACCTTCGGGGATACAGAAGGTATTCTTGAATTGGAAAACATTCTAAACTACTCCAAAGGATTTGGGATAGGGAAAAGGTTGAAACTAGACATGTCCCTTGTGAGAGGATTGGATTACTACACTGGATGCGTATTCGAGATTAACTTAGGTGAGGATGTGAGTTGCGGAGGTGGAGGACGATACGATAAATTGATAAAAAACGTGGGAGGAGCCGATATGCCATCGACTGGAATATCGCTGGGAATAAGTAGGATATTTGAAATCATGAAAACTAGGGACATGTTCAACGAACGTGGAAATCAATCTGTATTTGTGGCGAATGTGACAGAGAGCACACTAATTGAAACAATGAAAATAGCTAATAAAATCAGAAAAACTGGCGCAATAGTAGAAACGGACCTGGCCGGAAGGGATTTAAAAAAACAGCTATCATATGCGAACAGTGTCGGGGCTGATTACTCGATAATAGTTGGTGAAGAGGAACTCAGAAACAAACTATTCACCTTGAAAAACATGAAGACTAATTCAGAACTCAAGTTGCCACTGAAGGACATTTTGAAAGAGATTAAGAAGTCTATGAAAACAAAGCAATGAAGTCTCATTGTCATCTAGACTAGCAACATGCGGCCCGAAAAATACCCTTTGTCGAGTATCAAACCGCAATTGCCACATATCTTTCCTTCTTTGTGTTGTTCCACTTTCGTGCTTCTGCAATCGGGGCACTTGAACATTTCAATCACTAATTAAAAATTAAATTTGATTTAAAAGTCATTTATCGTATTGAAAACTCCATTATGTAAAAAATATTCCGAAAAGTTCATGCTACAAAATCTATATTGAACTATGTAACCAAACTCCAGTTAAGACTACAACCAAGTAATAACTGATAAACTCCTTTTTAAATTGGAAAATGCAACTTTATATTAACTGCATAAAGACAAGAGCTACTTTTAACGTCGGGTTTGAACGATTGGAAAGCGCCAAACTTTTATTAGGTTAAGTAAAGATGATTTGATGACCAAGAAACTAAGAAAGATAGTACCAGATACATCTGTCATTATCGATAGAAAATTGTCCGAATCTATAGAAAAAGACGAATTGGATGATATAGAGATAATCATACCAGCAGCTGTTCTGGACGAACTTCAAGCACAAGCATCCAAAGGTCGCGAACACGGTTTCATCGGGTTGGAAGAACTAAAAAAAATCAGGGAGTATTCCAATGAAAGTAAAAGAAACATAAAACTGAGATTTACTGGAAAACGCCCGACACTGGACGACATAAAACTTGCTAAAGCCGGAAGAATGGATGCGATAATAAGAGATGTCGCCAAACAGGAAGATGCCGAATTCTTCACTGCTGATTATGTACAAGGACTTGTGGGTGAAGCTGAAGGTGTCAAAACGAATTATATGCCCAAAGAACTCAAAGAGATTGAATTGACTTTTAAGAAATTTTTCACAGCAGATACGATAAGCGTTCATCTGAAGGCAGGTGTAAAACCTATGGCCAAAAGAGGGGAACCTGGTAAATTCAAATTGATTGAGATAGAAGACAATATCTTAGCTAGTTCCTATCTGGAAAAAATCATAAAGGAGATAGAAGATGTTTCGTACAGGAGCGAAGAAGGTTCCATTGAAATCAACAGACATGGCGCACTAGTGATACAACTACAAGAATATAGAATAGCCATAGCTAGACCGCCGTTCTCTGACGGATTGGAATTGACGATAGTCAGGCCTATCGTGAAGCTGGGACTGGAAGATTATCATCTATCTAGCAAATTGATTGAACGGTTGGAGAAAAGGGCTGAGGGCGTCATAATCGCAGGTCCTCCTGGAAGTGGAAAAACGACTCTCGCCAGTGGAATAGCTGAATTTTACATGAAGAAAGGTAAGATTGTGAAAACTTTAGAATCACCCAGAGATTTACAAGTGGGTCCTGAAATAACACAATACGGCCCGTTGGAAGGTGATTTCGAGAAGACGGCAGATATTCTTTTGCTCGTAAGACCAGACTACTCAATATTCGACGAAGTCAGAAAACCAAAGGACTTCAAAGTTTTTTCTGATTTGAGATTAGCCGGAGTGGGTATGATAGGAGTAGTTCATGCGAGCAAAGCGATAGATGCAATACAGAGGTTCATAGGAAAAATAGAAATGGGCATGATACCCCATGTAATAGATACAATAATATTCGTAGATTTCGGAAAAGTAGAAAAGGTCTATGAAGTGTCGATGATTGTTAAAGTCCCCAACGGAATGATCGAATCTGATCTGGCAAGACCCGTGGTTGAGGTCAGGGATTTCGAAACTGGTAAACTTGAATACGAAATATACACGTTCGGAGAAGAGAACGTAGTGATTGAAATTAAGGAAACAACCGTACAATCTGGAATAAGAAATTTGGCTTCGAAAAAAATAATGGAAGAAATTCGTAAATTTGATTCTAACGCTGAAATAGAGATACTCAATGAGAATAACGCTAAGGTAAGGGTCGACAACCATATAATTCCAAAACTAATAGGTAAAAACGGAAAAGTCATAAATCAAATAGAGGAAAAATTAGGTATCCATCTAGATGTCGAACCTAAAACTCTGTCAATTGGAAAAGAAGTAGACTCCAACGTAAAAGAAACTGGGAATGCAATTGAAATAAGGTTTGATAAGCATTTGATCGGCGAAACCGCAAATATCTACATAAAAGGTACGTTCCTATTTTCCGCAATGATTGGTAAAAAATGCAAAATCAAGTTATCTAAAAATTCTGATATAGGAAAGGCATTCGTAAACGCTTTGATATCAGATAAAAAAATAAAGGTGTTGATTTAATCAGAGAATGTCAACATCCAACCGTTCGACTAGGAACTGAAATCTTTTCGCCATCGATAGCATGAGATTCATTTTTTCATCGGACCCAGATAGGAGGGTTCTCATTATCATCCCCTTCTTTATGGGTATCTTTAAATGGGATTTCCACTTTTTGTCATATTCATTCTGTAAATATTCATGTGAAAAATTACCAGCGGTCAGGGCTCTTATACATGCGTTTGAGCAGTAACCAGCTCCTATCAGACCATATATAACCCCTCCGCCCGAAAACGGTTTTACCTGACAAGCAGCGTCGCCCACTGTAAGAATACGCTCGGATGACGTTCTATTCATAAGTCCGAAATTTATCCTTCCGACAACATCTGGTTTCACGTCAGATTTGTTCACATTTCCATCGGTTCTTAGGTTGACGAATGTTTTCAGTCTATTCAAAGAATCCTTTTTGGATGCCAATCCTATTCTGGCTTTTTTCGAGTTGATTGGAACCACCCAACCGAAAAAATCTGGTGATATATCAGAACTGAAATGCAACTCGACTGAATCTACATCAAAATTACCACTGACAGTTGTCTGCACTCCTGTCAAAATATTAGATGGCCTCATAAGGTTAGCTTTGGATGCGACAGTGGATATTGGACCGTCCGCACCGACCAATAGTTTAGTCTGTAATTTACCTTCGTCCGTATTCACAAAAACAGAATCCTCCTTTATTATCAATCCTTCCGTAGTTTTCCCTATACTGGAATTTCTTCTTATTTCGAAATCTTTAAATTCCGTTTGAAGTTTAATTTCTACTCCCGATTGCCTCGCCTTTAGAAACATGAATTTGTCAAACTTTTCCCTATCTATAACATAAAATGGTTTCTTTGATTTTATTTCGAACTCATCGGAATCATAATAAAATCTGGCACTGCTCAATTCGTTTAAAATTACATTGTCTGGTAAATCTGTAACTATTCTCTTAAGTCTATGACTGACAAGGCCAGTGCATTGAACGGGGGTTCCCACATCCTCTTTTTTATCAATCAGGATTGTCTTAAATCCTCTTCTTGAGACCAATTCAGACACTCTACATCCTATCGGACCTGCACCAATCACAACTAAATCATACAAAACAATTCACCCAGAACTCATTTACCGAAGTTTCTCTTTACAGTACCGAACCATTTGAATGCTTCAATAAGTTCTTCTTTTGTAAAATCTGGCCATAAAGTTTCGGTTATGTATAGCTCAGCATAAGCTGCTTGCCATAAAAGTAAATTTGATAGCCTGTGATAGCCACCTGTTCTTATCACTAGATCAACGGGGGCATTGACCATGAGATGATCCTCTATGTCCTTAGCGGTAACTTCAACCTTTCCGGTCTCAATCGCCTGTTGAGCTAATTTCTTCACGACTTCCGTGAGTTCAAATTGGCCGCTGTACGCCACTAAAAGATTCAGCGCCTTTTTCTGGTATTTAGCAGTTCTCTTCATTATTCTTCTAGCAACTTCCCTTATTCTCAGAGGAAGTTGCGACAAATCACCTATGAATCTGACTTTGACTTCATACTTATCCAGTATACCAGATTCGTCTTTTTCTAGATTCTCTAGATATTCGTAGAAGATGTCTAAAAGCTCTTCTACCTCTCTCTTAGACCTCTTAAGGTTTTCTGTAGAGAGCATATATATTGACAATTGAGGGACATTCAGTTCCCACGACCATTTGAGTAATTTCTCAACTTTTAGTGCGCCTTCTCTGTGGCCGAGCCAGAGATGACGTTTCTTGGTTTTTTTAGCCCATCTCCGATTACCGTCTATTATGACAGCTAGGTGATTAGGCACTTTAATTCTTTCATGAATGTCATTCATACGATTCACTACTATTTCGTGTTTACGTAAAAGTATCTTTAAAGGTTCTAATTTAAGTGTTTTTTTGTTTATGGTATATTCAAAAGCACGGAATCCGTCAACTGCTTTACGCTTTTTCTACCAATTAAAAAATCGTTCTCTATTCTACAGCCTCCAACTCCCTTGACATATATACCAGGTTCTATCGTGAAAACCATACCAGGTTCAAACCTAATTTTCTTTATAGTTTTCCAGAGTTTCTTATTGAAAATGGATGAGCTTTCCTTTTTAGGAACAGTTATGATAGGGAACTCATGCACATCCGTACCAAGTCCATGACCCAGGGAATGTTTCACTTCGTATCCCCGCGTTTTCAGGAACTTTGAATATGTCTCATGGAGTTTCCAGCAGTATGAACCCGTCCTGATTGAATTTACCAGAGTATTGTATATCTTCAATGTGTCATCCAATATCATGGATGCAGTTTCGGATATCTCTCCCTTGACGAAAGGCACGGTAACGTCAGTGCAATAACCGTTATATTTTGCGCCGAAATCGATGTATCCGAGACCCTTAATTTTCTTATTAGTGGGTTTCGCATGAATGACTTGTGCTCGTTTACCACAAGCGACGATTGTGGGGAATGATAGGCTTGCATCACTGATTCTGATAAAAGAATTCACGACATTGGACAATTGTTTCTCTGTTATCCCGTCAGTACAGAGCCCTCGCTTTATCACATCTATGCATGAATTGCTTATTTTGGCAGATTCGGATATCTGTTTTAGTTCGTAAGGATTCTTAATAATCCTAGATAGTTTCTCGTCATAATCCAACCTTTTCATATGTCTCACGGATGTAATATATTTATTAGATTATCTTATACAGAATAAAGTAATCTCATGAGGACCCGTAGCTCAGTTTGGACAGAGCAGTTGCCTCCTAAGCAGAAGGTCGTGGGTTCAAATCCCACCGGGCCCGTTTATTTCCTCTGTCATCTAAATTTTATTTGAATTGAAACATCAATTTATATAGAGATATTATATGAGGATGAAATTTTTACTAATAGTGACTCTATTTTCTTTCCTTTTCTTAGCGAACGGTATATATGCTGTGGATTTTGATTCCTCAATAAATGCAATCAATGGAGGATTAACTAGCGCACTATTCAACTTTTCCATAACAAATAACGACGCGGCCAACAACATAACAAAATTGAATATAACACTAAACTCCGGATTTATATATAGAGGAGGAGCAAGACAAAACCTAATGACGTTCTATCTCATGGAAAGTGGAACTGTGTTGTCATGGGAGAACAGCAGTTACATAGTAAACAATAGCGCCACAGTCTACATCTGGTTTTATGCAAGTACACCTAGTCTGACCGGCCAACAAAAGATAAATGTATCGACCATAGATAATACGGGATCGTTTCTCTCCAAGAATGTCACATTGGAACTGATAGATTCCAATGCTCCGAAATGGTCAAGCAACACCACAACTTACTCAGTACCAACTTCATATCTATTGAACAAGAACAACACGTTCAACATAACATGGACCGATAATCTGGGACTAGAGGATGTGAAATTCGAATTCAACGGAGTAAACTACACAAATACCAGCTCCATCCCAGTGAAAACGTCGGGATCGGGTGTATATGGAATAACATTGACGGATTTGAACGCAAATTCATACAATTATAAATGGTTCGCTGAAGATTGGAATAACACCGAGAATGCTACAAGTGTTCTACTATACAACGTATCAAAGGCGATGAACCCTATAACTGTATATTTTGACGGCTCCGCTAACACGGACAAAGTCGTCAATCTGGGAGAAACTCTGAATATAACTGTAACTGGCAAGGGGAATGTATATCTTTATGAGAATGGGACTTTGATAGGGTCCGGTGGGAGCCCGTTGACCTATCTCAGATCACTGTCATCTAGGGGTATATACGTATACCAGATAAATGGGACGTCTACCGCAAATTATACAACGAACTCAACTGGCTCTACATATACAATCAGAGTGGATTATCCGTCCCCAAGATATTCGGTATCCACATCGATACCAACTACATGGTCGCTAAACTCATATGCATTGTTCAACGTGACATGGAATGACCCCAATGATTCGAACGGATTCAGCGTGGCTTTGATACAACTGAATCACAGTGGTAGTGCTACGAATTACACGATGACAAGGATAGGTAGTACGAACACTTCTACGTACGAATTGAACCTGACTACACCAATGACACTAACTTGGAGAATTTATGCGAACAATTCATATAATACATGGAACTCGACTGAACTGAACACTTCGGTCATAAGCAGGATATCCCCAACCTTGTCTATATCTGTCATACCAGACTGGAATGTCATCAAAGGTACACGGACTACAGTCAAGTGTTCATCGGATCAGGTATCAGTGAATCTTTATAGAGACGGTGTATTGGTGTCAAATCCCGACGTACAAACACTGTCGACTGGTGAATATTTTTATCTTTGCAACAATACTCTCACAGTCAACTATTCGTCTACCTATGAAAGTAAACTTCTCACAGCCTACAATTTCATGGCAGTAATATCCTTCCTAAATGTAGATCCAATAGTGACCATAGTACAGAACTCAAGTAATTCAACGACAGTGGTAATAAAAAATACCGGAAATGCTACACAAAGCGTTAATTTCGAAATAGAAAATATAACATCCACGATATATTCAATAAATGACAGTACAGTAGATATTTCATACGGAAATAAAGCAGCATTCTCTATGAATTTCACTGTAAGCGATTCTATGGAACTGGGCGATTATAAAGGAAATTATAAGGTTACTACATCCAATAGTACGTATACATATTCATTCATTCTTAGAATCACTCCGAAAGCAGAGGATTATGAAACGATAGAAAACAGCATTGCTCTTTATAAAGCGAATATGAATAAACTATGGTCCGAACTTAACCAGACTAAAGCACAATATCCAGAGCTCAATTATACTTCAATCGAAACGTGGATACTAGACACCAAAGCAAAAATAGATTCTGCCGAAAATTATGTCAATCAAAACAATTATTATGCGGCATATGAACTATTGGGCACCATAGAATCAAACATAGCATCAGCTGAAAGCGAACTGAATGCACTTAAACTAAATTCTGGGATATTTCCGTCATGGATCAGAAACCTTCTAATCGGAATTGGAACAGTTGTCGTTATGATACTTGCCTATCTTTTATGGCCAGTGAAAGGATATGACATTAAATCTGGTAACTATAGACACAAAACTACGAAAGAAACAGGGATAGAAAAACTTATGGATGTCAAAGTAAAAATGAAGGGAAAACTCCCGATAGAAAAAATGAAAGGAATTAAAACCAAGATAACAGAAAAACTTCCGAAACCTAAGTATGCCGACGAAATACACATTTCCGATATCAAACCAGATGCTAACGAATACTGGAAAAAACAATCAGTTCAGAAGAAACCTAAAACTAATTCATTCATTGAAAAAATCCAGAATTTCTTTAAACATCGTGAAAAAACGAATTCTAATGAATACTTTGAAATTCCATTGGATGAAGGCGAGGAATCAGTCGAAACATAATTTGCATGAATCTAGTGAAGGACATGCTTTTTCATGTATCTTGCATATCAGGCCTTCCTCTCTGACTGTAGCACAGATATTACAAATTTTCTTATGCATGTATTTAGAATCTGCATCACCAATCGCTATTTCCTTGGCCAAATCTCTAATCATTCCCATGACTTTTTTGTTCGAAGTGAGTATACGAATTTTCTTCCCTCTCAAATCCCTCATATATTGAGATATTGCTGGTTGCGTCATTCCAAGTTTCTTCGATATCTGAGTTTGAGTCATTCCATGCGTTTCAGATAACTCATTTGTAAGAATCGACCTCAATCCAGGCAGAATGTCTGATACGATTATCTCGCAAAACGGCTTCATAGTTAAAAGTATTCGTTCTCAAACTTAAAAATATAACATCGTTATAGCTGAAGCTAGATATTGACTTTTAACCAATGCAAATGTCATTCTTAATATGGAAGATGCGTTAAACATTGTTTCCAGTGCAGCTGATATGATTGATATAACAAACATCAGCACACCCGTGTGGGGAGACCCGAAACTATGGATAATAATATCTATTGGTTTGGTGATACTCACAGCAATATTAATTTATTATAAGTTATTGACAGGAGAGACACGAAACGTATAACTTCTATCAGAAGAGAAGGATTTACAGATGGTATTTGAAATTCTCGGCCATGAAAAAGAATTATTTAAACAAATTATTTATGAGCATGCAAATTCTGATTTTTTCCCAGCATCAGATTTCAATTTAGAACTATACGGATACGGCGTACTCGATTCCAAAGGAAAGAAACACAAACTAATTCTATCGGATCTAGATGGGGTTTGGACCAAAACTCCGCTATTCATAGGATATATTGAAGCGCTCTCAAACATAAATCCAGGAATAGCAAATTCAACGGATGAAATAATTCGAAACCTATCCAAACTTGATGCAGGAAACTCGGATGAAGTTGTCAAACATATATCGGAAATTTTCAGAACGTCTGGTGTCAAAAAATGGCAACATGAAAAAGCAACTAAAAGAGGGGTTGAAAGAAGCGAAAGTATACCCAATGCCTTTAAAACCGTCTCGGACTCCATAGAAATGGGTTATGAATTCCATTTCATAAGTGGCTCTCCGGACTCTTCCGTTAAAGGCTTTGTTGAAACTAAATTAGGAATAGATTCTACACATGCAATTGGATCTGAGTATATTTTCAAAGAAGATTCATTTGAAAGGATAGAAGACCTTCTCTACGGAAAGAAACGAGGTGTATGCACAAAATTACTTGAAAGCTTTATGGGGTCAGAAAAAGGATTTGTAATATTCCTCTCAGATGAACTGGAAGACTTCAGAACATCTGGTCACATCTCAAATACTTTCATACTTGTAAACGAAAAGCAAGGTGAATCTGATAAAGCTATAATAGAATTACCATCTATAACACGTGGTGCGGAAATTCTTCCATATCTATTAAGGAAGATAGAAAGGGGAATGTGTCTCTATTTCGGATTCGACTCTATCAAAAGAAACGATATACTTGGATCGGCGCTTAACGTTGGAAACTTATGCACTGATATTAGAACAACGAAATATAGTAAGCTTACTGAACTAAAAGATGAACTTTTATCACATTACAGTAACTATAAAGCGCTCTCGCCACAGATATTTCCTTTCTACCTATCAAATATAGATAATTTAATATATAGATTAAAAATTGAGTCCGACCCATCCGAAATCAGGACATTATCCGAGAAGTTTTGGAAAGAATTTACTAAATATTCACCCGATTACAATGTAGCTAAGAAAATCTACTCAAATCACAATTGAGAAAAGATTTTATTCGAAAAAACACTAATTTATTTTAGATTATAATGGCGGTTAAGAAAAAAGCAACTAAAAAGAAAGTCACGAGAAAAAAACCGACTAAGAAAAAAACGAAATCAAAGGCCAAGAAGAGATAATCTTGGTCTTTAATGCGATATCGTTACATGGCCGTTTTAAGACCTTGAAAAGGTTATTTTTCTATTTTTTATAACTTAGTCTGAATAGTATTCTATTAAAGTGATACGATGGAAAGAGAAACTTTGAACAAATACAAGAAGGCCCAATCTATAGCAGATAGTGTAATATTGTCTATTAGACCCACGATTAAAGAAGGCGTAAAACTAATCGATATCGGAGATACTGTTGAGAATAAAATAAGAAACTTAGGAGGTGGAATAGCCTTCCCCGTCAATCTATCGATAAACGATAATGCAGCCCATTATGCGCCAGATATAAATGACGATACTATTCTCAAAGAAAATGATATGATCAAAATCGATGTGGGCGTACATGTCGATGGTTATATATGTGATCAAGCTTTCACAGTCTGCATAGGTAAAAAATCACATCCACTAATAGAAGCAGCCGAAAAGGGACTCAAAGAAGCCAAAAAAATTATAAAACCTGGTGTGAGGATATTCGAAATTTCTGAAGTTGTCGAATCGACCTTAAAAGAATTGGGATGCAATCCGATAAGAAATCTGTGTGGACATGGTCTGGATAGATATGAACCACATGCCAAATTTTCGATACCCAATGGGAGGAATGACATAAAAACTGAACTTGAATCCGGACAAGCGCTGGCCATGGAAGTTTTTGCTACAGATGGCGTAGGATGGGTTAGGGATTCTGGCCATGTGCTCATATACGCATACAATCAAGAAACTCCTATGAGAATGAATGAGGCGAGGAAAATATTGGATTTGGCAAGAAACGAATATAATGGACTTCCCTTCGCAAAGAGATGGTTAATTAATACAGAGATACCTCTATATAAGGTAAATCTAGCTTTAAACCAATTGATGATGTCAAAAGCTTTAAAAGAACATCCTATCCTCAGGGAAGAGTCTGGCGGCATTGTAGCTCAAGCGGAAGAGACTATAATTCTATAAAATAAACGAAACAACTAAATAAACTAAAACCCAAGTATTGAATGATGCAGAAAGTATGTGATAATTGTAAAAAATCTGTAAAGGATGTCGGGAAACTGTTCAAATACAAATTTATGATGTTATGCAAAACTTGTAGAAATAGATTGAAGAGAAGGTAATCATTTTATCCAAATCAACCTGCTTTTGCCAACCTTTTTTTCACTCATCTCTATAAGCCCAACATCATTTAGATGGTTGACAAAATCTCTAAGGGATCTGTCTGTGACTGGCTCTATAGAATGCTTTTCTCCGAATCTATCCTTTACAATCTCATTATATCTGTTATAGAGTTCTCCTGAAGTATATTTCTTGCCGTCGCTTAACGCCTCCAACAACAGTTTTTCGTGATTGTTTAGTTTATCTTTCAGTATATCAGCTTTAACTTCTCCGACAGCTTTTATTACAGCTTTCATCTGTTCGACTTCAACTCGTTTGGCTCCTTGTTCTTCAGCCATTCTACCGGCTTTTAACAAACACTGAAGGCCTATCCTCACATCCCCTCTTTTTTTAACAGCATGATTTGCACAAAGGGTAATGATAACAGAATCATATGAATGGAACGCATTCTTGGCTCTCTCTTCCAAGATATCTTTCATCTCAACATGGCTATACGATTTGAATTCTATATCTTCCTTGCCCAGACTGCTCCTTATCCTTGGTTCTGCATTGGAAAAAACAAACTGATCATTGGATATGAGCACTATCCCTACTGGTGTGTCTACATACTGACCTATCCTTAGCAAATCGTAGAGAGCTGACATCTCCAATTGATCAACCTCATCCAAGCAAACGACTAATCCCTTGGCTCTCTTTTTCAATGTCTCGGTGAGTTTCTGTATTATTTCATCTCTACTCCAACCCCTTCTTTGGACGAACTGTCCAAGTTCGATTATAATCTGAGTCAGAAGGGCTGTGGGTGTCCTATAATCCCAACAATTTATATAAACGCATCGTACTTGGTCGCTATATTTCTCGAATTCCTCGAAGACATTTTTTATAACAGAAGTTTTTCCAATTCCTGGCGGACCATATATGAACGTGTTCTGTGCTTTCCTACCTTTAGATAATGGCAATATGTTTCTGGCTATCTGTTTTATCTCATTCTCTCTATGAGGCAGTATGTCTGGTATATATTCAGTAGATAAAACTTCTTCATTCTTGAAAATCCTGGATTCTGAGATGTCTGAAAAAATTCCCATAATAACCAATATAACAACTTATCTCATATGTACTTTATCCTTCCAATTTGAACCTTTTGGATACGAAAGCTCGCTCTAAGCTCTGAATCAAAGGAACCAATCTAGGACCATACGTCTTTCCTAACAATATCATATAAGATGCTTTGAATATGTCCTTTGCTTTTATAGCATGTTTGACAGCCTCAGAATTTATTTCGTTCCATATTTCAGAATCTGTTCTGTTTTTTACTAAAAATTTACCCAAATTCATGAGTGCGTCTCGTTGAGTCTCTGGTAATTCATATACAACTTCAGGTATTTCTTTTAAAATTGATATTTTTATTTCTTCAGTCGCGAAAGTTTTCACCCATAATTTGGCGTAATTCAATGTTTCTTCCAGTATTTGCTTCTCTTTTTTGTTCAATGATTCGAAATGCTTCTCACGTTTCAGTATACCGATGACTCTTTCAAGCATATCGTCTTCTGGAACCAACTGGACTAACATTGCGGCAAACTCGAATGATATCCTATATGGTTTTTTCTTCGGAATGTCCTTGATTGTCAATTCGTATATTCTATTGGCATTTACTTTCTCTCTCTCGCTGACATCTTCTTCCCCGAAATATATACGTTCTATCCTATCAAATTCCCTATAGAGGAATGGTATCGTATCTCCTTCTGGAGTGAAATCTATCGTAGTTTCCGGCCTACTTTTTATCATCAAGAATCTCAACATTTCCACTGGTAGAACATCTGTCATCTCTGCGAAACTAACTCCAAGCCCTTTAGAGGTAGACATTTTTTTACCACCGACCAAAAAGAATTCATATCCTTTTCCTATGTTGTAGTCATTTCCTATCTTCTTGGAAGATGATGGCCATGGTGGAGGAAAATCCAATACTTCAACAGCTATAGCAACAGCTACACTTCTACTGCCACCTTTGGTGAAGTGGTCCTTTCCGGCCAATTCACACACAACACCTACAGTTGGCCATTTTGCAGCCCACTCAGCTTTCCAAGGCAATTTGCCGTTCCCATCATATGGAGATATCTCTCCTTTATAACCGCAACCGGTGGCCCATTCGACCAAATCTTCTTTACATTCAAATTTAAGCATTTCTCTCTCCGAATCCCATTCATAAGCAAAGGTAGTTCCTATTTTGCCGCATTTCGGACAGATTGGTTGAAAAGGAAGTTTTTCGGAGGCTATTGTCTTCCCGTAAAGTCTCTCGTAGATTTTCTGTATCTTATTCGCGTTGTCAAGAATAACCTTTATCGAATCGTTAAAATCTCCTTTTATGTACCTTTCTCCTGTGCTCTCCAATTCAGCTTCTATGTTGAAATTTTCAAACTTTTCTGTGCACTGTTTGAAAAAATAATCCGCATAACTCTCATAGCCTGTTTCAGGCGATGGTATATTTCTGAGTGGCATGCCCATGTATTTTTTCCATTTTGATTCATCTAATGATTTCGGCAAACCATCCATCGGATCTATATCATCGCTACTAAGTATGAATCTAGCTTTCATGCCGTGATTCCTCATAGCCTTAGCTATGATGTCGTGTATCAGCCATCCTCTTGCAGAACCAACGTGAATGGGACCAGACGGAGTCTTCTCGTCATATACTATGTACCCATTAGTTTTTACAACCGCTTTTAATTTCTTGTCTTTTTCGACCCTATTTTTAACTTCCTCTGCCACTGAGTCAGTCCAATACGTCCATTCCTTCTGTTCCATATTAATCAATATTCTTTTTGAATTTTATACGTTTTACCCGTTTGTAGGATGGGTATGAAACTTAAACCTTCATTTTCTCAAGAATTCCAATCTGCTTATTTATCCTATCTATGTCGGATTTAAGTGATTCCTTGTCGTCAAAACTCGTTGTCGTATTCATTCTGTTCGTAATCTCTATTCTCCTGACTTTCAGCTTTTCTATCTCTTCATCTATATCTTCTGGGGTCATTCGTATTCTCTCCTTTAGTTTGTTTCACATAAAGTTCGTAGATAGGTAGCGTTACCTGACTTTTGAACATCGATTCCATCGTATCTATTTCCCCGAAACTTCCCGCTTCAACAACTCGTTTCATGATGTCTTTTAGATTGGAAGCTATCGTTTCCACATTCCTCATGTCCACCCTGACAAATCTTGATACAAGCACCAATAATTTGTCCATATTGTACAGTATGTTCATCTTATGTCCTTCTAGATATTTCTCTGAAGTCATTCCAGAACTCATTTCTCTCTTAATTTTCAGAAAGCTCCTTTCCAAGTCGGGGTCTCTATCCTTCAAAATAACATTATCCCCGAAGCTAGATATGAAACGTCTATCAAACATGTTCTGTGTGGCAATACAAAGCGCCAACGGTTCAATTTCCTGCATCGTCAGCATAAGTATGACTAATGATTTAGAATACTTAAAATTGAGTGCTTTACGTATTATTAGTAAGGTGGTAATGTCTATAAAAGCGTTATTATAAGGCTTACGTAGAACTCGAGAAGAAATAAAACCTGATTATGTGATAAATGACTTAATGGATATAAAGAAGATTTTAGAAGAACTAAGAAAGAAAGATGATTCGAATGGAGAACAAAAAAATTAGGCAACCTATAGTAGCCGTCCTAGGTCATGTAGACCACGGAAAGACACTTCTCTTAGATAGCATAAGAAAATCAAGAGTTCAGCACAGTGAAGCAGGAGGAATTACCCAACATATAGGCGCCAGCTTCATACCCATAGAAACTGTTAAGGGAATTTGCGGAAATTTAATGAAACAGCTTAAAACGGAAATCACTATACCAGGTCTTTTGTTCATAGACACCCCTGGGCACGAAGCATTCGTGACACTCAGGAAAAGAGGAGGGTCCGTGGCGGATATAGCCATTTTAGTCGTGGATATAACGACGGGATTCCAACCTCAGACTGATGAAAGTTTGGCGTTTCTGAAAGAATTCAAGACCCCTTTCATAGTTGCGGCAACAAAGGTCGACAGGTTGACAGGATGGTTCCCGAATGAAAGAGAATCTATAATGGAAAGCCTCAAAAAACAAAGGAACGATGTCAAGAAAGAAATGGAACGGAAGGTCTTTGAACTGATGGTGCAATTATCTGAAAGGGGATTTGAAGCTGAGAGATTCGATAGGGTAGAAAATTTCACCAAGCAAATCGCAATCGTCCCGTGTTCAGGGATGACAGGAGAAGGGTTACCTGAATTATTGATGATGTTGACTGGATTGGCTCAACAATTTCTCAAAAACAAATTAACATTATCCGAGAAAGGAAAGGGAGTCGTTTTAGAAGTAAAAAACATCAGAGGTCTCGGAACTACTATTGATGCTATAGTGTATGATGGAACTGTACATAAAGGTGACTATCTGATTATTGGAGGAAAAGAACCGAAAGTGACTAAAATAAAAGCATTACTTAGGCCTAAACCTCTGAAGGAACTTAGAATTGAGAAACAATTCGATTCTTTCGATGAGGTGCATGCGGCAGCAGGAATCAAAATTGCCGCTCCAGATTTAGAAGGTGTAATAGCTGGATCACCTCTGAGATCGGTAGAAAATGAAAATGAAATAGAATCTGCGAGGGAAGAGGTACAGAAAGACGTAGAGGAAGTCGAATTTGAAAAAGGAATAGATGGTATAATCGTCAAAGCGGATAGTCTGGGTGGTCTGGAAGCGATGATAAAAATGCTGAAAGAAAGAGAAATACCGATACGAAAAGCGGAAGTCGGAAATGTCAATAAACAGGATATAATAGAGGCTCAGAACGTTAAAGACGATTTGAAACAGGTTCTATTCGCATTCAACGTTAGCATACTACCTGAAGCAGAAGAACTTGCCAAAATTCTTAAAATAGAGATATTTGAGAGTAACCTAATTTACCAAATTTTTGAAGACTATAAAGAATGGACTTATAAAAGAAAGGAAAGGAAACTGGAATATAAACTTGAAAAAGCAGTTCGTCCAGTGAAATTGAAGATATTACGAGGATGTATATTCAGAGCCAGTAACCCTTGTATAGCCGGTGTAGAGATACTATCTGGATATTTGAAAAAAGGAGTCCGATTGAAAAAGGGAGATAAAATACTTGGAGAAGTAAAACAGATACAAAAAGAAAACAAAGAAATAAGTAGTGCAGAACTGGGAGATAGAGTGGCCATAAAGATGACTGAACCCACAGCGGGTAGGAATCTATTTGAAGAAGATATCCTTATTTCACATCTAACCAAATCTGATAGAAAACTCTTGAAAGAAGTAACTGAAAAACTTTCTCAGAGCGAAAAAGACCTGTTAGAAGAGATTTAAATCTCACTTAGCTTACCCAGTATAGTACCGTCCATCATGAATACGTCTGTATTTCTGGGTTTCAGCGCTTTACTTTTGAACAAAGGTCCAATGTATTTTCTCTTTCTATTTCTCCTATTTAATGGGATACCACTTATCAATGGATTGAAAGCTGGAAAGACAATTATCTCAAGTTTCCCTAATTCCATTTTCTCTGAGTCTTCTAATTTGTATTTTTTTATAATCACTTCTTTTTCTAACGTTCCCTTCACCCAAACTTTTTCGACTATACTGAAACCGAAAGAATCAGTGAATTCAATCGTCGGATGCATATGAGCCGTAAACAAATAATCACAACTCAAGATATCCTTTTTGGGCCAAGCGTGCCCATGGAAGAATCCGTATTTACCCAGTTTCATTCCATTAGAACCGTATATCTCAACTTCGCTGGGCAATAACCCATCTAATTCAGTGTCATGATTGCCTTTCACCAGTACCACGTCTATTTTTTTAGACAAAGGCTCTATGAACTTAGGTATTTCTTTTAGCTCTCTAAAGGTTATTCCAGGTATTTTATGTTTGAAGTCCCCCAGTATTACGAGTTTGTTTGCTCCAGTAAGTTTTATTAGGTTCGAAAATTTGTCATACAACTTCTTAGACTGTGGTGCTATTATTATGCCACTATCAAACAGTTCACTTTCAATTCCTAGATGAATATCTGCTACAACTAGTATCTTGCCGTATTCTTCGTCATCTATAACTAAAGCGGGTGCATTGTTAAGGAATCTTATGGACATCTAATTCACTAAACTTAATTGACTTGTATTATTTTTGTAGCTTCGTCTTTGCCTTTATTCCTCTCAAGCCTATACAAACTTCCTGTAATGGCAGATTCCAATGTTTCTTCATGTGTGATTATGAAGACCTGATCAACTATATCATTGATTCCTTCTCTGAGAGTCTGAGCCAAGTCTTCGACTGATTTTGTATCCAGATTGTGAGTGGGTTCGTCCAAAACTAACCATCTAAGTTGTGGCGCCAATACCAACGCGAAAGCTATTCTCAGTGCCAAGCATGCTATGCTTCTTTCTCCTCCCGATGCAGTACCTTCAACATTCACCCACGACAAACTTCTTTCTTGCAGTTGTAAAATGTAATCACCTTCCTCTACATAGAGCCTAACTCCTATGAAATCCTGATAGGAATATAACGTTTCCCATAAGCTATTCATAGTGAAATTGACTGCTTCTACGAATTCTTTCCTAAGTTCCTCCTGGGTTTTTTTCAACGCAGCATTGAAAATTTTCAGATCTTTAATTAAGTTATCCATAGTTTCGAGATTGGCTTCCTCTTTCTTCACAAGTTCGAGTTTCGTTTCGTTTTCAATCAATCTGAATTCTTTTTCCTTCATCAATTCATCAGAATTTATTATAATCATTTCCATTTCCTTTTTCTTGGAAATCATGTCTTTCAATTGTGTATCCAATTCATTTAATCTATTGAAACTTAGAGAACTTTCGAGTTCTGATATTTTTATCTGCAAGATTTCTCTTTCCGAACTCAATTTTTCCAGTTTCTTTTTATCATTTTCGTATTCACTTGACTGAGAAAACAATATCTGTAATTTCTGTTTCTTGTTTCGCGCTTCCTCTATGATTTCCCTACTTTTTTCAATACTCGTTCGCATAGAATCAAGCTGAATCCTGAGAGAGTCTGTACTTGAACTGTATTCTAATAAAAGCTTAGATGACCGGTCAAATTCGATTTTTATTCCTTCTAAATCGGAGATTTCTCTGAACATATCCTCAAGTTTCTTTGAGACATTTTCCAAGTATTCCATAGTTTGTCTTTCCGTAATCTCTTTTTGATTGTATTGTTTTATTTTATCCTTCAATACAATGAGTTCATTTTTCTTTTCCATCAACAATATTGTTTTCCTTTCTTCTGAAAGTTCAGTACCGCATACTGGGCATGAACCGTCAACTGAAGAAAGTTTCTCCATATCCTCACGAAGTTCATTCATTTTAAGTCTACAGGCTTCGGCCTCACCCAATAGAGATTGGAATCCATGTTTTTTTTCTTCGATTTGTCCAGAGACGTTGTTACCTGCATTATCGCGTAGGGATTCAAATTCTCCTTTTATAACCATCTTTTTTTCGAGTTCCAACTTGAATTTATCAATTTTCTCGTTCTTGATAAATTCCATGTTTGTTTTGGACTTGGCGAAGTTTTCGCTAAGTACATCATATTTTAATTCCATATCGCTAAGATATCCGCTGGTATCATCAATTTGTTTGGAATAGTTCAGTATCTCTGAAGATAGTGAAGAAACATCTATAGTATCATCTAGAGAGTTCAATTCTTGCTTTATACGTTCAATTGTATTCAAAATCAAATTTATAGTTGTGTCGAGAGAAATTTCATTCCTTTTCAGAAGTTCCAAAGTGTCTCTTATCTTCTTCAATTCTATTGTTTCCGTTTCTATTCTTAACTTGTCCGTTTTAATTTGATCCAAATCGAGCGTTATTTTTTCTTTTTCAATTTTCAGTTTCGATATCGATTCCTTAAGTTCTGTCACATCCTTTTCAGTTTTGGCTAGATTAAACTGCCCGACAGAATTCTGTTTATCAAATTTCTTATCGGATATCCTGTTAGCCATTTTGACTGCATTTGACCTTACCTTTTCGAACCTGTCTATCACAAGGAGTTCATCTATCTTTTTCATTCGCTGTCCCTTGCCTAGTGTAAGAAAATAATCAATAGAATTCTGTTCCGAATATATCGCTTTGTTAAAAAGCTCGTAATTGACTTTTAGTTTACTTTCCACTATAGCAGTCACGTTTTTAGTTCCTGGAGATTCCAAAAGTTTACCATTTTCCAATATCTCTGAATATGAAGTCCCCTTCTTTCTATCTATTATCCTTTTTACAGAGTAATCGTTTCCGTCAAGTGAGAAGAACACCTCGACCTCAGCTGATTCTTTCTCCGATGGCTTTTTCATTATAACATCTTCCAATTTCACTTTTCTCAGTTGGAGCTTGGGAAAAGTACCAAAAAGACCGAAACAGATTGCATCTAGAATACTCGTCTTTCCGCTACCGACTATTCCCACCAATCCGTTTGTACCAGGAGTGAACTCCAGTTCAGACTTTTCGTGAGATTTCCAATTTTTAAGTTTTAGTTTAGTTATCAATGAAACCACCCAATAATCTACCGAGAGCCTCTTCGACTCTGTCTTCTACCAGCAAAGAGAAGGTATCGTCCACATTGAAAGCTGAACCGAACTTTAAATCATCCAAATTGTTGTGAAGCAAGTTCAATCCTATCTCCTCCGAAGAGAGTTTTCGTTCTCTCATATTTCTCAGGAACTCTATCTTCTCTGTCATCTCTGGAGATTCCAATTCCTTTACAAACCTTAAAATAGCATCGTTGCTGTATCTTTTTTCAATTTCCTTTATATCTCTCTCGTTATACTCGTTCTCGTTACCCTTTATCTTAAATTTGATTAAAGGTTTTTTCAAGTGTCCAAGAGCGAGTATCTCATTTAACCTCTCGTCCACATTCTTCGCGAGTCCGCCTGCTGTCATAATGTCTTCAAAGAAGAACTTTCTGGAACTTGTTATTGGACGGAACCTGAATTCTATGTCAGGTTTTCCAGTCTGAGTATGTATTATCTCGATATCGTAGAATCCCTTCTCTGACCTAGATTCGGACCTATCAAACTGCGTTATGACCGTGCTTCCCGGAAAAAGTATGGGACATCCGGCAGACATTTCCATGCCGGCTCCGTGGAGATGTCCATCTATTATGACATCAAACCCTTCTGGCAGGTTCGTGACATCTATGCTTGGTTTTTCTAGTGGCGAGTAAAGGAAAGGGGAGATACTCTGATGGAGAACCAATATATTTACACAATCTGGAATGGGTTTCGGGTTCCAGTTTTCAAGCTCTGTTTTCGCATAT
The DNA here is from genome assembly GCA_964427055.1 of uncultured archaeon. GTDB lineage: Archaea > Aenigmatarchaeota > Aenigmatarchaeia > CG10238-14 > SCSR01 > CAYNTH01. Next base: position 65,020 of record CAYRSQ010000001.1, read on the forward strand.
CTATCGGGGACCCATGACATTCCATGTATGGCAATTCTGAAACCATTTTTCTCAAAAATGACGCTGTCCTTATGGAGATATATGAGGATTCCTGCATTTTCCAAAGTTTCAAGTGTATTGATAGTCTTTCCCCTGAACTCATGGTTTCCATGAATAGCTATTACAGGCTTCTGATTAATGACTCGTTCTGACACGCGCTTTAATGATTTGCTGCAATTAACGAACGATACTCCATTGTTCTCAGAAACAATGGGTTCAACGAGTATATTAATCGCTTTGGACCATACTGGGGTTTTAGGAAATTTTGTATCGAATAGATCCCCGGCCACTAGTATAATGTCCGATTCCAACGCCTTATTCATAGCCTCTGCTGCGTTCTCGAAACTGTCATTTTCCAATTCAGTGTTGTAACCGTATCCGAAATGAAAATCCGAAAGGACAGCTACCCTCATGTCAATCAGCTGATATTAACTTAATATTGAATATTAAACGTGTTTTCATGGCCGCATTTCCGATGAAACCGTAAAGAAAATCAATATATTATTAGAATATTCATTATTTCTTAAGGAGCAATCAAATGTCCGAACAAGAAGGAATGAACGTAAAGAAATCAGAAAATTTCTCTGAATGGTATACTCAGATAGTGGAGAAAGCAGAACTTTCTGACATACGATACAATGTGAAGGGGTTCGTGGTATTCAGACCCTGGTCGGTCATAGCAATGGAACTCATGTACGATTTTTTGGAAGAAGAACTACAAAGAAAAGGGCACAAACCTGTATGGTTCCCAGCTCTTATTCCTGAATCAAACTTCAAAAGGGAAGAAAACCACGTAAAAGGATTTTCGGCCGAAGTCTTCTGGGTGACTCAAGCTGGTAGCGAAAACAAGGAACTGGAAGAAAGACTTGCTTTGAGGCCTACCAGCGAGACTGCGATGTACAATATGTATTCGTTGTGGATAAGAGGCTGGAGAGACTTGCCACTGAAACTTTACCAGAGATGCCAAGTTTGGAGATATGAAGGTAAAGCTACGAGACCATTCATACGAAGCAGAGAATTCCATTGGATAGAAGGCCACGATGTATTTGCCACAAGAGAAGAAGCAGAAGCCCAAGTGATAGAGGATATGGGAATATCCGAGATTGTCCTCCATGGAAAATATGCAATACCTTTCCTTTTCTTTAGGCGCCCCAAGCATGACAAATTCCCTGGAGCTGAAGACACCTATGCAGCAGACACCATGATGCCGGACGGGAAGGCTCTCCAATTACCTTCAACTCATCTATTGGGTGATAACTTCTCCAAGGCTTTCGACATAAAGTTCACTGACAAGGATGGACAGGAGAAATATGCATGGCAGACATGTTACGGACCGGCTGTATCTAGGATATTCGCCGCAGTTATTGCAATCCACGGTGACGACAAGGGGTTAGTGCTTCCGCCAAACATCTCTCCGGTTCAGATAGTGATTATTCCTATTTTCGACGAAAACAACAAGGAGAAGGTTATTGACGAAGCGGTCAAACTCAAGAACAACTTGGGAAAACAATTTAGGATAGAACTGGATAAGAGAGAGGAATATACACCAGGATGGAAATTCAATCATTGGGAACTGAGAGGGGTGCCAATCAGAATAGAAATAGGACCTAAGGATATAGAGAAAAACGAAGTCATTATAGTCAGAAGAGATACAGGTGAAAAACAACCAATACCTATGTTAAAGGTGTATGTGAAGTCCAAATCATTACTGAAGGACATGCAGAAGAATCTCAGAAAGAAAGCCGACATATATATGAAAAACAGCATTCACAAATCCAAGACCATGAAATCACTAAAAGATACCCTAAGAGAAAAGGGAGGTTTCGTGAGATTACATTGGTGTGGAAGCGAAGAATGTGCCGATTACATAAAGGCAGAAACAGACGGAGGCACCATAAGGGGGACAAGAATGGGGATGAAGGAAAACGAAAGTGGGAAATGTATTTATTGTAAAAAGGATACAAATAACATAGTGTATGTGGCGAGACAGTACTAACAAAATCTATTTAAAAGCTCCCACATAATTTAATTTATCATCCAACGGTTCTATCTGGTTCTGGATGAAACGTGTTAAAAAATATACAGAGGGGGATAATTTTGGCTGATATGGAAAAACCTGAAATAAGAAAAACTGGTACCACGACTGTAGGAATGGTTTGCAAGGAAGGAGTCATACTGGCTGCTGAAAAGAAATCCACAATGGGATATCTGGTTGCCAGCAAGGAAACCGAAAAGATACATGAATTGGACGAGAAAATTGCAATGACTATCGCTGGCTCTAGCGGGGACGCTCAAGCACTCGTTAGATACATGAAAGCGGAATTGAACTTATTCTCTATACAGAATCAAAGAAAACTTTCGGTGAAAGGTGCGGCTACATTGCTCTCAAACCTTCTTCATAATGGCAGGTGGACTTTTATGCCTTACATGGTCCAGCTCATAATAGCAGGATACGATGAGGAAGGTGGACATATATTCAGTCTGGATGCCATAGGAGCCTCTGAAGAAGAATCAAAATTCTTCTCTACTGGATCTGGTTCGCCATTCGCTCTAGGTGTGCTAGAAGACAACTTCAAGGAAGGGATAGATATGGATGAAGGAGCTCGACTGGCGGTAAGAGCCATAAGAGCTGCAGTGGAAAGAGACATAGCATCTGGTGGAAAGGGAATAGACGTGGTCAAAATAACAGAGACTGGAATAGAAAAGGAATCGTTCCCGATGAAGTCAGAATAGTACACGCGCCAGACCGATCGAGTTTTATGAACTAACTATAGAAGTTTAGAGATAATCGCAGTGATATATGAAATGGAAATACTTGAAAAAGTTAAAGCTTCTTTGCCGAAAGAGGTGTTAAGCAGAGTTGAACTAGAAGGTTCGGAAATAATAGTATACACGAAGAGTGAAGAATTTTTCCGAAACTATGAACAAACTATAAAAGAAGTAGTCAGCAATCTAAAGAAAAGAATAGAAGTTCGCCCAGAATCGTCTCTTGTAATGGAGCAGGAAGCTGCTAAGAAGAAGATAATGGAACTTGTGCCAGAAGATGCCAAGGTCAAAAACATCTATTTTGAAGAAGATAGAAGTTTGGTTATCATAGCTGCAGAAAAACCCGGTCTAGTCATAGGAAGAGGCGGTGAAACTTTCAGACAAATCCGTTCATCGACCATGTGGGTACCTAGGATAGAACGGGTGCCTTCCATAAAATCTGAAATCGTGGAAGGCATAAGAAAAGTAATGCACACGAATTCAAAGTTCAGAAAGAAATTTTTGAATACCATAGGAGAAAACATATTCTCCGAGAGGACCACGAACAGATATTGGATCAGAGTAATACCACTTGGAGGATTCAAGGAAGTTGGAAGATCATGTATGATAGTCGAGACTCCAAAATCCAAAGTCTTGATGGATTGTGGAATCAGTTTAGGTGCAAGTGGATCAAACATGTATCCAATACTCCAAACCAAGGAATTTGATCCAAATGAAATAGATGCCATAATAGTGTCCCATGCGCATCTGGACCACTGCGGAATGGTACCCTATCTTTATGAATATGGTTACGATGGTCCCGTGTACTGCACTACACCGACAGTGGATCTCATGGCTATGTTATGGCTTGACTACATAGATGTCTGTCAGAGAAACGGAGTCAAACCTCCCTATACAGCATCCAGTGTCAAAACGACTGTCAAACATTCGATACCCTTGGAATATGGGGAGGTATCTGACGTAGCCCCCGATGTCAGATTGACTTTGCAAAATGCCGGACACATACTAGGGTCTTCATTGATACATCTTCATATAGGAGAGGGCATGCACAACTTGGTGTGGGCATGTGACATGAAATATGCTAGAACGACATTATTTGAACCTGCATTCTCAGATTTTCAAAGGGTAGAAACGCTTGTACTTGAATCCACGTACGGTGGTTCACAAAACATTATGCCACATAGAAAAGAAGTAGAGACTCAATTGATGAAACTTATAAACACTACGATGGAAAGAGGAGGCAGTGTCCTCATACCAACTTTCTCCATAGAAAGATCGCAAGATGTCATGGCGATTCTAGTTGAAAACGATTTCCAATATCCAGTTTTCATCGATGGCATGATATGGGACGCCACCGGCATATTCACAGCATATCCGGAATACATGTCGAAGGATATACAAAGGAAAATTTTCAATAACCAAGATCCATTCATAAATCCGATATTCAAAAGAGTCGCATCGAGGGCTGATAGAGAGAAAGTTTGGGGAGAAAAACCTTCTGTAATTTTATCGACATCTGGAATGTTAGTTGGTGGACCAGCGATAGAACACCTAAAAGCGTTGGCTGAAGATGAAAAAAACATGCTATTGTTCGTGGGCTATCAGGCCGAGGGTACTCTGGGTAAACGAATACAAAAGGGATGGAAAGAAATACAAATATCAAATGAGAATGGAAAGAGTACAAACATACAACTAAGGATGAATGTCCAGACAATCGATGGCCTTTCCGGGCATAGTGACAGAAACCAATTGTTAAACTTTGTAAACAGACTTCCTTCAAGACCTAATCATATCATAGTGGGCCATGGTGAACCTAGCAGATCGATAGATCTGGCTAGAAGCATACATAAACTGTTTAGAATTGAAACTTCTGTACCGAGTAATCTTGAATCTATAAGGTTGAAATAACTCAAAAAGGGTAGCCAACTCCAAAATTGAAACTATATATCTCAAACATATCTCTATTCTTGGTTTTGATATACGTCGTCCTATAGCCTACTCTCATATTCAATACTTCTTGGTTTTTGGATTCTTTATTGGAACTCCACAATAACAATGACGTCAACAAATGCTTGTCATCGTCTCCATAATTTTCGATGCCATCAGCAAGAGGACTGACCCATGCGACATTAGTCGACCCTAGTTCGTTCAGTATCACCACAGGATACGAAGATAATGAAAAGGTCTCCAGCAATATTCTATCTTCATTTGAATCATCGGGTTCTACCTGTTTATGTATGTCGAAGTCTTCAAAATCATAATCTGATACGATAGACAAGCTTATTTTGGAATCACTATTTATGTAGCTCAAATGGAAGGTGTGTCCTCCTATAACTATGTTTTCCAGTTCACCGACAGATTGTGTGTAATCTTCACCACCGTTCGTATCAAACCAAACTCCATCATCACAGATACAAAATCCGTAATCGTTTCCAGCAAAAGTAACTATCCCTTTATTATTAGGATTCAGGCATCCATCAAATTCACAGGTTTCGTCTGCATCCAACGGCATAGGAATCTTATAGAAATATTTCCATGGCTCATAAATCATGTCTGACGTTTCTATGGGATCCCTTGTAAACGTTGTCGGATTTCCTGTTTCATCTATAGAACCAATTAAATTCAAACCGAATAGGTTCGTCTGAACATTTCCAATTTGAGATACTTCCATGACTTCAATTATCCCATTTCCATCTGAAACGTATTCATTCAATACATTCTCGTAATCATCGAGGTCTTTATATCCCCATATAAGAAGCGTGTCCGAATTCGATAGACATGAATCGGGTGTTGACATATCCGTGTAACAGAACTCTATATTCACATTTCTATCGTTGAGCCGCAGTCCATTGACCCAGTCATTCATCTCTGAAATGACGGACGGATCGTCACACGCTATCAATATATCGTTTCCTATTCCACCTGTAACGTCATACCATAGTATGAGATTCGTATTTGGAAAGATATTCTCTATAAAATTTTCCATTTCAACCGAATCGAAAGCATATTCATGTAACTTATCCGTTCTTTCCAAAACTAAAACAGCGTCTCTTGACAGAAGAATTCCGTAAGCATCTTCCCATCTGTTGTCATAGCTCTTATTCGGGAAGAAGATATTGAATGACACTATCAGTATAGTCATTACGATGACTAATTCTATAACATTTATCACTCCTTTTTCTCGTATATCAATCATTTAGGTTACCATCTAAATTATATCTACTGTGAGATTGCCAAAACTTCCAGAATCGAACGTTATCAATCTCGTCATCGAAGCTTTCACATTCTCTTCATCATAACTACCACATTCCACATCGTCAAATGTACCTTCCATACTCTTTATCAAAATATGGTAATTGTACGAGATTCCCATAAGTTCCTTGACATCATAATATCCGTTGCCCTGGCACAGTTCGCCCAATCTAGTGATTTTGTTTTCGGACAATAGGTTTGTCTTATTCTGATAATGATTGGATAATCCCACTCGTTCAACTTGACCAAGGTCCAAAGTGTCCCAGTTCAATGGGTGACCTGGATCGTTTATCAAAAGTTCACTTATCCTGTAACATTCCGATCTATAAATCTCCGCCTTTACTTCTTCCAGATAATTGGGCTTTTCCTCTATCATCCTGAAGGCGTAATAAGTTGTGAATGCCATAAAAATAACTATTACTGTCAAATATTCGAGACTGAACAACCCTTTTTTCACGAAACCACCACTAAACCTATACTCCCATTAGTCCAAAATAAATCATCAGGTAAAAAGTCCCAAAAGTTATGGACAGCATTACCAGACTATGTTTTATTCCGGCTCTTACGGAATTCTCCCCTATTTGGCCTGCAACAAGCCCTGAGAATATGGATTGTATTATACTCATATAGAAGAACAGCGCGACGTAATATGCCGAAATGCTGGTAGGGTCTATAGAGAAGAGCATGGATGAGGTTCCCTTATATATGGAACATATAGCATCCATCGTTCCATAGTTAACCAATTCACACGGGTTACCTATGCCGAATTCCGTCGCTGACCTGGAAGAGATTTCAAATATAGGCATCATAAGATTATTTATGGCGACGACTATTCCTATGAATACAAAAGATATTGCATACATCAAAAGAACGTATTGATTCAACAAACTCTTTCTCTCCTTCTCGGTATCTGACAATACGTTGGAATTCTCGGTTATGGTTTCAAGTGTAAGTATAACGTCTCCTCCAGATAGGTGAGCCTCTCTCACTGTCTTCACGCTAGTGTATAGACGTTTGCTCCTCTTTGTTCTGGTCGCGAATTGTTCCAATACAGTTTCAAGCGGAACTCCCCAGCTCAATTGATTGGCCATTTTTCTTATTTCAGGGGATAATTTTCCATAATCGAACTCGCTTACAGAAAGTATGGATTTATGTAGAGGCATGCCCGAACTCAACATCTCTATGACGTCTCTCATGAATAATGGGAACTTCTCTTCCATTTCCTTGAGGTCTACATAACGTTCGTATATAAAAATGAATTGAGGTATCGCGACAATGAAAGTAGAAAGTAGGATTGAATTTGCCAATATTCCATAATTCTTTGAGAATATAGCAGATAATATCAGAACCAAAGAAATTATCAGAGATACTATCAGAGTTTTCATGTCCTTGGATAAATTAGATATATCGAATCCTTTCAGTTTGTCAATTTTGATTCTATTCAGACTGTGGGCGTTCATTGGTTCATTCGACTTCTTCTTCATTATAATCTACTCCTGTCCAGGTGTCATCGTCTTGACGAATATTATAAACAGCGTGGATATCAGTGGCATAAAGACGAATATCAAAAGAAATTGAAGCACGATTATGCTTGAAGTTTGAATGGCTTCACTCATACCACTTATTATAGAAGTTAGTATGGTGAAGAAAATTGCTCCTACAACTATAAGCGTAAGATAGATCTCTATGTAAAGTGTCAGTTGATGAGAAAACTCGTAAAGTTGCCTCCTGTAATCATTTGTCAAGTTCGCCGCAGCCTCTCTGAGATATACGTGCAAACTGCTTCCAGTTCGTATAGTGGACAACATCCCCCAAAGAAGCTCCTTTAATTCCTTGGATGGAGATCGTTCCACTGCGCGTTCCAGTGCAGTACTGGTGTCCAATCCGAAGACATCAATCTCGTTGCTGATCAGCTCTATTTCTTCTGTCAGGTCTCCGTAGTCGCTCAATTTGGAAAAAATTTCAAAAACTTTATGGAGAGGGAGTTTAGTGCTCGCCACAGTCGACAGATACAACGTTGCAAAAGGCAATACATTGTTTATATTCCTCTCTTTCTCTCCTATTATCAATTTCGGGTAGTTAAGTACTAAGGCAAAAGCCGCTATCGTCAATGCCAATGAAACAGTGAAAGAACTCACAAAACTGAATAGGAACGTTTTGAAAACAAGGCCGAATATGAATGATAATACGGGGAATCCTATCACGAAGATTATGAAAGCCGTCATTATTGCGATGCTTATGTATTCTTGTACTGAAAGTTTGATTCTAGCTTTCTTGAGATTGACCTTGACATCTATGAAATATCCTGAAATATTTTCACTAATCTGACTGAAAAATCTGAAAGCTAATTTACTATAAGAGCTCATTATTACACCACTACAAAAATTCAGATAGGATGCGAAATCACATCCTTTCCAGTATCATAGAGATTGTTTTCTGTGGATAATTATAATACATGTCTATAAGTTTTGATACGTCCTTGAAGTCTAATATATGGTTATCGGCCATCCAGCTCAAGACCAGCATCCTTCTTTCAAGTTCCTCGGTGATTTCCTTTTCAGACATGCCTGTTCTATTCGCCACTTTCTTCAGTATATAGCTCCCTCTCGGATTTTCGAATTTGTCGGTTTCGGAATTCCACTTAAATATTCTGTTGACTACGGGAATTTTCTTATCCTCGTTATACTCTATTATTTCGACTGCCTCGGTCACTCTCCTGACAAAATTACCTTTGTATTTCATCCTCGCAAGGAACACTACTAGGTCCAAGCTCCCGATAAGGTTTGGCTGAAGTGATATCGGGGGTGTGGTGAGTCTGTCCATAAGTTTAGGAGTGTTTTCAGCATGTATAGTCGCCAGAGATGGATGTCCTGTGGCCATCTGCTGGAATAAAATATAAGCTTCGGGTCCTCTTACTTCACCTACAATAATATAATCTGGTCTCTGCCTCATGCTTTCTTTGAGCAAATCGAATAAATCCACATCTCCTCTTTTCTCTTTATTTTCGGATATTGGTACCCTTGCGACGACTGGAACCCAATGGGGATGGGGCAACTGGAGTTCCGCTGTATCCTCTATTGAAACTATCTTCTTGTCAGAACGTATGAAAAGCGACAATACATTTAATAGAGTAGTTTTACCGGAAGCTGTTCCTCCACATACCAATATGCTGAACCCTTGGTCTACTACAAGCCAAAGATAAGCCAAGGTCTTCACATCAGCAGTGCCATAGGAAATAAGATGTATTGGAGTTAATGGTGTCTTTGTGAATTTTCTTATTGTGAAATTACTCCCCCTTCTAGCTATATCGGTAGCCAATGTCGCCTGAAGTCTACTACCATCTGGAAGACTGCCATCCACTAGAGGATCGGCGACTGAAATCGTTTTACCACATAATTGAGACAACCTTGCTGCAAATGAGTCCAGTTCTTTCGAATTATCATACGTTATATTGGTTGGGATAGAACCTAGTTTTGGGTTTCTATGGAAAACGAATATAGGTAATCCTACACCATCACAGCTTATATCTTCTATATTGTCATCTCTCAGGATGGGCTCTATCTTGCCCAATCCCATGAAGTCCCTCTCTATGTAATATTTCAGTATTTTTTTCTCGGATTCGGTGACTCTGAAATCAAAATAATTTATAAGCTCGTTCATTTCTTTGTAAAGATAATCCATGGCTTCGAATTTCTTCAACTTCGAAAAGTCCACGTCGAGTCTTTGTTCCAATAGATTTTTGACTTTGTCCAGTATCTTAACGAGGTTGGGTGTTAGTTTGGGCTCTATCAAGTAGTAGACGTACTTATGTTGATTGTTATCCCACAAAATTCTGGCGTGGGCAAACACGGGTTCCCCTTTATTGGGTTTTAGTGGTATGAGAGGGTATATCAAAGGCCTCAGTTTAGCATCCTGCATCTCGCTTTTCCCTAGCGTCACTTTCGAAGGTTTGAATTCTGGTATTTCAAAACCTGATATTTCCACTTGTTCCATTCTGCTGTCATTGATATCTTTGGAATTTCCAGAACCAGAGGTTGTTTCAGACTTTACATTAACGCTACTAGAGTCGATTATCAACTGAGATGGCACTACAACTTTTCTCTCTTCCTGATCCAACTTATTTACTATCCTGTATCCTGATATCAGTCTATTGAAAATTTTCTTATTCATCATTTTATCTCTAATTTATTTTGGTTTCTGTCATATGTTAAATTTATTGGTTCTCCCGAATAGGTAGAACCGTCCATATCGGTTATGCTCTCCTTGAGGTTGTGTATACTGGAAATGTATTCAAAACTTTTCGGGGAGGTGGATACATTAAGACCATTGATTTCATCCAGAGATATCACAAGAAAATACCCGAATGTCGTGTCACTAAGCTTTATCTTGCTTTCAATGCTCGTGCAACTTTTACATGAGTTCACCGAATTCAGTATTATCGAGGAAATGTAACCATTTATCATCTCGACCGAGTAAATGGAAACGTCTTTCCTAAGGTATTCAGACTGTAACCTGAAAAAGTTTCCGACTGCTGTAAAGATAGCCATACCCACTATGAAAAACAGTATGAACTGCAAGATACTGGATTGACCCTTAAATGACAATTTACTCATAATAAAAGTATTTTGATTTCTGTCGTAATTAACGTTTTCCCAGACTGTGACCCGGTAGTCACTCCATTCTTTATGATTTTCACGATATTCGTGTTCTTGATTAATTCCCCGCTTTCATGTTTAACCAGACCTATTTCCCATATCTTCGTATCAGAATAGTCATAAAGTTCCCTGAACCACAACCTGTAGGTCATGTTGAACCCTTCGCCGAATGGTTCAGATTTTGCACATACAACGTACGAATCGTCTATTCCAACCGAACCTGCGACTGGGGGACAGCTTCCACCAGAACTCATCGATATCCATCCTATATCATTCTCGACTGTCGATACTGCGATATTAGACACTTTGCTTGTCGTGACGAATTGAAGAATGTCATATTCAGTGCATCCATCCCCCTGATCGGCGGAAGTGCAAGTCAGCGACCAGAGACCATCAACCGTGGAGATGAATGTCTCTTGACCACCGTTTTTTGCGACAAACTCCATTTTCCTTCCTATCGAGTCTGAATTTTCCGGGTTGAAATAATCGTAAATTCGTTCGGATGTAGTCGTATCTTGACGTTTGCTTATCATCGGAAGTCCCCAGTTGAGGGCAGTCCCAAGAAGACCGGCACTCATCAATAATATCAATACCACGGCAATTATCTCAGAAACTCCTTTATTCTTCATAACTTAATTTTGGTTTCTAGAAATTAAAAACTGAAAGTTTATCCAAATCTTTTTTTGAAAGGAGGCAATTTTCTCATAGGGGTCCTTGGTGGTAAGTTTTCTCTTTTCAATTTGGTGGTCAGTTGATCCATAGTCGACATCATCGTCTCGTTGCTTTCGACTATCTTCTTATTGCCTTCTATGAGCTGATCCATTTTGTTGAGCAAAGGGTCTAAATTGCTCCCAGAACTGGTACTTGAATCATTTCCAGCCGGTCCTGCGGCAGCTTTTATGTAAGAAATGAGTTCATCAAGGTTGCATATCATCTCATCGAGCTTACCAGGCAATTTTGATATCTCTATTCTCAGCGCATCGTTCGCTCTTGCGAGTTCGTCTACTATCTGCTGGTTCATACGTATAATTTCAACCAATTCACTAAAGAATTTGCTAGAGTCGAAGTTCTCCTTGCCACCTTCCAATAGTTCCAACCTTCTCTCCAAACGTCGTATCGGAGATATAGGAATTAATTCAAATTCTTCTTCTTCTGGCATTTGTTCACCGATAAAGCAATACTACTATACTAATTCTCCTTCTTTCTATATTAAATTTCTAGAACTAGGTAAATAAAGGTTTTTAGAAAAGAAAAAAGCTAAAATGTATTCAGAGATTACATTTCTGGCATTCCCGGCGGCATATCAGGCATTCCACCCTTCGACAGCTTGCTGGCTGAAATGATATCATCTATTCTCAATATCATCTCCGCAGCTTCAGAAGCAGAATTTATGGCCTGTGTTTTAACTTTCAAAGGCTCCACAACACCTATATCCGAAGCATCCACTACTTTCCCTTCGAAAACGCCTATTCCTGCATTTATTTTACCTCGATCGTGTTCAGCCCTCAATTCCACGAGCATATCAATCGGATCCAGTCCAGCATTTTCTGCTAGTGCTCTTGGAATCACTTCCATGGCTTCAGCAAATGCTAGTATAGCCAATTGTTCCCGTCCGAAAAATCCTTCGGAGAACTTCCTCAATCGTTTGGAAAGTTCAGCTTCAGGGGATCCTGCTCCATGCACTATCTTGCCGACTTCCACAGCAGAAGCGACAGATCCTATTGCATCTTCTATGCTCCTGTCAACCTCGTCGACTACATGTTCCGTGCTTCCCCTGACCAATATAGTGACTGCCTTAGGATCCTTACAGTTTCTGATGAATATCATTTCGTCACCGCCAACTTTCTTTTCTTCAGTCACACCGGAATATCCCAAATCTTCTGATTTCATGTCCTCGAGATTTGTCACGATTCGTGCGCCTGTAGCCTTTGCTAATTTATCCATGTCGGATTTTTTGACACGTCTTGCGACCAGTATGCCATTCTTGGCAAGATAATGCTGCGCTATGTCATCTATACCTTTCTGTGAAAATAGGACATTTGCACCGCTCGAAACTACCAGATTGACCATCTCTTTCAGCATCCTCTGCTCCTGTTCTATGAACGCCTGCATTTGATCTGGGGACGTTATCCGTATCTGAGCGTCTGTCTCAGTTTCCTTAATTTCGAGAGCGACATCTATTAATGCTATCTTTGCGTCTTTGATTTGCTTCGGCATCGCTGGGTGAACGACCTCTTTGTCCAAAACGATTCCAGCAACAAGTTCAGTGTCCTCAGCCGAACCGCCGGTCTTCTTCTCTCTCTTTATATCGTCCGTATCAATTTCAATCTTACCGTTAGTCACTATAGCCACATTCTTCACAGCGGTCACAACCAATTCGGCTAAAGCTGGAGATACTTTTTCCATACTCTTCCCGCTCATCGAAGTCAATGCTATCTTCTTCAAAATTTCATCGTCGTCCAGACTTACTGGAATTGAAATATCATTCAAAATTTTCAAGGACTCGTCTCTCGCAAGCTTGAACCCTCTCGTTATCACTGTGGGATGGATTTTCTGATCCAGAAGTTCGCCCGCTTTCTTCAGCAATTCGCCGGCCAACACCACGGAAGTAGTAGTTCCATCGCCGACTTCCTCTGCCTGGGTTTTTGCCACTTCGACCATCATCTTGGCTGCCGGATGCTCAATTTCCATCTCTTCAAGTATAGTGACACCGTCATTTGTTATGACTATATCCCCTATCGAATCGACCAACATCTTGTCCATTCCCTTAGGACCAAGCGTTGTCCTAACTGCATCAGCAACGGCCTTAGCGGCTGCTATATTGGATCTCTGAGCCCCGCTTCCTTGCTGTCTAAACGTGCCCTCAGGCAAAATTAACACTGATTGTCCTCCGATTTGTCCCATTTGAACCATTATTCATCTACCTCCAAAACTTCAATTCAAAGCAGTATTAACTTATTATAGGATTAGATTTATAAATTTGTGTGTATGTGGGTATACGATCCTACCCATTGCCGAATTTCAGATTCTTCGTGTATGGCTTTTGAAGTTCCTCCTTGACCCTATCGACCCATCCCTCAAGTATTATTACCGCCTCGGCTAAGGGTATACCTTCGCTTCTGGTTTTGAGTTCGACCTGCATCTTCTTTGTCTTTCTGTCTATCTTTTTGTTGAGGAAAAGACCGAATTTCTGCTCTATTACATCAGGCAACTCTGATAGTTTCTTGTTTTCGTCTACCATACAATCAATTAATACATCATTTGAACTTAAATAATATTTTCTCGAAATCGACTACTTTTCCATTTTTCACCGTTACACCTTCTTTTTTTAACAATCTTTTCTTTTCCTCCACTTTCTTTCCGTCCATCTCTCCTCCGAACCCTCCTATGTCGCCGTTCGATTTGACTACCCGGTGACATGGGACTTCTGGCGCGTATGGATTATTTCTGCATGCGTTGCCTACAGCTCTATACGCATTGCAATTCAGCGACATAGCCAGTTCCTTGTAACTAGTCACTTTTCCCTTAGGTATTTTTCTCATCATACTCCAAATTCTGTCATTAAATTTCATATACATCACTCGGAAGTTTCTTCTATTATTTTCTTCAACTCTCTTGCAGTTTCTATTTCAGGCAAATCATCATCCAACAATACGGGAACACCTTCGATGGTCTTCTCTTCTCTTTTTTTCGTCACAAAAAAAGCATTTGACCCGACAATCTCCGAAAGTTTCTTGACTAATCCGGCCGATTTTCCAATCTTCTTAGTATCCTCAATTAATCCAGTTATCATAGTGAACTCCTCTTTTCCTATAATCTCAAAAGGAGCGTATTTCACTGGAACGTTCTCAATTCCTATCCTATCTAGTTCTCTGTGGACTTTCCTTTGAAAGTTACCTACTGGTTTTGTGTCCGACTTCTCGGCTTTCTCAGATTCATATGATTTCTTGAGGTTTACGCCAAGAACACTTTCCAACCCGTTCAACGTGTCTTCCGTAGGATTTGTCCTGTTGTTCTCTATTTCATAAAGAGCCTTTTTGGAAACACCGACAAGGACAGATAACTCTTCAAGGCTGAATTTCATCTCATATCTCTTATTACGCAAAAGTCCAGTATCTATCTCCGCGGTGTATCTCCCTTTTGATGCTCTGTAAACGTATGCTTCCTCTTCCAGTATGCTATCGAACATTATAGGAGTGACAACTGGCAAATCGAATCTTGAGTATATCACACTATCAGCTAGATTGGTTCTATTATTTCTAAGTGATATAATAAAAGGATACCCTGACAAGAAATATGATATGTTCCTCAAATTTTTTGCTTGTTCTCCATTCAAACCATCCACATTAGTCAAACATTTTATCATAAGTAATTTGTCTCTCTTGGCGACTATGTCAAAGCATCCCTTTGTAAGAAATACTTCAAAATTTTTGCTTACCAGGTTCTCGACGACTTCGTTTATCATAGGTTGTTTTGACATATTACCCACTATTATATAGGCGATTAACCATCGTATAATAAGTATTGCAAACAAATAAGAATATAAAATACTGTGTTTGTGGGTATATACGATGATTCTATGCCTAAAGAGAAGAGCACTGGAGCAGTCATATTCAGACGAGAAAACAGAAGGGTATTTTTCTTGGTAGTCCACTGCCACTTCAAGGGAGACTATTGGGATTTGGTGAGAGGAAAAATCGAAAAGGGAGAAACGGAAGAGGAGACTGCAAAAAGAGAAATAAGAGAAGAAACTGGGATAGAGGTTGACAAATTCATAGAAGGATTCAAAGAAACTGCTAGCTGGTTCTACAGGTGGAAAGACCAGAATGTATACAAGGAAGCGGTTTATTTCCTATTTGAAACGAGCAGGAAAGAGATAAATTTGTCTGAGGAACACTTGGAATACGACTGGCTTGAATATGCCGATGCGCTTGAAAGACTGACTTACGAAAACAGCAAGAACGTCATAAAGAAAGCTAACGAACTTCTCAAATCCGTGTAAATGCCCAAGATTTAAGGTTAAAGCAAATTATTAATAAGATAAAGATAAAAAAAAGTTTCATTAAAATGGGCCCGTAGCTTAGTCTGGTTAGAGCGCTGGTCTTATAAGGCCACTAAGCGTACATTCGCACTGGCGTAAAAACCAGTGGCCGCGCGTTCAAATCGCGCCGGGCCCATCAAACCCCAAAACGTAAAAGTGTTACGTGGTAAATTAAGATTAGATGGAACACTCCAATATTCCTGAGAGCAAACGGAAAAACACGCTTATAGGGATTTTTGATGAAACGACGAACCATCTGTTACATAGATACTTTGAATTGATCGCATATACGTCAAACAAGGACGTTAGATACTATGATGATTTCAAGAACTATTCATTGGTGAGCGCATACAAAGTAAACCTTGATTACACCCTCACTAGACTTAAATCTAAAATTGAAACTATAAAACAAATCTACCCTCAGATTACTGAAGATGACAATTTTATTAAGTTATGTGACTTGATGAAACAAAATTACATAAAAGATAAAGGAAACTTTTTTTTCGGATTCGTTGTAGATAATGAGTTGCTAACAAACATTGCCATAACCATAGATCCCATAAGGAATAAACTGAAGTTGGCTAAAGGGTCCATAGAAGATCTTGAAAATGAATTGTTTTTACTCAAAAAACTAGAAGCTTCTGAATTCTTAAAACCTCTTATATCGTCAAAGAAATCTACTGAAAAATTAAGGCATCTAATAAGCGAAATGAAGAACCATATTGCAGATGGTGACACCTGGAAAGACTATAAAAACAGTTTTAGCCGATTAAATCCAGAACTTCAAACTTTTCCATTACCCGACCATTGGAAAACATCGGAAAAATTGGTAGACGGCTTTAACCATAGATATATCACTAGTAACAAACTGAATGAATATGACACCCAATTTTGTTTAGAACTTTTGAACGATATGATAGACAAACTCGATTCTTACGACACTGTGATAGAAACCTAGTTAACATGAGAATTATTTACTTTTCCTTTTCCTCTTCTTCTGTTTCCTTCTTTTGGTTTTCATTCTTCTCTTTCTTTTTTCTCCATGTGCCATAACTATCGTCCAATTAATTTTTGAGCTGTATGCTCATATGTATCCCTTGTGGAACATTAACTCTCATTATTTGTCTCAGTGCTCTCTGATCAGCTTGAACGTCAAGTATTCTTTTATGAACTCGCATTTCCCATCTATCGAAAGTGGTATTCCCATGCCCAGTACCATCTCCACATGGTGTTTTCATTGTAGTGACTTTCAGTATCTTAGTAGGCAGTGGCACTGGACCTTTGAAATTTACCCCGAATTTCTTTGCGATATCTTTGATTTCGTCACAAATAACAGTAAGTTCTTCCGGATTCTTCCCCGACAATTTTATTCTCGCTGTCTGCACAATTTGTCACCACATAATTTTCTGGATTGAACAAATATATTCTTTATCCAGTTTTAATTCTATTGAACTGTTGTTATTTAAATGCTTTTCTTCATTCATTACACCGAACTTCAGAACTAGAAATAAAACTAAGCTTTAAAAGTAGAATGAAAAGAAAAGGGAAGGATTGTAAAAGCTTATTCCGCTTTTACCAAATCGAGACAAACTCCAGCAGCTACTGTTGAACCCATGTCTCTTATAGCGAACTTACCAAGTTCTGGGAAGTCGGCCTGTTTTTCTATCACGAATGGTTTAGTCGGCACTACCTTTATCCTTGCTATGTCACCTTGTTTTATGAAGTCAGGTTTCTCCTGTAAGACTTCCCCTGTTTTAGGGTCCAATTTTGCAATGATTTCATCTATCCTACATGCAACAGATGCTGTGTGGCAATGGAACACTGGAGTATATCCAGCTGTTATTACAGTTGGATGCTGAAGTACAACTATTTGGGCTGTGAATTCTTTAGCAACTGTAGGTGGGTTATCCGCCTTACCTACGACATCTCCTCTGTGAGCATCATTCTTTCCTATTCCTCTCACATTGAAACCCACGTTATCTCCCGGTTCAGCCTTCTCGATTTGTTGATGATGCATCTCAATGGACTTTACTTCGCCCGTAGCTCCTGAAGGCATGAAAATTATGTGATCCCCAATCTTCATTACACCTGTTTCGATTCTACCGACAGGGACAGTTCCTATTCCGCTGATTGTGAATACATCCTGTATCGGCATCCTCAAAGGTTTGCCGAGTGGTTTTTCTGGTTGCTTTATGTAATCGTCCAAAGTTTCAATCAAAGTCTTTCCAGAATACCAAGGCATATTCTCGGATTTTTTAACTACATTATCTCCTGTAAAAGCAGACAATGGAATTATTGGGATTTCATTCATCTTATAACCGATTTTTGTGAGCATTTCAACGATTTCCTTCTTGACTTCATTGAACCTTTTTTCATCCCAATTAGCAGAATCCATTTTGTTTAATACTATGATAATTTGCCCTACTCCAAGAACCTTCAAAAGATACGCATGTTCCTTTGTTTGTTCCTGTATACCTTCACCTGGCTTAGCAGAAACCACAAATATAGCAGCATCTGCCTGCGAAGCCCCAGTAATCATGTTCTTAATAAAATCTCTGTGACCGGGAGCATCTATTACAGTGAAGTACCATTTCTTTGTTTCAAATGGTCTATGCATTAGGTCGATTGTAAGACCTCTAGCTCTCTCTTCTTTTGTAGTATCAACAGCATAAGCGAATTCCCACGACTCTCTCTTCATTTCTTTAGCTTGTTCTCTGAGTTTCCTCATTTCTTCTTCTCTAACTGCACCAGAGTCATATAACAACCTACCCAGTAGTGTAGATTTTCCACTATCTACATGTCCAGCTGTCATTAAGTTCAAGTGTGGTTTATTAGCCATTCAATCTACCTCCAAATTTATAGTTGATTAATGTAATTTTTGTTAATTCTCCAAAACCTTTGGATAATATAACTATACTAATTATTAAAAGTATTTAAATATATTTTTCTATTGTTCTGACTTGGGTGAAGGAATTTCTTCGTTCAGTCCTTTCCTTTTTCTGATGGAAATTATAGTCAAGTCTCTTATTGATTTCGGTATTTCTTCAAACAACACTTCTATGACACTATAGAATCCACGGCCACTTGTGGCAGACTTAAGTGACGCATCAAGACCGAACGTCTCCGCAACTGGAATTTTGCATGTTACAATCGTGTAACCTCTAGAATTTTCCACGTCGAGTATCTGGCCTCTCCTGTTTTCGATTTCCCTTGATACCACACCTATCATCTCATCAGGAGC
>CAYRSQ010000002.1:0-12900 GCA_964427055.1 uncultured archaeon
GCCGTGGTCGAATGAGTAAAGCGGTATCTCCCAACCGTTCGACCATGTCTGCAGTACGCCAAGGACGTCCTTCGCCCTCTTCAGTCCCTTCTTGCTACCATAAGGGTATGTGTCGGCGTACAGCGCTATTATCTGGCACCCTCTCTTCATCATATTCCATGCCGCCACCGGGCTGTCTATCCCGCCTGACATGAGGCACACAGTCTTGCCTGCAGTCCCGATTGGCATCCCTCCCGATCCCTGCATGACCTCTGTATAAACGTATGTGTCGCTGTCCCTCACCTCCACGAAAATCTCCACGTCCGGACTTGTCAGGTCGACCTTCCTGCTGACAACGTCGCCCACCCTCTTCGCCAGCTCGATGCTGCTGTAGCTGTGCGAGCCGCTCCTCTTCCCGCGGACCGCAAACTTTCTGCCTTTCGGTATCCAGTCTCGATAGTTCTTTTTGACGAACTTCTGTATCTCCTTTATCTCAGAGGTATCTAGCTGGTCGCACACGGAGAACGACACTATGCCGAACGTCTTCTTCAGCACGCTGCACGCCTTTTCGGTCTGAGTGGTTGGTACCCGTATGAACATCCTTCCCTTCGTTGTCGATATGTCCGACTTCACCTTATGATGCCTGAACCCGTCCTTGATGTTGTCCTTCAGCTGCCTGACGTATCTGCGCCTGACCGGGTCCGACTTGAGGAATATCTCCCCGTACCTGATGAGTATGACTTTGCCTGACATTATCTAATTATTGTCGGCACGGCTTTTATAACCGGCGCCAGCGGAAGCGCCGTGTGGTAAACTGTATCAAATTTATTCTACATTTTCTATATTGGTTCTATGAATCCGTTGCAGACATACAGGCCAGGCGGGATATCTGTCACAGACATGTCCGCCCAGCTGTGGTGCGAGAAACAGCTTGAGTTCAGCCTGATGTTCGGCAGGAAGAAGACGAAGGGGATGAAGCGCGGGAACAAGATACACAAGGAGCTGCACGAGGAGATAGTTGAAGTTATTGAAGTGGAGCCAAAGACGTTCGCCGACTACATGGCGCTGAAGCTGTTCAACTGTCTGTCAGGCACAGAGCAGATACGCAGCGAGGGGATGACAAGGGAGCTGCCTGTCTGGGGAAAGGTGAACAGTCTGTTCGTATCGGGGATGATAGACGAGCTGAATGCCGGCAGCGGATCGGTCGCCATACTGGACACGAAGACTAGGACCAAGCCGACCATGCCGTCCGAAGCCCAGAAGAGGACCACGCGTTTCCAGCTCATGGTGTACAGGCACCTTCTCGATTCATTGAAGTCGGGCAGGTTCACTCATGTTGACTTTATGGAGCACTATATGTTCACGTCGACTACAGTCGTGTCGGATGAGTTCCGGTCCCAGATGGCGGACACAGGAAACCGGATAGAGGCGGACGTGCTGTCACTGGCCAAGAGGACTTTCGAATCGATGAACATGCTGCCGTCGGTGGCGGATGACATGGAAGTCAGGTACGAATACCAGGAGACGAGGGACATCATAGGCTCTGACATGTTCAGGTTCGACCATTCCGATTTCGCAAAGACGTGCGACTTCGTCGAGGAGTTCTGGACAGGGAAACGTCCGGCGAGGAAGGTGTCCGAAAACAACAAGTGGAAGTGCAGCTTCTGCGAGTTCAAGGGAAGGTGCATACTCAAGGACAACACTCTGAGAGACTGGTTCTGATCACAACATCCTTCCGGATATCTTTGAGAACATGTCGTCGAGGTCGCTGTTCAGGTATTGCGCGACCGACAGTATCCCCTTCTCACTGTCCCTTCTGTTCCTGGAAGACACAGCTATGACCAGGTCGCCGTCCTCGAGCCCGATCTCGTCCTTCAGGTCCCCGAACTCCTGGATGCCCAGAGTGGGAATCTGGAAAGTCCCCTTATTATATAGGAGCACCATGGCGGACCAGCAACCGAGTCTTATGGCATGGTCCCTCGGCTGGAATATGTGGTTCGTCTTGTCACTGTCATATGATTTCAGCACCGCACCGTGCGCCCGGAAGTGGTCGTTGAACAGGTCGGTCCTTATCGGCCGTATGTCTGACAGCAGTCTCTTGATTTTCCTGAATTCATCCTCGCCCGACGCAGTCAATTTGTTGCCCTTTTTGTCTATCTCCACGAGCCCCTTCGCCTCAAGGTCGCCGAGTATGCTCTTTATGCTGCCCTCGCCTATCAAAGTCCTGTAGCAGACGTCCATCCTCTTCACCAGTCCGGCCTCCCCCACGGCCAAGAACACCCGGACAACGTCAAAATCGTCATATTTCTTCAGTGTCCTCTTCATATCACTCCATCCCCATAATCTAAATTCACGCGCCCCATATTTTAAACCATATGCATGAGCGATCGTTCCGTGTCACTGGCGGGTGATTCCACATCTGCAACATCGGAATTGCAGTATAGAAAACGGTTTATAAGCAGCAGTGTAAATATACTTACAAAACACTGGATACGGTATCCAGTATACTATTGAGCGATTTAGCGTGAGCTACATTTATTCATATATGACAAAAAATGGAGGTCGGTTTGGTGCTTACAAAGGTCAAGAAAAGGGACGGGAGGATAGTAAAGTTCGACGAGAAGAAGATTTTCGACGCGATTTATAAGGCCATGTGCGCTGTCGGCGGCCAGGACACACAGGTTGCGGCCGAGATGACCGAACAGGTGGTGGACAAGCTGAAGGCTGACACGAGGCCGGAAGATATACCGACAGTCGAGCAGGTCCAGGACACAGTGGAAGCGGTACTAGTCAAGAGCGCGCACTACCAGGTGGCAAAGGAATATATATTATACAGGGAGCTGCACAAGGAGATCAGGGGCTTCGTCGACGAGTATCTCATGAAGAAGACATGGCTCGTCAAGGAGAACTCGAACATGGGATACTCTTTGCAGGCGCTCAACAACCACATATCCTCCCAGATAATTTCCAACTACTGGCTCCACAGGATTTATAAGCCCGTGCCAAGGATAAGGGACGCTCACAAGAACGGCGAGTTCCATATACACGACCTGTCCATACTCGGGCCCTACTGCGTCGGCTGGGATTTGAATGACCTGCTGATGTCAGGGTTCAGGGGAGTGAGGGGGAAGATATCCAGCAGGCCGTCAAAACATTTCCGCGTGGCGCTCGGCCAGGCGGTGAACTTCTTCTTCACCATGCAGGGCGAGTCCGCGGGAGCGCAGGCTTTCTCGAACTTCGACACGTACCTCGCGCCGTTCATACGGTATGACAACCTCGATTACAAATCGGTGAAACAGTCGATGCAGGAATTCATGTACAACATCAACGTGCCGACTAGAGTGGGATTCCAGACGCCTTTCACGAACGTCACACTGGATCTGAGCGTACCAAAGTTCATGAAGGACGAAAGGGTAACATTCGGTGGCAAGACTGTCGACGACACGTACGGGGACTTCCAACCGGAGATGGATATTTTCAACAAGGCACTGGCCGACGTGATGATGGAAGGGGACTCGTCGGGAAGGGTGTTCACTTTCCCGATACCGACCATAAACCTCACAAAGGACTTCGACTGGGACAGCGATATAACCAGGGACGTCTTCAGCACATCCGCAAAGTACGGCATCCCGTACTTCGCCAACTTCGTCAACTCGGACATGAGTCCGGACGACGTGAGGTCAATGTGCTGCAGGCTGAGGCTGGACAAGAAAGAGCTGAGGAAGAGGGGAGGAGGCCTGTTCGGCGCCAATCCGCTCACGGGCTCGATAGGAGTGATGACCATCAATATGCCCAGGATAGGATACCTTGCGAAGGACGAGAACGACTTCTTCGAACGACTGGAGGGATTGATGGACCTGTCGAAGAACGCGCTGGAGATAAAGAGGCAGTGGCTGGAGAAGTTCACTAACATGGGTCTTTACCCGTACTCGAACTACTACCTGAGGACGGTAAAAGAGGCGACCGGCCATTATTGGAAGAACCACTTCAGCACCATAGGCTTGGTTGGGATGAACGAGGCTTGCCTCAACTTCATGGACTGCAACATGGCGAACGAGATGGGAATAAAGTTCTCGGAAAAGGTCCTGAAGTTCATGAGGAACAGATTGCAGGACTTCCAGGAAGAGACCGGTAACATGTATAACCTCGAGGCGACACCCGCCGAAGGCACGTCCTACAGGCTCGCTAGGATAGACAAGCAGGAATATCCTAAGATACAGGTGGCGAATGAGAAGAGGGTAGGGGAAGGCGGACAGCCTTACTACACGAATTCCACCCAGCTGCCTGTCTACTTCACTGACGACCTCTGGGAATCGTTAAGATTGCAAGAGCCATTGCAGACCAAATACACAGGCGGAACAGTGTTCCACATATGGCTCGGCGAGAGCAACCCACCGGTCGAGTCGATGATGAACCTGATGAAGAAGATAGTGAACAAATCGAGCATGCCCTACTTCACGCTCACGCCGACATTCAGCGTGTGCGACAGGCACGGCTACCTCAAGGGAGAGAAGCGCGAGTGCCCAAAGTGCAAGGCAGAGGGAATATTGACCAAGTGCGAGGTCTATTCGAGGGTGGTAGGATACCTCAGGCCGGTCGACCAGTGGAACGACGGCAAGCAGGAGGAGTTCGCCCAGAGGAAGATGTACGACAAAGCGATAGCTCTCGCGAGGTAACTTGATGAAGATTGGCGGATTCCAGAAGATGAGTCTCATCGACTACCCGGGCAAGATATCAGCGATAGTGTTCACCATGGGGTGCAACTTCAGGTGCCCGTTCTGCCACGTGCCGCAGCTGGTGGATCCTGACATGATGAAGGACGTCATCATGGTCCCGGAGGAGGAAGTGTTCTCATACCTGAAAAAGAACAGGGACCTCATAGATGCGGTGGTGATAACGGGCGGGGAGCCCACTTTGCAGAGCGACCTGAAAGAGTTTGTGAAGAAGGTCAAGGACATGGGATTCCTGGTCGCGCTCGAGACCAATGGGACTGACTTCGATACCCTGAAATACCTTATCGACAAGAAGATGCTGGACTATGTAGGACTGGACGTCAAGAACCCGCTGACTGTCGAGAAATATAGCAAGATAACCGGCGGTAAGGTCGACGGGAAAGTGATGGAGAACATAGAGAAGTCGATAGAGTATCTGGTGAAGTCGAACATTGACTACGAGTTCCGCACCACTCTGGTAAAGGAGTTCCACGACAAGGATTCTGTGTCCGAGATTGTGCAGTCGATCAAGAGTGCCAAGAACTACTACCTGCAGAATTTCCGGCTGTCCGAATACATACTGTCGAAAGGTAAGCTCACCCCGATGGACGAGAGCGAGATAGATGAGATAGCCGCGCACGTAAAGGATTCCATAAACGTGATAAAAAGAGTGTAATCATTTCAGTACCTTTCCTGTCTCCATGTACCACAGATACATATCAAGCTCCGCCAGGTTGAGCTTTGTCCGGTCGGCCAGTTCTTTCAGTTTGTCCTCTATCTCAATGTATCTTTTTGGCGTCAGGGTATTCGGCCGTTCTATTATGCCGTATCTTACCAGCAGGTCTATTATGTGGAAGTCTATTATCGCCAAGTTCCTGAACCCTATGTTCCTCAGGAAATGGCTCGCCTCTTTCAATCCGATGCCCTTCACATTATCCGCCACCCACTCCCTCAGCTCACGCTCTCTTTCATAACTACCGAGTTTCTCCTTCAGTCTTTCTTTCTGCCCTCTCGCATTGGATATGTAAGACGCCCTCGCTTTAGGGAACCTGTGGCCCTGCTCTTTCAGCTTCTTCGCCAGCTCGGCCTCCGGCATGTCGCAATATCCCTTCCCTATGACACCCTGCATCCTTATGCTGCGCTCGGCGTTGAAGTTTGCAGTGGTTATGCAGAAGCAAAGCTCGCTGAATATGCTATCAATGTCACCCTTGCCGAGGTTCCTGAACTCGGTCATCCTGGACTGCACCGTATCCTTGACTTCGCTCTTCTTGAGCCTCTCTATCTCCTTGAGAATCTCTTCCATTAGTTCTAATAAAGTCCCTCACCCTAAAATAGTTAAATGCGCCAAGACAGTGACCGAGCAATCGCTCGCAAATTAATGAAATCGAACACATGGTCAAAAAGAGGGGGTATATAAAGGTTTTAGGCAAGCGAAACGCTTTTTTACCCCTCGACACCAATAACGATTATAGAAACGTTACATTTAGGTTGATAAAAAATGAAAAATGACATGATAGGAAAAATCGCGAACGTTCTCCTGCTAATCGGAGGATTAAACTGGGGATTGTACGCGTTTGGTTACGACCTAGTCGAAATGATCTTCACAGATCTGATAGGATATGCTTTCCTGTCGCAGATTGTCTACATATTGGTCGGGGTATCGGCTCTGTATGTGGCTTACGAGAAATACGCGTAATCTGCTGACTAAAGACAAGACTAGGAAGGAAAAGCGGTTTCTTTTTCTTTCTTTTTTATTTTTAACGGGCTAAAGATTGTTCTAAGCATTGAATAAGAAAAAAAAGGCTCTCAGCATTCGCAAGGAGAGCATCCGCATGCTTTGCACACTTTCTTTTTGTCACAACATCCACAACCCATGTCATCACCTCATTCAATCAATTCATCTGCTTCCTTCTCGCCCTTGACGAGCTCTTGCTCGTATTCGCTGTCGAGCTTGCAGAGCATCGCCTGAAACTCGCCCACGTGAGTCTTCTCCTCCTTTGCGATATCCAAGAGCACATTTTTCAGCCCTTCATCGACCGCATTGGCGGCAAGCTGTTCGTAGAAGTTGACCGCGTCGAGCTCGGCTATCATCCCCAGCCTGGCTATCTCACAGTCAGTCATCTCCTCTTCGACCTTTTCCATATCTATCGGAAACTTAGCTAGCATCTTATCACCTCATCAATACCAGAAACATAACTAAATATAACGCCGTTATAATATAAACGTTACGGTGGTCAACTTCCGGTGATGTACAGCAATGCAGCGAATATGAACGCCAGCGTGACGACCTTCAGGAGATTCAGTGCGGTCCTGGTCATCTTCACATTGGGCGATATCGAAAGGTAAGCAGCTATCGCCATGCCCAGCACTATCAGGTATCGCAGGTAGTACGTCCTCACTCCCGCGAACAGATACGCAATGGCGTATGTCGCCAAACCAAAGACGGCTGCAGTCCGCCTGCCAAACTTGACAGCGAACGTCGTGTCGCCCGCCTTCCTGTCGGAATCATAATCGAAGATGGTACTTATGGCGTGCGTCCCCATCACGCAAAGCGCGACGAAATACACTTTGTAGGTCAGGTCGAACAGCCCTCCGCCGTAGCTGAAACCCATGAACACTGGTCCCAGGCAGTATATCACCCCGTTCGACAACGAATCCAGGGGCGGCTTGGTCTTCAGCCTCAACGGCTCGGCGGAATATGCGTAGGAGAATAGAAGCAGCATCGACGCCCCGAGCATATTCATCATGTCCATGGTGGCGCCGGACGACAGGGCTATCGCGAGCGCCGCTATCGCAGACGCCCCGAGGACGGTTCCGTGATATTTCGGCTTCAGCTTCAGCCCCTGCATGTCGCCCTTCCTCGGATTCCTTCTGTCCGACTCGTAATCATAAACATCATTCACTCCATACAGGAAAAGGTTGTATGGGAAGGTCAGCAAAGCCAACTGGACCATCGCCATGTTCGTCATGGCCGCACCGGACACCTTCATCCCCCCGACGAACATCAGCACCGGCAGTACCCACAGCATCGGCCTGCTCGCCTTGAGCAGCAGCTTCGCAGTATTGAGGTCGTTTTTCATATTAGAGATATGTGCGCGCGGCAATAAATTTTTGGCCAGACAATCAGCTTTTTTAAGCTCAAACTACAAATGGATATTCATGGAAGGAGACAAACAACTCGTAGGGAAAGTGATCCACTATTTCACCAACATAGGCGTTGCTGTGATAAGCGTGCAAGCTCCGATAGTAGCTGGCGACGAGCTCAGCTTCGAGGGGGAGACCACGAACTTCACCCAGAAGGTCAGCTCCATGCAGGTGAACAACAAGCCTGTCGAGAAGGTCAAGAAGGGCGATGACATAGGGATGAAGGTGAAGGACAGGGTCAGGTCCGGCGACATGGTATACAAGATAGCGTGATCCTTTCTCCGGTTCCAACGTTTTTTATCTTCGGGTACGCATATTAGTTTAGTGGTAAGATGAAGGTTGTCATTTCTATAGGCGGTTCCTTGCTTACAAAGGGAGCGGACTTCTCGAACACAGACACGTTCTCGAAAAACTTCAACCGGTATGCTGACGTGGTAATGAAGCTCAGGAGGGACGGACATCAGGTGGTGATTGTGACGGGCGGCGGCATGCCGGCCAGGCTGTTCCAGAAGATAGGGCGCAACTTCACCAAGGACTACGGGAAGCTGGATGAGCTTGGCATACTGGCGACGAAGCTGAATGCGCAGCTGCTGTCAGCGGCACTGGAGAGGATGGAGGAGGGTGTGGTGTACGACAGGATAATAGCCGACCCTAGCGATATAGGGTTCGCTTTCTTCGAGAGCGAAGGCAAAAAAATAATAGTGTGCGGCGGCTGGAAGCCCGGTTGTTCGACTGATTTGGACGCGGTGCTGCACGCCAAGGAGATTGGGGCGGAACTTGTGATAAACGCGACCAACGTCGATGGAGTGTACACAGCCGATCCAAACAAGAACCCGAATGCCAAGAAGATTGACAACCTCTCATATCAGGAGTTCAGGAAGATAATCGAAGCCGTTCCGCAGACGCCGGGGGAGTATCGTTTGTTCGACCTGAAGGGGATAGACATACTGCAAAAAAACAGAATCAAACTCGTGGTAATAGACGGCAGCGACCCAACGGAGATACTAAGGGCGGTCGAGGGCAGTCACAAAGGGACAGTTGTCGGATAACTACTATTTTTATAAACGAAAATACTATTAGGTTTTCAGTGGTGTGCCTCAGTAGCTCAGCCGGTCAGAGCACTACACATGTGTTGTTAGTTCAACATATGGGTGAAGTTGGTAACGTAGGGGTCGCGAGTTCAAGTCTCGCCTGAGGCTCTATGGCAAACGACATTGAAATTGAAATCAGGCTGCCCCTTCATAATCCCGAAGAGGTGAAAGAGTTCCTATACAAAAACGGCGAGATAGTCGCGAAAGATTTGGAACAAAGGGACACCTACTTCAACCCTTCCCACAGGGACTTCCTGAAACCCAAATATCCGTTCGAATGGCTGAGGTTGAGGGAGACGGGAAAGGGAGCATTCATAACGTACAAGCACTACTATCCAGAGAACGTCGAACGCACGGACTATTGCGACGAGTTTGAGTCAAGAGTGGACAACGTTACATCCCTCAGGAACATATTCGACAACCTTGGCATGAAAGAACTGGTCGTTGTGGAAAAGACGAGGAACTCGTGGATGCTCGACGGTGTGGAGATTTCCCTGGACGACGTGAAGGGACTCGGATATTTCATCGAGCTCGAGGCCAAGAAGGAATTCGAGGACCCGAAAGACGGGAAGAGGTTCCTGTTCGACGTTCTTGGAAGGCTGAACGCAAAGGTCGGGAAGGAAAAGCTAAAGGGATACCCGTCCATGATACTCGAGAAACTGTGAAATGTGTTCCATGTGTCGAAGTTTTATTTTTTGACTCTCATATCATATTCAGATAATATGCAAAGATATGCGGAGCTTTCTTACAACACGATGGACGAGTTTATATCGAACTCCAGCAAAGAAGGGATAACAGACAGGATACTGGAGAATTACAGGAAGGCGAACGATTTCAACAGAGCCACAATAGAGGTAATAGAGAGGGACCCTTCCAAGGCCTACATACACGGGTCCGAATTTTTCTTTTCGATTACCGACAAAGATGGAGGACGGCACGAGGTCTACACGAACGTGCGGAAAGACTCCGCTATCAAAGAAAAAGAGATAGACATACGAATAATCAACGCCAGGATCGATGAAGTGGAAAGGATTAAGAGGGTTCTGGAAGGGAAAGCTTTCATGTCCGGACCTAGGAAGGTGTTCATAACCAAGACCGAGCTCAAGGAGACTCTTGGAGAATCCAACGCCTACTTCAACCAGATGTTTAAGGACTTGGAGTACCATGTGATGGACATACCCGACTATGTGACAATAGAGTGAACTGATATACTACATCACTTTGATTTCTGAACAATACTTTTATTTTACAAACTACAAGTTAGTGACATGTCCAACGTCTATTTCATCCCGGTGAAATCATATTCCAACATCGATGCGATAAGCGACGCCGGGCGGAAGCTGCTCGAAACGGTCATCGAGAAGGAGGATGTCAAGCTGAATAGTAAAATACCATTGAAGGTCCACTTCGGCGAGGCGGGGAACGTGACGTTCATAGAGCCGAACAACTTCGACGGAATAATTGACTATCTGGAGGAGAACGAGATAGAGTCGTTCTTCACCGACACGAACGTATTATATAGGAGCCCGAGGACAAAGAGGAACACGCACATGGAGCTTGCGAAGGAACACGGCTTCACCAGGCTGCCGGTTGTGATAGCGGACGGCGACCACGGCGAGGAGTACGATGAGATCGAGATAGACAAGAAACACTTCAAGACATGCAAGATAGGGAAGGAGTTTTCGAAGTACGACCAGATGATAGTTTTAGCCCATTTCAAGGGGCACTCAATGGCAGGTTTCGGAGGCGCGATAAAGCAGCTGGCGATGGGATGCGCCGCGCGCGGCGGAAAGCTCGCCCAGCACTCAAACTCCACGCCTGAGATAAAACAATCCGTGTGTACCAAGTGCCAGACGTGCGTGAATAATTGCCCGGAGGATGCGATAACGATGGAAGATTATCCTGTGATAGACAAAGACAAGTGCATAGGATGCGCGGCCTGTATTGCCGTGTGCCCAGTGGGAGCTGTGAAAGTTCCTTGGGGAGGCGGAGCCGTGGAGGAGTTCAAGGAGAGACTGGCCGAATATGCGTACGCGGCCCAGAAAGACAAGAGGAACATCTACATAACGTTCGCGTTCAACCTTACCAGCAAGTGCGACTGCGCCGGCGAGAAGATGAAACCGATAGCAAGGGACATCGGAGTATTCGCCTCGACAGACCCTGTCGCGCTTGACCAGGCGTGCATGGATTTGACCGACCAGCTTGAGAAGCGCGAAGTCTTCGAGGGCAGGCAGGCGATAGAATACGGCGAAAGCATAGGTCTCGGGAGCACCGATTACGAACTTATAGAAGTCGAACCTGGCAAGTGAAAAAGGTTATCTTCCTTCTCGCACAACAACTATGAATGTTGAACGTGGGAATATTCGGCGACAATGCATTCGCTGACACATTCGGGAAGAAGGGCACAACTAACGACATTGCCATAAGGAACCACAAGAGTTCCGAGGGCACGTTCATATATGTCCACCCGGACTCCGACAAGATACAACCGCTCATGCAGTCCTTGAACATGATAGACATACCCGTGATAGTAGCGGACAGGCTCACGGCCGAGCTGGGCGAGATAATGATAGCGGTCGACGAGATGAAGTTCGACAAGGGGTTCGTGATAGCGGGGGATGAGGATGCCGTCAGGGGCATGGTGAAAGGGACGTCGATGGAAAGGTTCGAGTTCGTCACCCGCGACGAGCTCAGGGAGAGGCTGATAGTCCTGACGGTAGAAAGGGACAGCGAGGGATTGGAGATACCTGTGGACAATTATTTCAACGTCAAGGGCGTCGGCACTGTCGCGCTCTGCATCGTGAAGAGGGGTACCATAAAGGTACACGACAAAGTGACCCTTGAGCCGCTGGGAAAGGATGTCGTCATAAAGGGAATACAGGTCCAGGACGACTTCATAGACGAGGCGCCCGCCGGGACCAGGGTCGGGCTTAACCTCAAAGGAATCGAATCCGAGGAGCTCAGGAGAGGCTATGTGCTGTGCAGGAACATGGAGAAGTCCAAGAGAATAGGAGTGAAGTTCAGGAAGAACAAATTCTGCACCGAGGACATATCATCCGGCACGCAGGTTATGGTGTCAATTGGGCTGCAAGTGGTCACATTCAAAATTTTATCATCGGACGGAGACATATTGAAACTTGAGTCGGAGCACGACATGGTATATAGGACAGGGCAGAGGTGCGTCATCCTTTCGATAAACAGCAAGCTGCCAAGGATCATGGGCAGCGGCGCCATACTGAACGGAACTGAATAAAGCAACCGTCATCTCTTCTTATCGAATATGAACAGCCTTTCTATCGTGGTGCCCAGCGCCCCGGCCACATCATGAGCGAGCCTGAGGGAGGGATTGTATTTGCCCTTCTCCAGGAAAAGTATCGTCTCCCTTCTGACCCCTACCTTCCTCGCCAGGTCATCCTGTGTCATACTGAGCTTCGTGCGGAACTCCTTCATCCTGGTCCTCATCACGCATCCCCTTTCCATTGGAAATAGAAGATGCAGATGAAGAACACGATTGCGGGAACCAGTATCACTATCCCCACGACATCCGACACCTCTAGCGCGGACAACCCCACAGCGCGGGCTATCTGATCCTCGAATATGGACACACCCAAAGCCGTGTATATCGACACCAGGTACGAGTAGTAACCAGCTTTCAGCATCACCTTCCTGGACATCTCATCCTCCATGGGCATACCCGAGTCAACGCTGCTCTTCTTCTTCCATATTATATATCCGGCCGACAGGGCCAGTATTATGGTCACAAGCGGGAACATCGGATCCAAGAAGAATGCTCCATTGATGATGGACTGCCTCATCCACACTACGGCGCTCGCTATCACCATCGCGGCGACGGCGAACCCGAGGAAGACCCTCAACGTATCGTTTTTCTTAATCTTCTTCATCTTTTCACCTTTTGACCGATGTTAATTATTTCTAACATCATGTTATATATTTCTAACATAGAGTATTTAAAG
>CAYRSQ010000002.1:13000-20448 GCA_964427055.1 uncultured archaeon
CGCAGCCTTCCTTTCAACCTCGTAGAACTTCCATGTGGTCACAGCTATAACCGCCCACAGGACAATTATTTCAACCAGCGCGTAGAGCGGGTTGTGCAGCTTGAAGAACAGGTACGACCATGTCACGTTGAGCGCGAGCTGGACGCCGTATAGTGAAAGGGCGTTCCTCACCTTTATCCTCCTCGACCCGACCCTCCACACCATGTAGGAAGCAGCACCCATCAGCACGTACAATATCGTCCATGCCGGCCCGAACAACCACGACGGGGGAACGAACGCCGGCTTTACCAAGTCGGCATACCAGACGGGTATGGATATGTAAGTGAAAAGATAGCCGACCAGACCGGCTAGCTGCGGAAGCAGCATGAAAAACGCAAGTGAGTTTGGATGCTTGAATCTCATCGTACCACTAATATTATTTCGCGGCTGGGTTAAAAATATGATTACCCATCAGCACGTTAGCCAAATCATCTGAATTCATTAACTCTAACCGTTCATCATTTGGGTGTAAATACTATTTGGCACGGAACCATTAAATGTTTTCAAAACGATACTAGAAGTATGATATGCGAAAGGGAAATTCGCGATCCTGATTCTCCCGAACTCGTATATGTATTCAATTTCTCGGACGGCAAGCTCACCGAAGTCGGCTGCAAGTCACCTTACGGCGGCTGGAACACAGGCATGAAGCAACGAGAGTACAAGAACGTAGAGGAAGAATTCAACAGGGGCATGGAGCTCCTGGGGATCGAGATAATGAGGTACAATCCGGACTTCTCCGGGCTGCAGATTGTGTGAGAGCGCCGCTCTCATTCCCATTTTCTTTAAATATTCAGAACTGGGATTTTAATTATGGCAGACGAAAACAAGGACATCAAGCTCGGGGAGATCCAGCTCAAGTCCGACTCGGTCCTGGTCATAAAGAAGACCGAGTGGAAGGGCAGCGAACGTGTCGATTTCAGAGTGTGGAAGAACTCGCCGACATACAAGGGCCCGACGAAGCAGGGCTTCGCTCTGACGCTGGACAAGATGGACGAATTCCTGAAGATAGTCGACGGCATGAAGAAGAAGCTCAAGAAGTGAATCCGCTCTGTCGTCCGTTTTCCTATTCTTTTTCCCTGCGTGCAATCTCATCCTTCAGCGCTAGGTACAGACCCGGCAGCAGCGCAGGCGTTATCTGGTATCCGAACAGCGTGGGAATCTCCATCTGCACCATTGCATTATCCAAATATTCCTTGCTGACAGACTCTCTCCGCACCAGGTCCCTCGCGACCAGGTATGCGACCGAGTTGAAGGACACGTAACTGGCTCCTGATAGCAGGGCTATGCCTGAACCGTCTATCGCCATAATATCAAAATAACTTGAGAATCGGAGGTTAATAAAGATTCAGTCGAGGAGGGAGAGGGCGTATGAACCCGCCTGCCCGTTTTCCCTTACAATTTCATTCATGGTTATGCACAACCCCGGGCATACCATGCTCGGTATGTTGTATCCCATAACGGTCATGCCGCAAAGCTTCTCCCTGTAGCTTGACACGAGTTTCGGGTCCACTGCCTCCAATATGGGCCTTCCGAATCTCTCGAATAGCTTGTTCACCGAGTACCCTATTACCACAGCTACGTTCGACATCCTCCCGAGGGCGTAAATGCTGGCTTCAAGCATCATTGAATTTTGGGTAAAAAGTGCTTTATAAATTTGCCTACAGCAGTACAACGGCGTAACACTTATAAGGACTTTTTTCCCTGAGGAGGTATGTTTTTGGCGGTTTACGGAATCAGGAAGGTTTATATATCACTTAAAGGTAGTGAATAAATATGAAAGCTGACGCTGCTTACATGGACGGCGTGTTGTTCGGCAAAATGGACCCTATATCCATAGAATTCAGGGAGACATTCTGCTCCTACGGCATGGACGGACTGGAAAAAAAGGCCCTGATACTTGAATACGAAGGGAGACTACTGGACCACTTGACAACCAAGAGCGAACTTGATTTTTATCTTAACGACAAGAAGTACGGTAGGTACGACGTGGAGGGCATCGCGCTGACGCTGTCCGAGTTCAAGCAGAGGGTCAAGCCCTTCCAGGAGAAGGCCAGGAAGAGGCTGGAAATCGCGCTCAAGGATTATGAATTCAAGGAGAGGATTTCTGACGACGGGAATACGGCTCTGTTGGTGACCGTGAACGGCGGCAGCCTTGACATGACGCCCATCTTTGAGAGGGATATCTACTGCGGTATCAGGAACCTCGCGAATGAACTATTCAGGGAGAAATCCGACAATATCAAGGATTACATATCCAGGACCAAGCCTAGGAAATGAGCTTCTTTGTGGATTCTACAACGTCCGGATTGACGGATATCGAGTCTATTCCCGACTTGACTAGGAACTTGACGAACTCCGGGTACTCGCTCGGCGCCTGGCCGCAGATGCTGACCCTGCACCCGTTCTTGTGACCCTTCTCTATCAGCTGCTTTATCGCCGACTTGACGGCGTCGTCCTGCTCGTTGAAGTAGCCGAGCCTGTTCAGTATCTCGGAATCCCTGTCAACTCCCAGTATCAGCTGTGTCAAATCATTGCTGCCTATGCTTATGCCGTCGCATACCTGGGCAAACTCATCCGCGAGTATGACGACACTGGGCACCTCGGCCATTATCCACACCTTGAAGTCCTCCCCTCTCTTCAGCCCCTCGTCCTTTATAATCTCCATGCACTCCGCCATCTCCTGGATGGTGCGCACGAACGGCAGCATTACCCACACGTTGTCGCTCTGCTCCCTGACTTCCCTTACCGCCTTGCACTCGAGCCTGAACACGTCATTGAACTCGTCCGACACGAACCTTGACGCGCCCCTCCACCCAATCATCGGATTCTCCTCTTTAGGCTCGAACCTGTCCCCGCCTTCCAGGTCGTTGTACTCGTTCGTCTTCAAGTCCGAGAACCTCACTATGACCGGTCTCGGATGGACAGCCGACGCCACTTTGGATATGCCGTCCTTCAGCGCATCCACATATTCGTCCGAACGCCCCTCCTCTATCAGGGCTTTCGGGTGCTTGCCGAGCGCGGCTATTATAAACTCTATCCTCATGAGCCCTATCCCTTCGAACGGCAGGTCCTTGTATTCGTCTATCTTCTCGACCATGCCGAGGTTCATGTAAAGCTTCGGCTTCTTCGGAGCCCTTATCGGCTTTATATCCTTCCTCTTCTTCACCTTGACCGTCTTCCTTGCGATTTCAGTCTTCTCCGGCTCCCCTACTGTCACCTTGCCGTCGTACACGACCCCGTTGCCGCCGTCCACAGTCACGATCTGCCCTTCCTTCAGTATCCTTGTGGCGTCCTTCGCCCCCACTATGCACGGCAATCCCATCTCGCGCGAGACTATGGCTGCATGGGAAGTTGTCCCACCTTTCTCGGTCACTATGGCCACGCATTTGCTCATAGCAGGCACGAACTCCGGCGATGTCATCTCCGTCACCAGCACATCCCCCTTCTCCACCCTCGACGCATCGTCGACCGAACTGGCCACCTTCACCGGGCCTGTAGCCGAGCCTGGCGAGGCCGCTATTCCTTCAAGTATCGCGCCTTCCATCAGATTTCCCTTAACCTTCCCGCCGACTGCGGTGACCGGCCTCGTCTGCACTATGTATATCTTCGACCTCTCTATCGCCCACTCTATGTCCTGCGGCTTATGGTAGTGCTTCTCAAGCTTGAGGGCGTATTCTGTCAGTTCTTTCACCTCTCCGTCGCTGAGCACCTGGACGTCCTGACGGTCGTCCGGCACCGGTATCTCCACTGTGCGTTCGGTCCCGATGTCGCGCACGTGCTTCATCTCCTTCTTCCCTATCTTCCTGTCTATAATTTCCATCGTCCCCTTCGACACTGCATACATGTCCGGGTTCACCCTCCCGAGCACCAGCGACTCGCCGAGCCCCCAGGTCGCCTCGTGTATGACCGTGTCCTCGCCCGTGCTTGGGTTGACCGTGAAAGTCACGCCGGACTTCTCCGAGTTCACCATCTTCTGCACTATGACCGATATGGACGCGTGCTTGAACCCTTTCATGTTCCTGTAGAATATCGCCCTGGGCTCGTACAATGACGCCCAGCACCTCTTTATCGCGTCCATGAGGTACGGTATCCCCTTAACATTGAGGAAGCTTGCCTGCTGTCCGGCGAAGCTCGCGTCAGCCAGGTCCTCGGTTGTGGCGGAGCTGCGCACAGCCACTATGGCCATGTCACGCCCTGCGGATAGGAACTGCTTCATCTCCTCCGGCAGCTCCTTCGCGACGGACAAAGAGTCGTACGCACGCGTCACTTCCTGTCGTATGCTCAGCGGCATGTCAGAATCGATTATCCGCCTCTTTATCCTGGCGGACGCGCCGTTCAGCTGCTCTGTGTCGTCCACATCACAACCAGATATAATGTCAGAAATCTCGCTGTCAAGCATGTTCATCTTCAGGAAGTGTTCGAACGCGACGGTGTTTACCGCGAACCCGTCCGGCACGGGCATCCCAATCTTGACCATCTCCCCGAGGTTCGCCCCCTTGCCCCCGACCATCGGGATGGACGACTTGTCTATCTCGTCGAACCAGAGTATGAACTTGCTGGTTATCTTCTTCACAATGTCATCTACCATAGGACCTTACTAAATTTTGGGTTTCCTAGATTAAATTAATTAGTCGTGCGGGCATGAACGAGTGGAATATGGGACGAGATGAAGGTGGATACGGAAGTTCAAACCTCGATGTGTGCATTGAGTTTGCGTTTCGAGTAGAAAGCTTTTTATACAATCACTTCTCAGTAGTTAACTATGGACAAGAGAGAGGAAGAGCTGTTCAAGCTAAGCAGGGAAGGGTTCAACCCTTTAACCATGTCTCCTGAAGAACTCAAACGGTTCAGTGAGAATATCAAGGGACTTCAAATACAATTCCAGATGGAATATTGTAAAGCTTGTGAACATTATGACAAGGAAAAGGAGGATTTCAAAAATGTTGGGCATCCAAACAACCCATTGGATTGCATAAATCACTATACAGACATCGTAGGGGACTGTTGGAATTATACCGACTATGCTGCAATGGAACAAGGGCATCCTGAAAAACGCACTATAACGAACGTATACGGAAAAAGGGTCAGGCTCAAAGGCGCATATTTCTCTCCCGAACATGGATTCGTCAAAGCAATCAGGGACGACGACGTCGAAGGTTTTTCCATATCAGACGATTTGCCTACATCGACATTCATAAAAGGGGGAGAGCTTGGGACCATAGCCGAGGGAAGATACTGCAGTGGCGTGTTTGATTATTCTATTGAATGGCCGGTACAATTCGATAAATTCAAAGCAGGAATCCCAGGATATGATAAAGATTTCTCAATCGGCATACCTCATGAGGCTTTAGAGTTCTTAGATGAATAAACGTAAAACTGCAATCAGTAGAAATTTCAGATGAGAATCAGTTCTTTTCGACCTTTATCTTTGTCGTGCACCTTACCTTGCTTGCCGCCCTCTTCAATCCGTCCTTCGCCGCCTTTATGTTCACGGGACTGTCATTGATATACAATCCTATTATGTTCTGCCCCTTCGCAACCAGCGCTGCTTTTCCGGACGGCTTTCCGAATGCCTTCCTCATACCCTGCGAGAAACGATCTGCACCCGCGCCTGTGGCTATGCTGTGCTCTCTGAGGACATGGTGAGGATAGACAAGTATCTTCATCCTATAATTTTCAAGACCCACTTTCTTCTCCACGTATCTCGAGGCTACTATCCTCGCAGACTCCAGAGCGTTGCTCCTTATCTGAACTGCGCTCTCCGATACCAGAAAGACGCTTGTGTTGAAGCTGGCGTCCCTGTTGCCCATATCAAAAACGTGTATCCTCGAGTGTGGCACTCCAACGACATAGCTCTTCCTGGGCTTCTTCTTCGATTCCCTTGTGAACGGACGTTTCAGTTCCTTCAATGTCCTTCCCGGTCTCAATGCCATAACATCACTATTACAATTCTATCTATAATATGTTTTATAAAAGTATCTGTTGCTACAGCAGCGCGTGCCTGAGGCATTCCGGCAGCTCGCTGTACATCTGCCTGACGCCGCGTATGCCTTCCTTCCTGTATGACCGGACTATCCTGTAAGCGAGGTTCTCGTCAGTAAAGCATATCACCTGCTTCGTCCTGTCGTCGCTGCCGCCATCCCTGTACTCAAGGAAACCGGAGCCGGAAAGCTCGTCCACGAACTGCTTCATGCGCTCCCAAGACAAGTTCGCGCCGTACATCACCCTGGTGGGCTTCGCCTCGCCCTTCATCTCCTGCTCCCTCTTTATAGTATCTATAAGGTCAAAGTATATCGCTATCTTAGTCCTTCGTTCATTCATGAAACCACTCATTAGGATAAAGAAAGAGACAGATAAAAAGACGTTTCGTATAAAATGCTCACTTATAAATCTTGCCCTAGGGGCTCAGGAAACGCGCCCTACCGCATTATTTAAATACGAGGCTACCAAGAATTAATTAACGTCCGGCAGTGACCGGACATATTTTAAAAAGAGGTGTGAAAATGGCATTAGTAGTGAAATCAGCCGTCAAGTCACACGTCGCAAAAGCCAACATGAGGACAGGAAGCGACTTTTGGGCAGAGATTGACAAGACGATTGAAAGGAAGATTAAGATGGCCATAGAAAGGGCCAAAGGAAACGGAAGGAAGACCCTGAGAGGAGTCGACCTTTAAGCGTTTTGAATTGGGGGTCAAACCCCTATTTTATTTATTCTATCGGAGATCCAATGGACAGTTTCAAAATAGCCAGACGCGCAGAGAGCGTGCTGTTCCCGAGCAACGTGGGCATAGCGGCCGGCATAATCCTGGTAATGTATCTCAGCTTCTACGACCCGGCACTCTTCATGAACAACATCGCTGTATTCGTCCTGTCCGTGTTCGTGTACATACTAGCGATAGGATTCACTAGGGAGAGGATAAGCAGCGAGACGAAGAAGTACACCACAGCAGCGACCGTCGCAATGCTGGCGTTCATCGCGGCGTCGTTCTTCATACAGGTGTCGGATGAGATGCTGTTCTGCTTCTATTCGACAATCTCTGTCACCGCGATATTCCATTTCGTCAGGGACAAGTGGAAGATAAGCGGGCACTCGGCCACATATGCGGGCGTGTCCACCGTGCTGTCGCTGATAGACTACAGGTTCCTGCCAGTGTTCGCCCTGCTGCCTGTGGTGGCTTGGTGCAGGCTGAAGCTGAGGAGGCACACGAGGATGCAGGTGGCCGCGGGGATTGCGGTGGGTATGATAGTGCCGTCGATAGTGTACGTCATTGTGATGTGACACTACAAAAACAGAAACGCTTATAAGGAGCTCGCGTCAATTCCTAATTGTAGCCGAGGGGTATTTTGGTCTCTAGGTATGTTTCTTTCGGGATTCGTACTGAAGGACTGAACTCTGACTTGGCTAC
>CAYRSQ010000002.1:20548-32897 GCA_964427055.1 uncultured archaeon
TTAAACCCCAATTCTTTATAATAAAATTCAAAGGTGTATTGATGAAAGTTGTTGGATTGACAGGCACTATGGGCTCAGGAAAGCAGACTGTGATGGACATGATGCTGAAGAAGGTGAACGCATACCATGTCACCCTTTCCGATGTGATAAGGGGCGAGCTGGAGAAGAAGAAAGGGTCACTTAACAGGACGACCCTGCAGGACATGGGGAACGAGATGAGGCAGAAGTACGGCGGGCACATACTTGCGCTGCTGGCTGTCGAGTACCTGCCTAGGGACAAACAGATGATAATTGTAGACGGCATCAGGCACCCAAAGGAAGTCGAGTACCTTAAGCAGAAGTTCGGGAACATCTTCCACATGATAGCGGTGGACGCCCCGATGGAAGTCAGGTTCGAGCGCGTGCAGAAGAGGGCGGACATGAAGGACCCCAGGGCTCTGGATGAGTTCAAGGCCGCGGACAGCAGGGACAAGGGAGAGAACGAGCCCCCGTATGGCCAGCATGTCGGTGAGTGCGTGAAGATGGCCGACTTCGTGATAAAGAACGACGGCACCCAAAGGCAGCTCGAGACCCAGGTAAACGAAGTGCTGAAACAGATAATGTGATACTATTGAAAGTCAGACTTGTGGCTTACACTCCTGATCCGGAGATCGTATGTGCGGCAGCCGCGCAGACATCTATAAAGGACGGGAACCTGTCATCGGTTTTTGAAGAGATGGACATAGATAAGGCCAGGAAGATAATACGCAAGGTTGTCGGATACGGGCACGTGAGCATAGTCGAGCACGCTAGTTTCACTTTTGTAATCGAGGATGTATCAAGGTCACTGACCCACCAGCTCGTGCGCCACAGGATAGCATCGTACACCCAGCAGAGCCAGAGGTACGTGCAAATCAATCCTTCAAACGACGACTGGTATGTGATACCTAAGACATGCGACACGGACGAGAAAATAGCGAAGTTCAAGGAGCGCATGCAGGAGATAGCGAAGTGGTATGCGGATGCGATTGCCAATGGGATGCCGGCTGAGGACGCGCGATTTTACTTACCAAATGCGGCCAAGACGAAGATAACCGTGACCATGAACGCACGTTCATTGCTGCATTTTTTCTCGCTCAGATGCTGCGCGAGGTCGCAGTGGGAGATACGCGAACTAGCAGACGAGATGCTGAAGCTCGTGAAGCCCGTCGCCCCGTCGATATTCGAGAAGTCCGGGCCGAGCTGCGTGCAGATTGGATACTGTCCGGAGGGCCCGATGAAGCCGGAGACATGCAATGTAGCCGATATAAAGAAGGGATACGAAGGGCTTTAAAACTTTTTGGTTTAATATCTTTAGTAATGAAAATCCACAACAGAAACGAATATTCTAAACTGAAGGAAAATCAGGAAATCGAAATTTCTGGACGAATATCCAAAAGAAGAAGGTACAAAGATTTTACGATTTTTGAATTGTCTCTTTATGACGGAAATGTAATGGTACTCATAGATAACGAAAATAAAGGTAAAAAAATGAAAATGGGTACCATAGTCACGGCTAAAGGATACACATATCTGTCTAAAGAGCAAAAACTTGGCCTAAAATGTTACGACTTTGGAATACTGAATGAACCTGTTAGTTTTAAAGAGGAAGATGGAAATTTATGCTCTATTTTAAAGGAAAGATTTGAATTGGAAACTACAGCAAGAAAATATTTCTTGGAAAAAGGACTTTACGAAGTCGATTCGAAAATTCTTTTCAATCACAAAGGCTCTCCAGACACTCCTCATTTCGAAACCAAAACATGGGAAAACGAACCCAGATACCTAAGAACTACGTTGGAATTGTTGCTAAGAAGATATGTATATAGAACTCAGATACCTGTTTTTGAAATTGGACACGTTTTTAGGGATTTGGTAGTACAGAAAAACTCACTAAATGAATATGCTGTCTTGGAAGCGCAAATCCCATATGAAAATATCGATTATGGACTGGAACTTCTATTAGATGTTTTATACAGGATAGAAGACAAATTTGAAGCGGAAGGAAAACTTTTGCCTAAAAGAAATTTGGATATAAGAAATCTCATTAAAATCGATAAAACTTCGACTAGTAGTGAAATCGAGAGAGAATATAAACTATTGAG
Source organism: uncultured archaeon (assembly GCA_964427055.1). Lineage (GTDB taxonomy): Archaea > Aenigmatarchaeota > Aenigmatarchaeia > CG10238-14 > SCSR01 > CAYNTH01. The sequence continues at coordinate 22,672 of CAYRSQ010000002.1, forward strand.
AGATTCTCAGAAAGTGCCCACACTTTTGTCTTATATACCGTCTGATATAACTCCGTTGAGCATGAGACTACCGGGAGGATACGCCAAAAAAATAAAGTATGTTTCCGATATAGGTGAAATCTGCGAAGTTTACGAGCCTGAAACTAATTACAATAGAATACGTTTAATGTTTGAGGAACAGAACACCTTCATGAAAGAAAGGGGAATAGAAGGTGAAATGGACATGGAATTTCTGAAGGATTGTGAACGAGGTATAGTGCCAACATTGGGTATTTATTTAGGACTAGATAGACTTCTTATGTTGCTGAATGAAAAGGACATAAGAGAATTTTATATATAGCGTCAGTGAGCGAGTATTCTAAGTTTAGGATTTTTCGTCGCTTCGAGATTGCACGTCCCACCGATAGGTATTGTAATTCTAGGACTCGTATGACCGAAATCCACGCCCATTATCATCGGCATACCCTGCAATTTTTCATTGTTCTTGACTACTTCCAATATATCTGTTTTCGTTATCTTACTTTCGGGTTGGAATCTACCGAAAACTATGGCCTTTACTTCGGAGAAGTCTTTCCTGGATGTCAATGAAGTGAGGTTTCTCACAAAACTCAATAAATGCTCCTCTTCATCTTCTTCCAAGAATAAAATCGTGTTTTTAAATTTGGGCGAATATGGTGTTCCCGAAATTCCGCAAAATGTCACCAAGTTACCTCCCAGTATTGTTCCTTCAACCTGGCCTTCGTTTATGATCGAAAATCCGGTATTTTCAATGAATTCCCTGTCGTTTTGGCAATTGGCCCATTTGTCATTACTCCATTTCTCTGATGGTCTGACCTCGAAAGGAGGCCTGTCAAATATGCATTTCTTGAAGTAGTCCAAAGAATAATCGAACCCTTCGAGTTCACCAAAATCAAAAAAATGAAGGCCGTAATACGTTACTATATCTGTTTTTCTGTGAATCCCATTCAAGATGGCAGTTATATCTGAATAACCGCAGAGTGCTTTCGGATTTTTCTTTATCAGTTTATAATCGATATAATCCAACATTTCAGCTGAATTGTATCCACCTATCACCGTTAGTATAAGTTTCACGGATGGATCCTCAAATGCATCGTGCAGATCGGATATTCTGCTCTCGACCGAGGATGAACTAAAATGATTCGTCTCTTCGATGTGTTTTCCGAAACTGACTTTAAGCCCCATGGAATCGAATCTTTTCAATGCGATGTCTATTGCTGCTTGAGTTATAAATGGTAACTTTATTGTTCTGGCCGGCGTCAGAACTCTTACGCCGTCCCCCCGTTGAAGCTTATCCGGTATTCTCATGTGCTGAACCTACATCGAATATTTTATCAAACAACCTCTATCTAGAACTAACTTCTTTGTAATTATATGTTTAAGCATGTCACCCGTCTGGTCCGTGAAGATTATAGTCGGTCTCTTTTCATTGTAATATTCTAAAATTAGGTTCAAGATTTTGTGTGAAGTCTCGTCGTCCATTCCCGTGAAAGGTTCGTCGATGATAATAAATTCAGGATTGGACATCAAAACAGCTGATATCAGAAGCAGCTGCTTTTGCCCTCTGCTTATGAAGAACGGATGCTCATTTTCCAACCCGTTTAATTTTGTCATATCGAGCATATGCTCCACCTTCTCCTGCGAGATTTCCGATTCGGATTCGAATATCAGCTCATTCTTAACCGAGTCCGAAAACAATTGTTTCTGAGGTTCCTGATGAATGAAACCTAGCTTGCCAATAGCAGAATGATGTATGACGACCCCTGAAGAGGGTTGAAGTTTCCCTGTTATCACGTTAATGAGGCTCGTTTTGCCTGAGCCGTTTTTTCCTAAAATTCCGATTATGTCACATTTGTCGATTGTAAACGATAGATTTCTCAAGGCTTCTGTATTGTCAGGAAAACTATAGCTAACATCTTTCAGGGTTATCATCTTTTCTTCGTCTTTTGACTGTACACGATTTTCAGTAACTCTAAACTTTTCGTCTATATCAAAAAATCCTTTAGGGATGACATTAGCATATTTCCAATTCCTTTCTATATCATCAAATAAAAGATACTTGTCGCATAAAGGAACGAGTTCCCTGTCATGAGTGGATATGATAATTATCTTATCCTTTTTTATCATTTCCAATGCAGAAAACAATTTCTCTTTATTATGTTGATCCAAATTGGCGGTGGGTTCGTCAAGGAGTATGATGTCTTTGTCTTGAGAAAGCACGGATACTATCAAAACCAGTTTTCTTTGTCCAGTTGAAATGTCCCTGACTGACTTCTCAAGAAGATGCCTAATTTCAAAGTAATCGAGCAGTTTTTCTGCGATGTCTCTTTTTTTCGGGTCAATTCTCGAAAAAATTTCCTTTTCGACTGTATTAAAAATGAACTGACTCTCCGGTTCCTGAAATCCTATAGAAATCAAAGCTTTCATATCCTGAAAGGATATTTCTTTCCCGTCCATACTCGTACTCGCATCTATGGAAGCTGGCTGGACGTTCGGCATGATTCCCGATATAGTCTTCAATATGCTGGTTTTTCCCGAACCCGTTTTGCCGTAAATTCCTAGTATTTCACCTTTCGAGACAGAGAATTTCAGATTCTTTACCAACGGTTTGGCTTCATCTTCGTAAGACAGTTTTCTTATGAAAACTTCTATAGAACCACCCATCTCCGAAGTATCCCTTTCAGCTTTCCCGCTCATCATGATGAATGATTGATTCATTGTGTCGATTTTCTTTAAATTGGACAATAATGACACCGAACTTAGATAAAACATCTTTTTCAATTTTTTGAAAATGGTATTTGATTTATATCCTCTGGAAAAGAGAGCGTTCTCTATGTTCTCCAAATCCCGTATGGCGAAGCCGACTGTATTGAATGCTATCGATGACATGTAAATGAAACTCTCCGGAAGCCCAATGGACCCTAATGTTTCTATTAATTCGTTTTCTGACGTTGTTACCAAGAACATCATACCGGAAAGGAGTATGAGAATCCATTTACTGATAGCCAAAAGCATGAGCTCGAAAGTCCGTTCAGTCACGTAAGCACCCCAAGGGTATGTCACATAAACCAAACTTCCTTCAACTCTGCTCAGAAGGAGCCAAAATGACGAAAACAGGATTATAGGAACTATAAAGCTTTTGAATTGTCCTTTTTTTTCCCGCACGAATCCCGTGTAAACGAGCACAGAAAACAATATGACAGAAATTGACAAATTATGCAAGGGGTTGGAAGACGACAAGGCGAAAACGCTGATGACTAAAAAAACAAATAACTTGATAACGAATGGTATGTTGCCTAAAACCGAGTCTGAATCGATATAATAAAGAAACGTTGGCGTTTTTATCGTTTCAGACCTCATAAAAAATTCTTTTTATACAAAGAGGTTCGCTTTACAACTGGGCTGACTAATTTGAGCAGCGGTATACCGATAATCAGTGAAACTATTATGTCACCGAATATCCAACTGGAAAGGACCACGTTTATTGCGTCTGCGGGTATTATATTGAAACGGGCAAATCCGTATATGGTCCATAATCCCGAAACGACGCTTTGACCAATCGTTGAAGAAAACAAGTAGCCGATATAGTCTTTCGGGGTTTTCATTTCGATGTTCAATTTGAATTTTCTGAAAACTATCATCGGAATGGCCGCCCCAAGAACGTTACCTAGCGCCAGAACAAACGCAAAAACCGTAAATGTGCCTGCGACCAGTGCTCCAATCAGTAATCCTATGTATATGGATATCAGTCCGTATAACCCGAACCATATGGCGAATGCCATAAAGAACGCGGCGCCTATGTAAAATGCAGATGACACGCCAAAAAAGCCCACTGGGAATGTGACAACGCCTATGAAATCGAGAAGCGCTACTAATCCTGCTAAGACTCCTACCAATATGAAATTGTTGAAATTGGTGGTTTTGTCTCGAGTGCTCATTACTCCTTAATGTGATTGTCAACCTTATAAGACTTACTGTGTAAAAAGCAGGGAAATTAGTAAGGTATAAGAGTCTTAAGTTTTTTCTAATTAGTATGGACGCTAAATTTTTCAAGATAGCATACAAACAAGACGGAGCGGATAGAGAAAAATACGTATTAATGGAAAAGGAACCCGAAAAACACTCCATGCTGGAAAGCATGTTGTGTGTCGAGCCTTTCCATCCTAATATGGACGGCGGGATATACGGAAGCACACGACACCCATATGGGATGTTCGTTCCAGAGGAATGCGAGATAGAAGCAGTCTCCAGCGAAGAGTTCGCTGACAAGCTGATGGAAACTTTGAGCAGAAGCTATCTGAGAAAATATCAACTCAGTTCAATGCTTAATAACTTATTGTAAAGATTAAGCGAACTGATGGAGAAGGAGAGCCACGAACGGCAATAGCTTTTGGAAGTGTATAGGGCGTACAGAGAATCAATCAGGAGCTGGAAGAACCGGATAACCGAAAACGTCATGGAGAAGTTCGGGTGACTTCTTAAGTGCCACGCACCAAATCTGTATCATGTCCAAGCGCAAGTTCGGTCTCAACAGGAACCACATCATAGGCGTGATAAGCGCTGTCATGCTTGCGCTGATAGCGGCGGGGATATACAACTACGGCGACTACAACTTCAACCTGTTCTACCTCGTGTCGTTCACCGTTCTGTCATACGCGGTGTACAAGACATTGGTCAAACGCGAGAAGCTGAAGGCCATGGAATGGATAGTCGTCCTGGCGGTGAACACGACCATAGTCGCGGTGATACTGCTTGTCATCGTGGTCGCATACCTGATGGCCGCCATAATCGCTGGCGCGTGACTTTGTTTAGAAAGTGGCGCAGTTAAGTGACTTTTTAAACAAGATTCCGGCTTTTTAAACAAAAGAGACTTATTAAACAAAGCCCTGGCGCGTGAAACGATTATATACCGTTCTCGCACAATTATTCTTATGGCAAAAAAGAGAACCGCAAGCAAGGCCAAAAGGAAGCCCCTGCAATTCAACAAGCACGACATGCTCGGAGTGATGAGCTGCATATCGCTGCTAGTATATGCGTTGGGGCTGTTCTACATCTCGCTGAGCGACCTCGGGCTAGTTGACGCGGCGTACGCTGTCGTACTACTGTACACCGTTTACAAGGTCATCTACAGGAGGAAGGAGCTGTCCGTGATCGAATGGATGATATCAGCGATAGTGAACCTGCTTATAGCGGTTTCATTCGTGATAGGATTCATAGTCGGACTTTCCGTATTGGTTTAGAGATCAGCCAGTGCTGCCAAAGCCGCCTCGGCTGTCCTTTTTCATTTCTTCGACTTCCACCCATTCAGCTTTATCGACCTTTACGAACATGCCCTGCGATATCCTCTCGCCTCGCTTCACCGTGACAGGTTCATCGGAAAAATTGTACATCTGCATCATTATCTCGTCGCTCTCGCCGCAGTAGTCCTGGTCGACTATGCCTATGCCATGGGGTTTCCACAGCGACTTCTTCACCGGAGTGCTGCTCCTTGACGCGACCACCAGCGCGTACCCTTCCGGCACTTCCACTATGACATTGCCCGGCACGCGCACTATCGACTTCGGTCCGATGACGGTGTCCACTCTGCAAACGATGTCGAATGCAACAGAGCCGTCTGTCTCGTACATCGGCAAAGGAAGTTCCTTGTCTATGCGCTTGATCCGGACTTTCATATCTATGTATTAAGGATTAGGAATTAAATATCGTACCCTTCTTCGACGAGCGTGGCGACTATGGATCTGAGCTGATCGAATCCGGCCCTTTCCACATAGTCGTTTATCGAGACGCTACTGCATCCGAGCTTCTTCACGGTCTCGCTGGTCCATCCGCCGTCGCCGCCGGAAACTTCGTGCCTTATGTTTCCTTCAGGAGTAAGATGGTACGTCGTGTAACTGGAAGTATCTATAGGATACGGACCTTCGCCGCTACTGCTGACTCTCGCGTCAGTGTATATATGCAACGGGGCATCGAGATTCTTTGACAACCTTTTCAGATAGTTTGCCACGTTCCTCTTCGCCTCCTTCTCCATCCCGTCCATCTTTTTCAGTATCTCTGCCATACAACCACTAGTTCATTTTATGTGATGTTCGCGGAACTCCTCTTCCCTCGCAAGGCTGTTCACTATGCTTATCAGCATCCGGAGGTCGCATGAACCGATGTACTCGTCTATATCTTTTGTCTCCTCTCTGTCCGGTTCGACAAGGTGAACGACGTCCGCGCTTCCAGAATACGACCGTATCTTTACGACGTCCCCGGGGCACAGAAAGTGGTCCTCGCCCGAGGCTATCTCACCCCAGTGCTCGTCGTTTATAGAATTATAACTTCCATAGATGTTGATTTCCTTGTCCAGCTTCGCGGAGAGATTCTTCATGTAGCCGGCGATATCGTACTTTATGCAGTCCCTGAACTCGTCGAACCTATCCTGTATTTCAGCCATGAAACCACTGAATACATGTAATGCAATAACAGATTAAAGGGTTTCGATTAGGTTTGGGAAATAAATAATTTAGAACCCATCTTATTTTCATGATTGGACCAGTGAACAGGCAGCGCGTCCTTGACAATTTCGTGAGGCACAACAAGTGGAGGAGGGACGAGTGCCTGAACATGATAGCGTCCGAATGCACGCTCTCGCCGCTCGCGAGCCGCATGCTCGACTCCGACATGGAAGGAAGGTACAACGAGCACACGGGCGACAGGGTGAACTACGAGGGCACACAATATTCTTACGAGATAGAGGAACTGTGCAATGAGATAATCAGAAAGAGGTTCATCACCAGGTTCGCCGACACCAGGCCGACATCCGGCTCATTGGCCAATTTGATAGTTTTCAACGCCCTGCTCGATCCCGGCGACGTGATAATGAGCGTCGACCCGGCGGACGGCGGGCACTTCGCGAACACGAGGAAGGGGATGGCTGGCGTGAGGGGACTGACGGACGTCAGCTTCGCTTTCGACACCACGGAGATGAACATAGACGTGGAGAGGAGCATTGACATCATAAAGAGGGCGAAGCCGAAGATGGCGGTGTTCGGATCGTCGAACTTCCTGTTCCCGCATCCTGTGAAGGAGATTAGGGAGGAGTTCAGGGACATGAGGATAGTGTACGACTCCGCGCATGTATTCGGGCTCGTGTACAGCAATGCATTCCAACAACCGTTCGAGGAGGGCGCCGATTTGTTGACATCATCGACGAACAAGACGTTCCAGGGCCCGCAGGGCGGAATCATAGTAGGCAATTATAAACTGGACAACAGCGACTGGGAAAAGATACAAAAATCGATATATCCAGGAGTGATGGGGAGCACGAGGATGTCGAGGCTGCATGCGCTGGCGATAACGGCGCTGGAGATGGACCAGTTCGGGGAATTGTACGCAGACAAGACCGTGAAGAACGCCCAGGCGCTCGGCAGGCAGATGTTCGGGATGGGGTTCCGCGTGCTGTGCCCACACAAGGGCTTCACCGAGAGCCACCAGATACTTATCGATGTTAGCCAGCATGGTGGCGGCGATTTCGTGGCTGGGGAGATGGCGAAGGCAAATGTCATATGCAACAAGACAGCGCTCCCGTGGGACGACGAGAACACCGCCAAGTTCCGACCATCCGGGATAAGGATAGGCGTGCAGGAGCTCACGAGGATAGGCATGAAGGAGCAGGACATGCAGACGGTCGCCGAGCTCTTCAAGAGGATAATACTCGACAAGGAGTCCGTGGACAGGGTAAGGCTCGACGTCAAGGAGACCAAGGGGATGTTCAACAAGATACTCTTCTGCTACAACCCAGTCAAAGCTATAAAAGAGCTTGAGGACATGCTCGGGAAGTGATCACTCCTTGTTTCCGTTGACCACGTAGATGTGGCCGTAGTCCGTTTCTATAATCTTGCAATCGGGATACATATCCTTCATGATTTTCTCTTTCTCCAGGTCAGTCAGGTAAGTGAACTTCCTGGGTGTAAACCTTGTGTCGTCTATCTTTCCCATTGATTAAAGAATCGCGGCTGAAATTTTTATAGCCGTCTGTTGTTCATCCTGACCAGAAGATGTTCTTCCACTTGTTCTTGTCGAGGAGCTCCTTCTCCTTCTTCTTCCTCTTGCTGACGACCTTCATGACTTCCTTTGCGGTCTTCTCAGCGGACTGCGCAGCCTTCCTGTCGTTGCCGACCCCGCCGGTGTTTCCCACTCCTATAATCAATATCGGCCCCTTCCTCTCTGTCGCCTTCACCCTCTCCTCGATGACCTTCATCACCTTCGGGCTCGCCCAGAGTATGTCATTCGTTATCGGCTGTATGGCCTCCTCCTGGCTCATCTTCACTACCACGCTGTCCAGCGGCACCCTGGTCTTCACCGCCACTTCCTCTATCTTCGAGCGGTCCACGCCTATGCCTCCCATCGCGACGCCCACTCCCTCGGCCACGCTGCCCGTCTTCTCGCCCTCGAGCTTCGCAGCCGCGTCTATTGTTATTATCTTCGCCAGTTTGTTGCGCTTGGCTATCTTCTCCGTCGCCTTGCCGAGCTTCCCGAGCCTTCCGCCGGGCCCCTTGGCTTTCATAATGAACACCTTCCTCTTCGCTATCGTCTTCACAGCTAGCATGGTGTCATGTTCGACCTCTTTCACCTTGCTGTCGCCTATCATCTTCGCAGCCATCAGCGGACCGATCGAGTCGCCGACAGGCCATCCCTTCGCCAAGGCTTCCGTCCCCCACATCAGGGCTTTCGCTATCCTCTCTATCTCCGGCAGCTGCATCTGCAGGACCATCGCCAATTGCAAATTCTTGGTCTTCCTTATCGTCTCCACATAATGCCTGACTATCTTGGCCAGCATGTTCAGCGAGTTCGCGCCGGACAGCCCCATCTTGATGTTCTGCCTCTCCTCCACTCCGAGATTCGGGGCGACCTGCTTGACGAAGTACTCGTACCTCTCGTCCATCCCGTCCATCATGTGCTCGAACTTGGCGACTATGCCGTACGGGTCAAGGCTGACAGGCTGTATAAAAAAGAATTCGATGAAGTTCTTCACGTCCTCCTTAAGCTTCCTGCTCGGCCTCTTCGATATCTCCCCTATGACTATGCTCTTGCCCCTCGACGTCATGCGCTCGAGGTCTGTCGCAGTCTGGTCCAGCTTCCATATCATCTGCGTTATTATTATCCTTGGATAGAACACCATCATCAGTATGAAGAACACGAACCACAACACGTTCATTATCGGGTCGCTGCCGGTGAAATTCAGGAGCATCTCTATCATCGCATCACAGATGGATTTTTAATATCTAGTATACAATAATTATTGTAAGTATAATATAATGGTTTTGCGCCGTATATAAATCGGGTAATGACATGATACAGATGAATTGGAAATCAATGCTCGCGGTGTTCTCTGTCATAGGGATAGGATTGATACTGCTGGGCAGCGAGGGCGGAAGGGATTTCGCCGACAAGTCGCTGTACTCCTTCAAGGTGGGGATAGGGGACGCCGTGTCGGGCGCGTTCAGCTCGGGCGGGATGTTCGGGCCGAAGATGCCAAGCGGCGACGGCTTTGTGATAGTGATGGACGCGAACAGGGAAGCTTTCGAGTTGCAGTCGTACGACCTTACGAACTCCAGCATGTACATATCCGGAGTCTGCGTGAAGCCCGTGAAGATAGACGGGGTAGGCATAGCCAAGGGGCTGAAGGATTGCGTGATAGAGATGAAGGAGACGAAGGGGACCATCGACTATACGGATGGCGCGACGTTCATCTATAACGGTTATACGAAGGAACTGGTAGTGGACGGCGAGACGTACATGCCCGCGGACGAGGAGGATGCGAACAGGCAGCTGAAGGTGACTTTCGAGGTCATACCAAAGCAGTCCCTGGTGACGGACCTGGCCGAGCCGAAGATAACGCTCGAGATGGTGTTCGGCAACATAAAGAAGTTCACGACAGCCAACGTGTTCAAGGGGGACTGGAACCTGGACGGCGAGAAGCTGGAGATAAGCGGTTTCAAGGGCCACCTGAAGGTCGAGGACTCGAACATAATAACGCTGCAGGGCACGGCTGTCTCGGTGAAGGGGACGGGCGGCATGAGCAGCTTCTCCTGGTAGGCTGATCCTTATATTATATAGACGTTCAACGGCTTGTTTCAGAAGAGTATTTAAACATTGGGGATTCCTATAATAATTAGCCAAGTCCGTATAGGACTTTGCATGGCAAGGACTGTGTGAAAAGGTTT
>CAYRSQ010000002.1:32907-42864 GCA_964427055.1 uncultured archaeon
TTTGAAAAGCATAATACTTATTGTGATTGAATTTTTGGACTTTTTCTGAACGGTTTCTGGCCATTTGAAGAAATGGAAGGTGATATTTAATGAGTGAAGGATACAGAAGGACGGGAAGTAGATATAGCGACCGTGTGCCTAACAGCGACATACCTAAGATAGCGCTATTTGTAGATGGGCCGAACATGCTCAGGAAGGAGTTTATGATCGACCTTAGGCAGCTGAAGAAGTGCATTTACAAGTACGGCAGGGTGACGATAGCCAAGGTGTTCGTCAACCAGTTCGCGCCGGAGAAATTGATTGAAGCCATAATAAACGAGGGTTTCGAGCCAGCCATGATTCTCGCCGAGATAGAGGCGGAGAAGAATGACGTTGATGTGGCCGTTGCGATAGCTGCAGTCGAAGCAGCGATAGACAAGGACGTGGAGTACGTCGCGATCGCGACTAGGGATGCGGACTACATGCCTGTCGTGCACATGGTAAAACAACATGGGAAGAAGGTCATAATAATCGGCGCCGAGCCTGGGATGTCAAGCGGACTCCAGAACGGTGCGGACTACGTGGAGATGCTGTAAAGCATCTTCACTTTTTCATTTATTTCAAAATGTCTTTTTTCGCGCTAGGATCAGTTATATATATAACAATTTGTTCCAAGAAATCCATATCTTCGTCTGGATAATTTTCTAACTTTTTTTTCTCAGCTATAACACAGAGTACATTTCTATCATCTCCTATGTATTCCTTCAACGAATCCAATATTATTTTGACAAAGTTATCAACATCGTTTTTTCTATATTTTTCAGGTCTAAGATAGATACACATGTAAACCAAAACTTCTTTACTTTTAAATTTAGACAATTCGACACTATGCCTATTGATTTCAGAAAGAAGAATTGCTTTATATTTCTGTTTTGACCTTCCGAAAGAAGATTTAGGATTAGCTTGTAGGTTAAACGAAAATACATTATATTTACTTTTTCTAAATCCCGTTCCGTCTGGTTCACTTAGATTATATGCTATTTTTAAAGAATCGATTAGTATTTCATCAGACATTATAGAATCAGTTTCTCTGTTCAAAACTTTTCTATACCAATGACTAGACTTTTCAGGAGATATTTTAATTGATTTTCCATCAACTTCAATTTTAAATTCTTTAAGTTCTTTTTTACTATCATCAAGTTTCATAAATTCTCTTTAAACTTTATCTTTGTGAAAATAAATCCATTCCATATGGAAAAATATATCAAATATAACACAGATGAACTGAATATTTTGAAAGAATCATACAAAGCTAAAATCAACTCTAAAATTGAAAACTATTGGATTAATGTAGTTAATGAGAAATATGGAATATATTTAGGAAATATAATTTTTAAAATAGGATTTGCTTTATCCGTATTAGGATTAATTCCTTCTTTAATTATTTTAATATTATTAAGATTTCAGTATAATTCGAATTTAGTTTCTATTTTGGACATTTTTCCTTATTTTATATATCCATTTATAATTTCTTTTCTAGGGATGTTTTTACTAACAACATTGGACGATGGAACATCAGAAATGAAAAAAAAATTAGAAACAATCAATCTCGTCTTGGAGAAAAAAATTGATTCTGGCAAACAAATAATGATTGACACTAATATTATCGATGATATAAAATCAGGAAAAATTACTAGAAAACTTATAGAGGATGCTAAAAGTAAAGGATATAGATTTTACATTACACATGTTCAGATGGATGAAATTAACGATATAAAAAACGAAGAACTGAGAAAAAAAATGTCGAATTTTCTGATTTTATTATCTCCAAATATGGTTAATACAACTTCTACTATCGAAGGGCTATCAAGAATGGGATTCAGTGAATTAGGTGATGGAGAAATAATTAAGGAAATAACTAAAACCAAATCGAATACTAAAAAATTCAAAGATGCTTTAATTGCTGAAACTTCTATAAAAAAGAACTTTATCCTTTTGACAAATGACGATAAATTAAGAGCAGATGTAACTAAACTAGACGGTAAAACCATGACAATAGGAGAATTCAAAAACTATCTTTCTGATTAGAAATTATATTTTCACTTCTTTTCATTTATTAAAGACTGTTCTGATAGAATTAAAACCTTCCTATTCTAATCTATATTCCAGCCTTCCCAGCTCGTCCATCTTCCTTAACAGAACGTTCTCGTAAAGTATCGCCCAGTCCCTAAGCATTATCGCCTGCGGAATAGTGTCAACATTGTGCTGTTGCCACGCGTACATGTCGCAGCAATAGAATCCGTCCCAATCCCTAACGTCTCCATCTATGCTGTATTCGACGAACTTCTCCTTGCTGAGATTGACTTTCCCGTTGTCCATCCCGGTCCCGTCGAAAGCGCCCGTGTCCGCGTATATGTGGCAGTCTGTCGTGAGGCCGAGGCTGTATAAAAAGTCCTGCGACACCACCATGTCGACCCTCATACCCCTCCCAAGTCCCATCGGCCACTTCCACACGTCCCTCTTCACAGGAAGGTCGTTCAGAAAGATGCGTTCGACCCACCCCTTCACCCCCTCGTCCGCCAGACCTTTGTGATACCTTCTCAGGTCCTCCTCGTACCAGTCTATGGCGTCGTTCATGACTCCCAAAGCCAGGCTCATGTCATACTTCAAGTCGTCAGGAAGGCTGTCCTTCAAGGAATGGTGTATGGGAATCATGCACCACTGGTTGTCGAACTCCTTTATTATGGGGCCGAAAGGCAGTCCTATGGGCACCTCCTCCCTTTTCAGAAGCAGGTCTTCTAACTCCATAATCAAACTATGACCCTGAAAAATTTAAAGGAATCACGACAGGCCAAATCCCGATTGGAATCTACTTCATGAACGTCCTTCTGTCAGACATCTTGTGGTAGTCCAGTATCTTCTGGTTGTAAACTTCCCATATCGCCTCGCCCGCCTCGGTCAGCGAGAAGTCGTATGACTGGGTATCCTCCACCCTGCACAGCATGCAGAACTGGTCCCTCAGCATACCCATCCTGTAAAGGAAGCGGCCCAGGACAACAGGGTCGGACGGGGATATGCTATCTTCCGTAAAAATCTCGCGAAGCATCTCCACAGTGCGATCGGACAGACACTGCAATCCCATCTGTCCCTGCTCGTACAATATCTTCACCATGTACGCGGACATCACGTCCTCCTCCAGGAAGCACCTCTCGGGCTCCATCCAGGACTCAATGAACCTCGCCGCGGCGTAGCCGTGCTCCTCGACAAAGCCTGACTCGTACAGGTCACCGTGTTTCATAACCTGACTGTGATTATGATAAATTTAAAGCCGTCCTTGGGTCCGAACGATATTTATCTTTTATTGAGAATCTTCTATCATGGACATTCATGTGAGGGACTGGCAGGATTTCGTGATTGACCAGCTTTTCAACGTGACCGGGGTCGACGTGAAGACCGAGCCTATCTGGATGGAAACGGGGACAAGGGTGATAGGCGGCAGCTCCAGCCGTTCGATGTCGGGATACAAGAGCGTGATGAAGCTATCCGTCAAGGCTGAGGACAGCCCGGTGAAGCTGCTGACGATCGTAGGCTCCTATCCGATATTCAACGGAAACCAAATAAGAGCGTACATGGTGGCGGCCGAGTGGTACACATTCCACGAAAGCAAGAGCGACATATACGACAACGGTAGAAGGACCGGGTACGAAAGGAGAGAGCTGGGAGAGACAGAGAACGCGTTCAAGATAGAGAAACTCTGTCACGGCCAGGTGGCTGCGACATACAACAGCCCGGTGGACATACCGGTCAAGAAGCAGAACAGATAGACTTCCTCTTGAGAGGAGTGACGGACCGTCTGGTTTAAGAATCTTACAGTTTCTCTATTTTCTATGGACGGGAACGACTACACGTGGAACAGGAACTGCCTAGTCACCGAGAGGGGAATATTCCAGTATTCAATGGTGCTGGGTCTCGACATCGGCAGCCTCCAGGGCAAGGACATACTCGACATAGGCGCGGGCGCCGGACTGTTCGAGAGGGAATGTTCGAAGCTCGGGATAAACGTGATATCACTCGACCCTGCATATTCCCTGTCTGCCGACCCGGAATCAAATTCACCATATGGCAACCTGGACATAGGGAAGTATCTCATGGTCAGGAGAAACAGGGACAACAAAATAACTGGGGTGAACGAGGCGCTGCCGTTCAGGGACGGATCGTTCGATGTGGTGCTGTCGACGTTCTCATCGTACTTTTACCTGATCGACAACTACCTCCTTGAAAGGCAAGACGACGTATTCCGGCTTTTCACTGAGGAGGTCGTCAGGGTGCTCAGGCCGGGCGGCGAGGCCAGGATAGGTCAGATAGTGTACCATCAGGACAGGATGCACGTGCTCGACGGGATGATAGAGGAGAATCAATCATTCAGATACGAGATGACCCCGCTGACCGAGCGTGCCAAGGACTACATGATACTATACAAACACTAATGATTCTCATATGACGACGTACTCGACATCCCCGTAGAATTCAGAAACCAAGTCGACCTTCCTTCCGCCCACCTTGGCGTGCACCGGCCTGCCATCGGCGTCCGTGAACCCGATGTCGTATTCCAATCCTTTCTCAGCCAGAACTGCATATACATCGAGCTTCCTCATCATGGCATCCAGAACGTACTTCTTCACTGCATCATCCGCGTTCTCGGCGTGCCTGAACTCCTTCTCAAGTTCCATGAAGTCGCTCTCGCTGGCCCGGAAGCCCAGCCTGTAGGACACCTTGTGGTCGTTCCTGCCCCCCTTGGAGCAGTGGAATATCGCCTTGGCGTTACTGTAGGTGATGCTGTCGTACCTGCCGGGGAGCGAGTAGTGTTTGCGCTCGCACTCTGCGCATGTGCCCCCGAAAATTTCCATCGCCTCTTCAAGGCTCCTTAGCGTCTTGTTGGACATTCTTAAAGGTTGCACGGAAACGCTTTTAAGCCTTGCGCTTAATGGAGAACATCCATTTAATGCTTCAGCTCGTTCAGGTACATTTCGTACACTGCCCTTCCCCTTGTGCTTATCATGTGCATCACTTTCCTGTCGCGCCCCACGTTCTGGAAGTACAGCCCGCGGTTCTTGCCGAGCTTCAGCGCGCTTCTGTACTCTTCGCTGTCCATGCCGTCCTCTATCTGGGACTCAATTTCCTCCCTGCGCCTTTTCATGTCGTTGTAAGAGCCGAACCTCTTCACATCCACCGGCGCGTTCATCTCCTTTATCTTACCGTTCCTGTACATCAAGTTCATAGCCTCTTTCATCTCATCGTGGGTGATCGGCCTGTCCGCCTCGTAGAGCGCCCTGAGCATGTACCTGAACACATCTTCATGTTCCACCTTCCCGGCCATTATCTCGTTGGCCCTGTACTTCATGTCCGGCCGCTTGCCGCTCCTAACCATGCCAGAAATAGTCATAATTGAAGTCGGATGCCGAGGCTTAAATCCTTTGCACGAAGCGCCAGTGTAACGCTTAAATCCGTCCATGCCATATCCCTATTATGATGCTCGAGAAGAAGCTGTTCGATGCATATGACGATATTTTCGGCAAAGTACAGGTCATATCGCACAGGGTGAAGAACATGATGCGCGACATGGGCTACGAGGAGTACGAGATCAGGGAAATACTTGACGCGTACATGAAGAAGTATCCGGGCGAGCGCGTGAACAAGATGGAAATCAACTCGGCGGTCAACATACTGGCGGCCGAAGAGTTCCTCGAACTGAGATGGGACAAGGGAAAAGGAAGCACGTCGCTGAAGTACGCGAAGAGGAAGTGAGCTTCATCCGCGTAAGTAACGTTTATTAGCCCAGCGGACGAATTATTTCTCAATGGCAAAGTCGAAACTGTCCGTAAGGGAGACGATTGAGAAGTCCGCGAGGTTCCTGTGGAAGAACCCGGCTGCGGTGCTCCCGATATTCATCGTGCACATGCTGCTGGTCGCATTTGTTTTCTATTACAATACGTACGCTGTTGTGTCGTACTCGTTCGCGCTCGTGCTGCTGACCGGACTGGCCGGGCTGTACGCGACCGTACTGACTATGCATTTCATATACGACCGCCGCTCCAGGAAGGTATCGCTGGGGAAGGTGATGGAGAAGGTCAGCGTGAGGAAGATGCTGAAGCTGTTTGAGCTTTCTGTTGTTATGGCGGTGGCAGTCGCGCTGCTCTACATGATAGCGTTCGCCGCATATGTCATATCGCCGATGGCCGGCGGACTGATGATACTCGCCGAATCTGTGTTCATTATGTATGCGGCCCTAAGGCTGGTGTTCGCATGCAACCTCATAGTCCTCGAGGGGAAGGGCGTGATGGACTCCGCAAAAGGCAGCTGGAAGATGGCCAAAGGGAACATGGTGAAACTCGTGCTGCTCGCTCTGTCGGTATTCGCGTTGACCGTGGTTGTGATGATAGCATACACCACGCTGTACGAGTCGCTGGGACTGACCATGATGGACGTGTCGGAGGAAGGCACGGTGGTGTCGTACCCGATGTATGTCGTGTACTATGCCATGATATCAGTACTGTCAGCCTTTTATTCGACTGTCACCGTGGAAGCCTACGTCAAACTCAGGGGCAGAAGGCGATAATCGTCCGGCAAGACCCCGGTTATCACAATTCACTTTATATATTTTAAAGATAAAATTATTGACAGGTGCGAACATGGGAATCCTGGACATATTCAAAAGAGACAAACGCGATGACAACGTGGAGCTGCCCGTAGAGGAGGGCCAGCAGGGTCCGATGGACAAGGTCACGGTGCGCGTAGAGAACCTCGGCGGCATAAACGACGTCGAAAGGATAGAGAGGCTGCTGAGGGAAGGCAATATTCTTTTTGTGAAGATATACGACCTGCAGAAGAAGGACCTCGGGCAGTTCAAGCAGAGCGTCCAGATGCTGAAGAGGAGATGCATACAGTTCGGCTGGGACATAGTCGGTGTGGAGGAAGGGTACCTGGTCCTGACGCCGAAGTTCGCAAAGATAGACAGATGCTAGATGTCTGACTAATCCTTCAATCAATAAGAACCCGGTTAGAATTCGCTGTATTCTGGCATATTCCCGATGTGCATCTCGAAAAACTTTCCTATCGCTTTCCTGTCGCCCGCTGGCATCGATGGTATTGTGTCGGGGAACCTCAGGTAGAATGACAGTGTCCTGTACTTCCTCTTGTCAATGTCTGCCACATATTCGTTCGCCAGATACTCCTCGAACACGTCGGCCAGATCCCATGTTATCTCGCTGAGCGAGCTGGCATGTTCCTCCATCTGGTAGTAGTGTGCATTGTACAGCTCGGCGCACGGCTTCAGGAACACGCTTCCCGACCTGTCGTCCACTGTCATGAGCTCTTCGATATAGTACAGGAGGTCGTCATAAACGTCATTTGACACATGTATTGCCGTCCGGCTGGCGAAATCCACCTTCTCGATGTCAGTCCTGTCAACATCCCTGACCTCGCGGTACAGCTTCCTCTTGCACTCGGCTAGTACGTCCTCCTGGACCATGTTCAGGGTCTCGTAGCCGTTCCTGCTGCCCATTTCTGAAGCAAGCAACACCCTCTGTATGTATCCGGACATCTCCGACTCGTTGAAGTGGATGTTGACGCTCTCGACTTGCCTTACCATAACATATAACCGGAAGTCGAAGGTTTAAATCGGTTACCGATTTGGAATTATTTTCTCAACATCATGTTTTAAATCGTTTTTATTTAAAATTCTAACATGGCAAAACAGCTAACGGACCCTAACAAAATGCTCTATAGATATGAAGGCAGAGAAAGTACAGAGCTAATTAAAGAAAGAGGGTATATGTTACCTAACTCTGAAGACAATTATGGAGGTATTGTATTCGGTACTTGGGGAATACCCACTAAACTAATTAAGGATTCGTTGGATGTCGAGGGAAATTCTCAAAGAGGTTCTGAAGCTCCGTGCATATTTTTAACAGATTCCTATCCATTTTATGAAAGAAACATAGGCCTAAAATGGGTTATTACGCATGTGTTTCCGATAGAAGCATCAGAGATTTTAGATCAAGGGTTTAAAATATATCAGAGTGTAAGAAACGGCTGCGGTAACCATTACATCATTCCCGACCCGGAATATGAGCCTCTTTATGTTAACACAAAATTAGTAAAGGAGCTGGATTGGAAATGGAATCTTTATGCATTTGGCCCATCTGCATTTGTAAGCCCAATTCAAAGGTTGTACAGGCATTTATTTACTTCTGTTTTATGACGGAACGGTCGGTTCGGGAACGACGGAACGGCTTTCACCATATGGGCTTAAGAAAGATGGACGTCCATCCCGAATTCCTTTTTAATGTATCTTCTAAAAGCATCCTTGCCTGCATCGTCCTTGTACATTGCC
This sequence comes from uncultured archaeon, assembly GCA_964427055.1. Taxonomy (GTDB): domain Archaea; phylum Aenigmatarchaeota; class Aenigmatarchaeia; order CG10238-14; family SCSR01; genus CAYNTH01. The sequence goes on from CAYRSQ010000002.1 coordinate 41,279, forward strand.
AATATTCCAATATCCATACCTTTCTCCATACAGAGATGTATTGCCACCTTTTCCAACGCGCTGATACCATCCTCCTGTCGATTCGCCAGTTCTGCTAATCCTGAATAGTCTGCTAGGTGCTGCCGAATATCAGAAATGATAGGTCTGGAGTATGTACTTAATGCCATATTGAAATATTGCAATCAAAATTATATAAATTTGTCACTATCCCATCAACGAAGGTTATCATACATACTGAGCCTTAGAATTGAGTTGTAATGCTCCCGGCAATATTTGGACACGTTCTCGCAATATTTTTCACATATGGAAAACCGATTTAAGTGTTGTTGTGTTTCTATTATAACATGAAGGCTGCGGGGCACATAGCGGAGATAGTCGAGCTTAGGCACCACCATGTCGACACCGCATACAGGATGCTGTTTGAAAATCTGGATGTTTATTCCGTTGACTACTCCGAGGAGGGGTACAAGGAGTCCGAATACATGCCCGCAATCGAAAAGCTCAAGTCCATCATGTCGATGGACCCCGACACACTCGTGTACGTTACAAACTCCTTGGACGTCATATGCAGGATATGCAGAAGGTTCGAGGATGCCGCCAGGAACGACGGATGCGCGGACGACGACCCGGGATACCCTGATTCCTATATCATGTGGGGGTTCAACGAGTTCATGGGGATATCCGTCGGAGCCACGTACACTCTGGGCGACCTGATGGAAAGGATGAGAAAATACGCGTGGATAGAGCCTATCATGCAGAACGAAAGAATCAGGATGGACAACCTGCGGCTCGACACGGGTGTGGGCGAGTACACCCACGTTTCTGTCATGAGAAGGAGGCTCAACGAAATGGGTCTGCTGGAAGAGAAACTGTACCATGCGGGGACCCCAGAATTGAATGAGTGAGAAGGCGTCATCGCATCTTAAATCTATCAAAATCCCTTGGAAAAGTATGAGGATCAGGCTCCAAGCCCTTGAGGAGATGCTCAGACTCGAAGACATCATCGAACAGAATCCAGACGAAATCCTGAAGTTCGAGAAGAAAGGGATTGACGAGATGACGGACGGAAATCTCGAGGCTGGCGATATAATATACCATATCATATTCCACGAGTCGGGCAACCTGACATCGTACCGCATGTTCTTCGTGAAAGAAAACAAACGGGCAGAGATACACTTGATAGACAACAACGTTCCCCTGTACAAAGTTTTTGGAGGGACCGTCGAAGGCATCATCGACGACATGAAATTCAGCAAGAGAACCGTAGTGGAGTCGAATGAAATAATAGCGGGACTGGAAGAAACGGACAGACTATACCTTTCGGAATACCTGATACTGGACAAGCCGGACGGCAATAGGTATATCTTGACGGCATCGGAAGATTTCTACAAGTGAATGAAAACTTAAATCGGTTAGCGTTCATCTTCCAATCATGGTACTGGAGCTTCTGGAGATGATAGTGGGTTTCTGCGACAGGCTGCCCCCGCTGGAGAACGGTATCCGGAGGGTGACCACCTACGAGGGAGGCGAGAGGATAAACGCGATGCTCGGCACCAGGGGGATTTACGAGGCGCACATCAAGCTGC
>CAYRSQ010000003.1:0-36692 GCA_964427055.1 uncultured archaeon
GTGACTCCCTTCCAGTTCCATTGCTTTATGGGCATCTTTAGTATGTGGTATCCTATGTAGGACCTGTAATTGTAGACAAGTACTCCGGAAACTACCAAAAGTACGGCTACAAACAGGATTTTCACCTTCCTTTCAGATAGCGTTAGTTTGGCCATGCCCATCACTAGTATGAAATATAATGACAGATTGAACAGTTAAATCCTTTTCTATAGCTCACGCTAAGTTGTTGAAAAAGAAAAAGAAAGGGAAAAGTTTTCAACTTTCCCGCGATCGCTTAAGATCGAAGAGTTTATCCTACAACAGGAGATCCGACAGTACCTGTGACTTCAACTGACGTGCCTGTTTTGCTTGTCAATTTAGTGTCATACTGTTGGACTGCTGATGCAGCGACTCTTGTATCTTCAGCTCTCGTTCCGGCTACTACTAACACGACTTTGCCTGTTGCGAAACCGTCGTCGATCACTTCGATTATACCGAAGTTTCTTCCGGGCCATGCGTCACATGTGTAACTGAATTTGCCGTCATCGGCCAATTCAGCGACTAATGTGTTCACACAAGGTCCGCCGACGAGTATTAAGTGTTTCGCAGTTTTCAGACTAGACATTTCGCTGTCTAACTTAGCAATGGTCGATGTTACAGGTATTGACGGATAGTTAGTGTACGTATCACCCGAGGTCGTGGTTTGTGTTCCACTTTGCAAACCGAAGTAGACTACAGCCTTCAGATCCTTAGCTGGTACCTTGAATACCACTTTGTCCGAATTTCCATTGGAATCCGTATTAAGTAGTATGATACCTGAATCGTCGACTATTTCTTGAGTCTTCTTACCGGCATCTCTGACGGTAGATTCGGTAGTTGCATTTACCTCACCAACTTCAGCGCTGGATGCTGTTGCACCTAACCTGAAATTAGGAGTGGATGTCGTTGTAATAGCGGTCTTGTTGTTGAAGTCAATACTGATTGTTGGAGCGCTTCCTTTCTTTCCGATTGTCATGATATCAATCAGCTGTGAACCGTTGATAGTCACATTCAACCAGTAATCTTGATCTCCAGAGTTTCCGACGTTCAATTTGAACGGATATGTGAAAGCTTCTGATACGTTTCCGAAGTTGATTAGATGACTTTCATACTCGGATGTTGATTCGAGTGTGTCAATCCTTTCCACATATGTACCATTTATTAAGATTTTATTCTTAGTGCTATCCTTGAACCCTATCTCGGTATATCCGTGACTAGAGTTTGTAGCGTTAAATAGTACGTAAGCTTCAGAGAACGCATTTCCTCCAAGACTCACTATGGAATTAGATCCTGTTTCGTCAACAGATATCTTTATTCCACCTCTGTTACCGTACGCTACGCTATCATCCACTTGATCATATGCCGAGATAGTGCTTCCCAATGCTTCTATTGTTACTGTTGCAAATTTGTCAGTATTCCAACCTTCGAATGCCAATTCGGCATAGTCGTTAGGTAGGACTACCTTTTCACCTGCAACTAGATACTGGGTCTGTGTAGGCTTGTAGATGACTTCCAGTGTGTCTCCAACCGATATTACACCAGATGTTGCGAATGTACCGGATTTCACCTGAATTCCCCATACGGTCTCACCTGGGAACCTATCGCTTGTAGTACCAGAAGATGTCACATCCGCAGTTGAATCGTATATCTTAGTTGTACCTTCTGTTGAAGGTCCGACTACGATGTCCGCGTATGCAGCATTGTCTTGTGTTGCCCTTACAGTAGTTACTTGCACATTTATCCCTGCAGTAGTGGATGTAGCACTCTTTCCTTGATCTATCGTCAATTGTTCTACTTCATTACCATCGGCATCTCTGATGCTGAGTGTTACCCAACCACTGTTGACACCTATTATGGAGTAGACTGTGTAGTCGCCATATGTTACACCTTTAGTTGCTGTAGCAGTTCCTACAGAACCGTGCAACATCAATACCTGGCTCGATGAAGTACCAACTATCGAGAAGTCCTCGCCCAGCAACTTTATGTTGATTGGGTAAGTGTAGTTTGGAACTGACACTGTACCACCATGAGTGATTGCCTTATCGAACACATATTGGTATTTTATATCACCAGATTCGACTACCATTTTTTCTGTACCATTGACGTTAGAGGTTGCTAAGTCATGAGCCATTGTAACTCCGCTTATGTCCACCTGTTCTCTGTAGTCATATTCTGTTGAACTTGATCCACTCCAAGTGATCTTGGAATCTTTCAATCCAGAATAGTGCGCGGTTTTCAGTATACCAGATGCTGGGAAAGCTGTAGATAAAGCGTCAGCCAATCCGACGTTATCTTTTCTTGTCCCTTCAACCGATGTTGACGAGGAGCATGATGTTGACACTTCATCTGATCCGACTTCTGGAAGTCTGACAGCGATGTCAATAGCGCCTGCAACATCACTTGGAGCTGCTAAAGAACCGACTACTACATAGGCGTTCAATGCACCGTCGCTACCAGCTAGCATACCTGGAAAGTCTGCTACTGTATTAGCGGCAAGTACCGGAGTTGACACTGTTAGCAGTGCCATTAGAGCAGTCATGAATCCTGCAATTATTTTTTTCATATTTATCTTACCTCTTTCAGTATGTTATCAAGACCGAGCGTTTGCTCGGAACCCGATAACCCACTGTGCTTGGGATTTTTCTAAAGTTTAGTTGGTTTTTGTTTGTATATAACACTTAGTTGAAACGATTTACATTGTTTCAGGTGTATACTAAATAGACCCTTAAATGGTGAAAATTAAGTGTTTTAATGATGTTAATTGTTTCTGAAGCAAAAATAAGACCTTTCTGACAAAAATAAGGCTTAAAATAGATTATTATATCGAACCTATTGTTTGTTGAAACCGATTTGCTTTTTGGACAATTTAACTCTGTTGGTTCTGCCTCTCCGCTCAACTTCTATCAGCCCGCGCTCGGAGAGGCTCTTGACTACTCTGCTTACCTTTGCTTTAGAAAAGTTGCTCAAATCGACTATCTTCTTCTGCTTTATCTCGCCCTCTTTAGCGATAATGTCCATTATCTGTCTTTCGTACTCGTCTAGAATAGATAGGACTACTTCATCCGATTTTCTAAGGTGCCTGATAATTATAAAGCCCAGCACCCCAGCCAAAGCTGCCCCGAAAAGGATGAAATGTCTCATTCTAAGCTGGAACCATATCGGAGGCTCGGCCTCCTCGTATAAAATCTCGAATGTCACTCCTTCTGTCTCGGAAATTTCTGACAATTCCCATGTCACCAGTATATTCTCTCCCAGTATGTGTGCGAATGCCTTATCTGGATAAGAAAGTATGCTAGATTCCGTGCTTTCACCCACGAGGAAATGATTTTTTGGCAATCTCACCGTGGCAGTTAGACTGGTAGTGTTCACATTTGGAGAAACCTCTGCATTGAAATAAAGAATCTTGTCTCCGAGTGCCTTGACAAAATCGACAGTCTCGAAATTTATGTTCAACTCCCTTTTCTGTTCGGTCAGCCCCATGGAACATGTTATGTCGCTAACTCCCGTTATCTCGATGCCGCAATCCACCGGACCCGCATTGCTGGTAGCATAGAAATTCTCCACTCGTCCGATTACCTTCATATTGAATGCCGTTTCTGGTTCCCAGAAAGTCATGGTGAGATTCACATAGCTTCTTCCCTCTTCGTCTATGATCACATATGCCTTATAGAATCTCAATTGGTCTGTCTCTGGATGAACTTGCGCGTGGACAAAGGATGTTGATAACAGTAATGATAACAAACATACAGAAATGAATAGTGATTTCGAATTGACAATCATTGAATAGTATTAAGTCCGTTGCCTTTATTATCTTAACTAAAACGAGTGAAACAATCTGAAACAATTCATTCCACAATCACATCTATCTTGAACCCGCAATTGTAGCATCTATCCCCTATGAGATTGATTTCTTCGACCCTGGTGCCGGACCTCTTGATGACCATTTCCCTGCAGTTGTAGCAGTACGTGTTCTCGTCATCATGCCCATCGACATTGCCTATGTAGATGTACCTCAAGCCCCTCATCTGCATCTCCCGCATGCACCTTTCCAGCGTCGGCACTGGCGTAGGAGGCAGATCCATAAGCTGATAGTCGGGATGGAATCTCAATATATGTATCGGTATGGCAGAACCCAAATTCGCATTCACGTGTTCGGCGAACTTTCCGCAAAGCTCCGTGCTATCTCCGAGCTGGGGAACTATCAGGTTTGTTATTTCGAAAAATATCCTCTGTCTTTTGAGCTGTCTCATCGTCTCGTATATGGGACTGACATCTGGCACGGACATGAACTTCTTGTAGAATTCTGGATCCAGCGACGCTTTAATGTTGACAACTGCAGCGTCTATGTACTTAGATATCTTCTTCAGGGCGTCCACTTCCATGTATCCATTGGTCACAAAAACGTTCATCAGGTTGTTCCTCTTGGCCAGCTTGGCAGTATCATGCACGAACTCGAAGAACATCGTGGGCTCGTTATAAGTGTACGATATGCTCTTGCAATTGTTATCTTCCGCCTGTTTCACCACATCTTCCGGGGTATATGTCTTGCCGGTGAAATTTTCCAGATACTTATCAGTCTGCTGGCTTATTTCCCAATTGTCGCAAAACTGGCACTTGAAGTTGCACCCGAAAGATGAGATTGAAAGTGTTTTTGAATTGGGGAAAAAATGGAAAAGCGGTTTTTTCTCCATCGGGTCCACGCTGACGTTTGTAAGCTTCCCATAGTTCATAGTGTAGAGCTGATTTTCCTCGTTTTTCCTGACATCGCAAAATCCGTACTTACCCTTCCCTATGAAACATTTCCTGGCACAAAGACCACATCTTATGCCGTTCCTTTCCTTTTCCCACAACATAGCCTCGTGTAGCTTGTCATCCGCCAAAAAATCACCAAAAGAGCATTAGTTCGATTTTATCAGGCTCATCCTTCATCTTCGTCATCAAAAACCTACTAAAATTAAATATTATATTGATATTTCATAGTAATATAGATTAACTACGATTCCGTGAAATCAATGTGCCTCAGTAGCTTAGTTGGTGGAGCAACTGCCTCGTAAGCAGTAGGTCGCGAGTTCAAATCTCGCCTGAGGCTTAACTTAAAGATAAAAATGATTAAAAATAATAAAAAAGGAGTGAGAGGTGGGCGAATGGATGTCATAATACATTCCGAGGGCGACAAATACGTGAAGCTGAAGGAAACGCTACTGGCGGACGACACAATCAACAGAGCCAGTATCATATTCAAAGACGCGAAACAGTACGGGAAAGACAATGGTTACCTGTGCATAATCAGCGGCGACGAGGAAAGATGCGAAAAGGCGATAGAAATCGCGAAGGAAGGTGACCTCGGGACGGAAATCACAGGAGAAGAAAAGGAAGTCATACTTTCAAAGGTCAAAGAAGAGGGAAACAAGGCTTCTGAGGGATTCGGGAGCATTTTTGGTTGAATTTCAAAAGAGCGGCGATAGTCCAGTCTGGTTAAGATACGGCCCTGCCAATCCATAGCGGAACGGCCGCGACGCGGGTTCAAATCCCGCTCGCCGCACTCCTAACTGATAGATAATGTAAAAGTTATATTCACAGTAAACAGAATTTAATTTAGGAAATGACTGCTGGTGCTGATTGATGTCGATTTTTGAAAAGAAGAAAAATGAGGAGGAATTCGTCCCGCCTGTCGATGTCGATGAAATAAACGTACCTCCCATGAGGATATCGCAACCGTTTTCTATGGAAAGAGATATGGATAAGATAGAAGACAATTCCCAGGCGCTGGCCCCCGTCTTCGTCAAACTATCCAAATACAGGGAGATACTGAACACAGTCAACTACCTCAAGATGGGATTCAACCTGATCAAGAACCAGATGTCTATACTCAGCAAGCTGGAAAACCTACAACGGGAGAACATGAAACTTATGTACAGTGCGCTTGACAAGATAAGCAAGCAGATGGACAAGTTAGACTCGGATTTCTCCAGACCGATGGACTTCATGAAGGAAGTTTCTGAAACCGAGCTGCAGGAACTGGAAGGCCTGGAATCGACCATAAGCGACCTAAAGGCCCAGATAGACCAGTTGAAGATAGAAGTGGACGCGATGGCCTAATTCTGATAACGTTTTTAAATTCAAACCTGATATTAATTAATCACGAATGTGCAGGGGTAGCGAAGCGGTCAAACGCGCTGGGCTCAAGATTATATTTTGAGCGCTGATTAAAGATGATGAAAGCGTGAGTGACATGAGAAACCCTGTGGCTTAGTGCCTTCGTGGGTTCGAATCCCACCCCCTGCACTTTAAAACCACAACGAACGTGTCTTTATTCTGAAATGAGATGCGGAAGTCGAACTTGTTCCAGATATTTTCTCAATTTACAATCGTCTGAAAACTACTGATTCATCTATTTTCATGTGCTGAATCATGGAAAAAGAAAAAATGCTGGAGAAAATAAAAAATCATTTCTCCAGAACAGTTTCGTAAACTATGAATAGCGATCCCAACAGAGCAAACAGGGCTCCGACTCCTGCAAATAGGGTATCCAAATAAAGTCCGCTCACGAGGTTGTATAATCTCGGAAGCGTGGAAGCGTCTATAATTCCTGCAAACAGGAAGAGTACTCCCGCCGACGCCAACCAATTGAATCCCTTCTCTGTCTTTTTCCTCACTTTCGCCCATTCGGCCAAAGCGACTGACAGTAGTAACGCTATTCCAACGTCAATTAAAGCTGAACTGAATACCATTTTATGTTCACCTAATAGAATTTCATTCAAGCATAATATAAAAGTATTAGTAATTTCGAAAAATCCACCTTTGTCGAGTGGTGACAGGAGGAAGAATTGGACTTACAGAAGTTCCTCGAAATCCGTCTCTTCGTCATCCCAATCTTCAAGTTCCGGCTCTTCATCGCCGATGAATTCGTCTTCGAATGCCATAGTTAAACCTCGGATTACTACTGAGTAAAATCATTATAATCTATTTAAAGCTTTTGAATAGAATGAGCGTTCGTTCGGCCGATCAGTCCGAGTTCCTTCCATAGTGCTCGAACATCCTACTGAATGCGTTCACTGCCCTTTCAGGATTCACGTACACGGGTATGCCAGAATCCCTCATCTTCTTTGACATTTCAGAAGTGTATTTGCCGCCGGCTGCACAAAGGAAAATGGGTTTATCGGACTTCTCGGAGATGTCAGACAGCTTCCTAATTATTCCATCGTCCATCGAAACCGTCTGGAATACTACAATGACGAGGACACCGTCATATTCTTTCAGCCCCTCCTTTATCACGCGTTCGTACCTTTCGCTATCGGCGTCTCCCATTATGTCTATGGGGTTCTTGAGAGAGGCGTATCCGGGCAGTTCATCCTTTAGTATGTCTTTCATCCCTTTGCTGGGATTTTTCAGGACAACTCCGCTTCTAGCAGCTTCGTCCGCGGCCAATACCCCGAACCCTCCTCCATTGGTCACTATAAGCAGCTTATTCCCTCTCGGAAGAGGCTGGCATGCAAATGCCTGTGCCATGTCGAACATCTCGATCCAATTGTCGGTTTCAATCATGCCTGCCTGCTTGAACGCGGCAGAATACACTTCCGAGTGACCCGCCAATGACCCAGTATGACTAGAAGCAGCTTCCTTCCCAACATCAGTCTTGCCGGATTTCAGCACAATCACTGGCTTCCTCCTGGATATTTTTTTGACCGTCTTTATGAACCTCTTCCCATCGCACTTTATCCCTTCCATGTATGCTACAATAACTTTCGTTGAATCGTCTTCGGAAAGATACTCCAATATATCAAGTTCATTCACGTCCATAGCGTTTCCATATGAAACGAATTTGGACACGCCTATGGATTGCTCGCTCAGCCAGTCTAGCATTGAAGCCCCTATAGCGCCCGATTGGGAGATTATCGATATCCCTCCCTTTTTCGGTCGGCCCATCTTCTCTTCAGGAAGGAACATGGTGTCAACACCGTTCGAACTGTTGTATACACCAAGCCCATTGGGCCCCATCACTCTCATCCCAGACCCTTTCAGTATTCCTTTACATTCCTCCTCCAGCGCCGACCCGTCTTTACCTGTCTCTGAAAATCCAGACGATATCACAATGGCCGACTTGACATTCTTTTCAACGCATTCCTTCAAGATGGAAGGCACAGTCTTTGCGGGAGTCGCTATGACTGCTAAGTCAACGTTTCCTGGTATGTCTTTAACGCTTTGATAAACTCTATTATCATCTATGGGAGTGGAGTCCTGGTTCACCGCGTAAATCTTTCCACTGAATGTCCCATTAGAGAAGTTATTGAAAATGGTATGCCCTATCTTTCCTTTCTTGTGACTCGCCCCTATGACGGCGACCGAGGATGGGTTAAAAAACTCTGACAGCATATAACTTAATTTAATTGGTATACTAAAATTAATTTAGTGGTGTGAACAGATGGTCAATGTGGAGAGGTTCATAACGGATGAGTTGTTATCAGTGCCTGAGAGTCCGCTGTCCGAACTTTCCAGGAAGGCCAAACAATACCAAGATGTCATAAGCCTCGGGAGGGGCGAACCTGATTTTGACATGGCAGCCTTCATGAAAGACGCCATGATACGTGCCATAAAGGATAACGAGACGCATTACGCGGCGGCCGGGTCCATACCAGGGCTCAACGAGGCCATATCGAAAAAACTCGAGGGAGAGAATGGCATAAACGTAGACCCGGACTTCGGAATAGTCGTCGGATCTGGATCGTCTCCAGTGCTCAGGGCTGTGATGGCAAGCATACTCAAGCCTGGCGAAGAGATAATGCTGATGGACCCGACTTACTTGATGTATATACCGCTGATAAAGACCCTGCACGGAAGATGCAATTTTGTACCTGTGTTCGAAGAGAACAACTTCGCCCCTACAAGGGAAGACTTGGAGAGGAATTACAATGATAAGACTAAGGCTGTGTTGATAAATTCGCCCTGCAACCCGACTGGAGGCGTCTTCACGAAGAAACAATTGGAGGAGATAGCAGAATTCGCTGTCGACAAAGACATCTTGGTCATATCGGACGAGATATACGAGTACATTATATATGACGGGCTCAGGCACCACAGCATAGCATCTTTTGACGGACTCGGGGAAAGGACTATAACTGTAAACGGTTTCTCAAAGTCGTACGCAATGACAGGACTAAGGGTAGGTTACGCCGCAGGGCCTGCTGACCTGATGAAACACATTTTCAAGTACAATTACTTCGGACACATATGCGCTTGCGTTCCTTCCATGTATGCGGCACTCGAAGGTCTGGTCAACACCGATACACGCAAATTCGTCGACGAACAGACAAAAGAATACGACAGAAGGAGGAAGTTCATAGTGAATAGGTTGAACGAAATCGGATTATCAACCAAGATGCCTCAGGGAGCGTTCTACGCATTCTCAAAATGCAGCGGGTTCGAGCAAAATTCGTACAAATTCTCGAACGACATACTGGAGAACACCAAAGTGGTGGTAACCCCGGGATCGGCTTTCGGGCCTCACGGAGAAGGCTATGTCAGATTCTCGTATGCCACTAAGTACGAACAGATAGAAGAAGCGATGGACAGAATCTCGAAATTCCTTAACTAAAGATTTAAATTAGTGCTTGACATAGTTTCTTTTGCAGAGAGCTAGGTCTGGGTGATTAGGCCACACCTACTTCGGAAAACGGTCTTTAGGTCCGAACTGAACGGCCTTGAAAGGTGCAGTTGGTGTAAATCGACCCGGATTCCGGACTGAGAAGCCTTGCCTCTATCGATTTGGGCGTGTGTGAACCCCCCAGGGCAGGAATGCAGCAAGGATAAGCATTCGTTCAAATGCTATAGGGTAAACAGGGTGGAGAAAGGAACCCGGACAATCGGTCTATGTCACCTGTAACGATCTTGGTCCGCTCTCTGCGCAATTATTCTTTTTATCGACATATACCATATTATTATAAGTGAATCTATGGAGAACGAAGAAATCATCATAATCCTTGCAATAGTCATTATACTTGCATTTTCGGGCAGACTGTCCGGGATTGCAGGGGAGAACAACAATTCTGATGCCGGGCTTGTAAATTACGAGCCGGAGATAACGAATGCCTGCGAACTGTCAGACGTTACGTACGGAAGGTCGACAGTCAAGGTGCCCGCTATTGACGAGGATGGAAACGGAGTTGTGACCTTGGTGATGGTAGAGTCCATGGGAGGGACTGGAAGAACACTGGTAGACATAGACCAGCTACTTTTCTGGACTGACACTCAATATTCAATACAAGTGTCAAAGTTCGTGGCGGGGCATTACACTAATTACGATCTCTCTAACGTTGACCTGATTTATGCCATAGATACGGAAGCCGGTGCTATAGAGGGACCGTCGGCGGGAGCGGCGTTGACAATCGCCACTATATCAGCTCTCTACAACGAAAGCATCAGGAAAGACGTCATGATAACCGGCACCATAGGACCTGATGGAAGCATAGGAAAGGTCGGCGGTGTGCTTGAGAAGGCGACAGCCGCAAAGGAAATGGGGGCGACAGTATTCTTGGTGCCAGAAGGGCAGGCTACTGCTGAGATAGAGAAAAGTGGTGAGACTTGTGAGAAGATAGGCCCGTTAAACTATTGCACCGATGAGCCAATGCCAATGATTATCAACATATCCGACTACCTGGGAATCGATGTGATTGAAGTTTCAACCATCGAAGACGCGGTACCATATTTCATGGAAGTATAAAAATAGAAATAATCGTCAATACAATCTAATTTTATGGCAAAAGGGAAAGCGAGGAAAAAGACCACGCTCAAGGACCCGTTCAAAGAGCTGGTAAGCATATGCATCGGAATATTGGCTGGAACTCTGATATTCTCTCATAACTGGACCATGCCGTCGGAGACACTGATTGAATTCCAAGCCCTTCTCTTGCCTTTCACTCTGTCTTTCTTCTTTTACTACCTTGCACAAAGGTACATGGCGGAAAGACTAAGATGTAATATGTCATACAATCTATGGATACCCGGCATAGTTTTTTCGCTGATGCTGATGTTGGTGGGCATCAAACTATTCCTCATAGGAGGGATAATCATAAGCGCTTACAAGTTCGGACGATTCGGGATGAAAGACAGGTTGCCCAGTATCCAGGAAATAGGATTCATATCGGTCGCGGGCCCTCTCATGAACATGATTGTAGTGGCGATTTTCAACGTTCTCACCTATTATATAGGGTCTAATCCGTTCTTCGCGGACATGATATTCCTCAACAGCTGGATGGCATTCTTCAATCTCATACCTATAAAGGACCTGGACGGGGGAAAGGTGATGTTCTGGTATCCGATGTTCTGGATGATACTGATGTTCTTCGCCATACTGCTGATAACACCATCGAACATGTTGTCATTCTTCACTTGAATCAGAAACTTAAAATCCGATAGGAGTAATTACTCTGTATGCGAGTGATAAGTGATTTCCATATACACAGCCGTTTCAGCTACGCGTGCAGCAAAAACATGGTCTTCGAAGAAATAGCCAAAAATGGGCTGCTCAAAGGATTGGATCTGATAGGGACAGGAGATATCACTCAGCCAGTCTGGTTTAAAGAAATAAAAGATAAGCTGTCTCGAAATGAGACCGAACCTGGATCTGGCATATTCGATTATAATGGTATAAGATGGATGCTTACAACGGAACTATCAACCATATATTCTCAGGACGGGAAAACCAGAAAAGTACATCACGTTATCCATGTGCCATCCGTGGAAGTAACAATCCAGATGAGAGAGCTCCTTGACAAACACGGTAAACTGGACTTGGATGGCCGCCCTACGCTTACCAAGATAACTTCTCCTGAACTCGTGGAGGGATTGATGGAGATATCGGATGACATCTTGATATATCCGGCACACACATGGACTAGTTGGTTCGGCGTGCTCGGGGAATTCTCAGGGTTCAATTCAATCGACGAGTGCTACGGCGACCAGACTAAACATGTCCATGCCATAGAAACTGGGATGAGCAGCGACCCCTCGATGAACTGGAGGATAAAGTCTCTTGACAAGTTCACAATCCTGTCCAATTCGGATGCGCATAGCCCATGGGTATGGAGATTGGGAAGAGAAGCCAATGTCTTTGAATTGGACAACCTGACATACGATGAGATAAGCGATTCGATAAAGAAGAACGATCCTAAAAGATTGAAATACACGATAGAAGTCGAACCTTCTTACGGCAAGTACCATTTCACCGGCCATAGGAAATGCGAAGTCAATCTGAGTCCATCTGTAGCCGCCAAATTGGGCAACATATGCCCCGTATGCAAGAAGAAGATGACAATCGGCGTCATGCAAAGGGTCGAAAAGTTGGCGGACAGACCTGAAGGATATACACCTAAAGGTCGTATACCATTCAAATCGTTGATTCCCCTCTATGAAATAATCTCATCCGTCACTGGAGTGAACAGGATGTATTCCAATCCCGTGATAATAAAACAGGACCGACTGATTGAAACATTCGGGAACGAATTGAAGGTGTTGCTGGATGCGAGCAAAGCTGACCTGATGAAAGCAACAGACAGGAAAATAGCAGACGCCATAATAAAAATAAGGGATGGGAAAGTCGGATATACGCCCGGCTACGATGGAGTGTATGGCGTGCCGATGTTCTCTGAAGATGCTAATAAAGAAGCTTAAATTATTTTAAACCGAAATAGAGTTTGCAAAGGGCTTGTAGTCTAATGGCAGGACGCTACCCTCACACGGTAGAGAACGTGGTTCAATCCCGCGCAGGCCCACTGAATCAATTTTAAAGTTAAATCACGTAATAAACTATAGTGAAATCAATGAAGTTATCCGTTATCTGCTTCCTGGTCGTCAGTTTCGCTATTATCCCAGCTGTATATTCAGCGGATTCATGCTACTGTCTGTATGATTGTGACAATTATGCCCAGTGCGACTTCTACGCAGAACAACCAGATAGCCACCATGAACTATGTCCAGACAGTTCGTGTGATTCAGACGGAAATTCAAATCCAGTCTCATGTGACGATAACTCAGATTGCATACCCGAAGAGACAGACGACGGAATTGACTACACGGTTTCAGGGACATGTACTGAATACACTTGTACAGACAATGAATGTGTAGTGAAATATGTGAGAGACGACAGCTGTGCTGGAGCAGGACTGTGGGAATGGTACGCGGAAGGAACTTCATGCAAATCCATATATCGAAGTTGTCCAAACGAATGCTGGAAGAGGGAATATGACCAAGGAACTTGTTATGAAGGCGATGGTGAAAGTTACTGTTTTTGCTACAATAATGGATGGTCTAGTACACCAACAGGCTATTCCGACGACATGAACTCATACTCAAATCAGAGAGACATAGAAATGACCGAAGGGTGGAACCTCATCTCCAACCCGTTCAGTGGAACGTATGGGATCGATAGCAACTGCGAGATTATAGCAAGCATCTACGGATATGACGGGGGCCTCAAACCGATATCAGATCCTTTGAATGGCATGAAAGGGGGGAAGGCATATTTGATTAAAGTTTCTGGTGATTGCACAATCAGCCTTGGCGGAAACACACTCATAACCGGAATTCAACTCGGCTCTGGCTGGAACATGGTAGGTACAACAGGCAATGATGAAATGACAGTAAGCAAATTCGAATCGGATTGCGACCTATCTTCTAGCATATACTATTACAACACTGGTACAGGGTATTTGAAGCCCGTGACGTCTACGATGGATCCGGGCATAGGATATCTAGTGAAAGCTGAATATCCGTGTACGGTAGAATAAGTATCAAAAACTTAATCCTTGGGTATTTCGAATGGCGGACAAGTTTCATACTTAGTGTATGTCGATCCACAATGGCAATGGTTACTCGAATCGCAATAAGCGCCTTCGTTGAGACCACATGGACCTGTGCTTTCTAATGCAGTATCTGATTTTTCGACGTTACTGCAGCAGTCCGCATTTATGTAACATTCTATGTCCGAACCCGTTGATGTTCCGCTAGAACTCAAAGTGGTGAAAGAACTGCATCCACTACTCGGGTATTTTCCTGTATTGTCTGAAGCATCGGTGGATTCTATCCTATAATAATATTTAGTATTCGCTACAAGGCTTCTCAGTGAGATTTCATGGCTCTTGACCATTGAACTTTTGGACGTTTTAGTCAATTTAGATGATGTGCAGGCTGTTCCATACCAGACATCGCTGTCACTTTTTTCATTCGTCGCCCAGCTTACTGTAGCAGAATCAGAATCTATCCCGCTGACACCAGCTGAACTTATAACAGGTTTAGTCGTGTCAGTGTATCCGCCGTTGTCGTCATTGTCTTCTATGAACAATGCTTTCAATACAGTGATTTGAGTGGATTCATCCACAAAATAATTGTAACTCAACACGACTTCTACCGGTATCGTCGTGTACGAATCTATGCTTCCCAGTGTGAATGAACATGCGACAGATTTTTGGCCGCTTCTCGGCAGTTTTATCTGCTGGTTGGATACGCACGGAGTATTATCGCCTACCTTAATTTTTTCGACCACAACAGTCATGTCGTCTTCATCATCATTGAACGGTTTACCAGACCCGGCATTCTTTACGATGACTGTCAAAGAGGAAGTTGTACTACCTTTGCTTATTATTGGTTTTGATAACCCGGACAGTTCCACAGTTATTGGTGAATCTGTCACAGTAAAACTTTCAAGGCCATTTGAGCTCATTATAGCCTCAGCGTCCTCTGCCACACTCTTTATATAATCGCTGTCGTATACCTTGATATTTCCGACGGCGGTGGTCTGATAATTGTATGTCATCCTTATAGTTGCCGTATATACATTATCAACTTTCAGAGAGCTTGGAGAAGTTGCTTCCCAATAGGCTTCTCCCGTTCCCCCAGGTATGTCGCTATCCATTTTTTCCAAAAAGCCTATCTCATACGTCTTGTCTGGTATATTCCAGTCGTTCCCCAATCCAAATATCCTTACCTCGACGTCTTTGGCATCCTCTTCGCCTGCATTTTCGACAACTGCCGTGAATACGACTTCATCGCCCGAATAGATTTCGGATATGTCAGGACTAAAATCAGATATCATTACTCCTTTGTTCCCACTGGTAGTACTATCTCCTATGCAACCTGATATGAAAACTACAACTAGAATGAGAAACATCAATGAAACACTGCGTGCGTCCATCTCATCAAACCCTTACTATTATTTTTGACTTCCATGAATTTAAATTGTATTCGATGTTCATTTGGGCTGGAGTTCAAATTGCTCTGAGAGCTCATAATGGTATTTGTAGCCGTATTCTGCCCATATACTGGCAGTTGTTTCCGGATCGGAGAAATCAGTCGGTATAAAGATGCAATCCATAGTATCTGGGACTTCCAATTTCTCATCCGAATAGAGTTTTCCATTGTCTTCGATGAAATCGCAGTTCAATATATTCCCTTTCGAATCCGTGGCTATCGATAGCGAATCCCTCAAATCCAAGTTTATGCCGCCGGCTTCAATTACTGTGTCTCTCACAGACCCTATTGAACTGCTTCCCACGTCCTCAAAACTCATTTTCACCGTGAAAGGTATTCCTTTCGTTCCCCAATATTCCTTTACGGTCTTTCCATCGACCACTTTCTCGCCTCTGGATGGCAATGCAAATTCCAGTTTTATAGGACCGTATGTTGCGGAACTCTGGGAATATTCCGAGCTTGGATTGTCTTTCAGAGTGTTGTCTATGACCGGCACGTCAAATTTCCTGAAACCTGAATACTCGTATTCGACATAGTAATAAATCGTGTAGGTTTTGGGGCTTATCGGATTACTGTCAATCGTATTCAATGTCAGTAGGATTCTTCTGCTGTCTTGAGGCTCTATTTCGCCGTATTCGCTGTTTTCATCGAAAAGGCACACTTCTTTCACTCCGTTGGAATCGTTGTCTTTGTCTATCGCTTCAGCGCCTTCGCATACAAGTTCGAACGACGTTGGATCGAATCCCGGATAGTTAGGGAACCCAACTTCCACTCTGGGAACTTTCTCTTCGCCATTGTTCTGCACAACAAATTCTATTACCACCGGGCTATTAGGATATGGATTTTTATTAGACACATAATAATCTTCGATTGTGATTATGTCGTCGCTGTAATGTATCAATTCGGTGTCCTGTTCTATGCACCCCGAGAGGACGACTACAAGGACCAGACTCGCCAACAAAATGCTGCTCTTCATTGAATAACTTTTAAACTTGGACAGTTATTAATTTTACAATGGATTTCGGCCAAGAGATAATTGACTATTTCCTAACACCAACGGCGACAGGATATACCGTATCAAAGACACTGGCATATTCCTTGGTGTTGATAGTTGCGGTCTACGGCATATTCAGACTACTTAAAAAACTTGGAATAAAGGTTGACAAAAAACTTGTGATATCGATAATCCCTTTCATCGTGTTTGGGTCTACATTGAGGGTAATACAAGATGCTGGACTGGTAGACTCGTACTTTTTCGTAACGCCTGGGATATACCTGTTGGTGTTTATAATGGCATTCTCATCCATAATGGTTTCCGCCATTCTAGATAAAAAATACTCTATGCCGTACTATAAGACATCTTTCATTCTCGGAGTGATATCCCTTCCGTTCCTGTTTGCACGTCTAGATATTCTAGCCAATCTGGAAGGATGCGGACTGGTTCTTCTGATGTTCCTGCCATGGATTATACTCGCAAAGTTACACACATGGAGTTTAGAAAACAAGATAGTCACTCTTCTCCATGTTTTTGATTCCACTGTGACAGCCGTTTCCATGAAATTTTTCGGATACTACGAACAGCATGTTTTCCCGACATACTTCATAAACCTTTTCGGCCCGTTTTCATTCATATTCCTAAAACTGGCCGTAATAGGTTCCGTATTGATGATTATAGACAGGATAGCTAAAGATGAGGAGATTGACGATGAGTTCGTTTTCTATGTAAAACTTGTCATCGGCATACTGGGCGCCGCTACAGGAGCTAGAGACTTCATAACACTTGTCTCCGGAATCTGATTATTGGTAATATTCAACAGTAAGGAACGCATCGGTCAGCTCATAGACTGCATTTTCTTCGAACATAAAGAGCAGCGTATTCTTGCCTTCTTTCAGATAAAGCGGATTCCCGAACATGTCCTCGTCAAGTGAGGTTTCCAATATGGAAACCGGGGGTTTCTGGAAGTATGATATCTGGTTGTTGACTTTGATCAGCATGTTCGGAAGGTAGGAACTATGTGTTTTTACCCTCCCGAAAAGGTTGAACTGCTTGAAGTTCTCAATTTCATAATCGTTTAATGTTATGTTGAAAGATTGTGCAGATGCTCCTTCATAATCAAGATTCAGTTTTGCCGACTGTATGTCATACCTAGTTGCGCCCCAGAAAACAATTCCGGGATAATCCGCCTCTATCTTCACTATGTTTCCTCGTTCTATGTAGTCCTTGTCAATGGGTATCAGTATCTCCCCTGCCCCTACTTCATTATCATATATTTTCTGATCATTGATGTATACAATCAAATTACCGAATCCGTTCGTATCCTCTATCAGAAGTTGGACACTCCCTCCGGTGGTTATGTCTATCCTGTCGTCAGTTATAAGTCCTGTCAGTGTTTCAGACCTGCTGGACACGTAGCTCCTGGACACTGCAACATCCTGTTTAAAGTCGAGTAAATCGGTCCCTTTCGCATATACAACAGAAAAGTCGATAGGGAATTCGTTCTCTGATATCATTCTCTCAGTGGTCGTAAGTTCATCCTCGTCCACGACCTCCACAGACAATGAAAATTCGTCCTTGCCGCCCTCACTCTGAATGTACACCTTTCCGCTGTACGTCCCGAATTCCACATCTTTAGGCGGCTCTATTGTAACAACTACGACAGTAGAATCGTCGACATTGAAATTGTTCTTGCTGAACTTTATCCAATCTGACACTTCCCCCTTCGCAGTCAAGTTCACAGAGGTCAATCCCTGAACGCTGCCTATAGTGAAATCGAACTTCGTCTCTTCGCCCGGAATGGCTTTGATTGTGAACTCCGACGCTTCCACTACAGGGGCGCCTTCAGTCGGGACCGCCCAGCTGAATGCGAGCACGAATATCAATAGAAGTCCTGCCAGTAAAACGAATGTAAATTCATCTATCTTCGGCAATTCCGGCACTATAACACCTATGTAAATTTGTCTTTTGAAGAAATTAAAATGTTGCCGGTATCAGTTTTCCTGTGCTTTTAGGTTCGTCACGTATCCGGTTATGGCATTGATCAGTTTCTTCGATTTCATCGTCATTAGTTCCTTAACAATCCCTTTGTTTTCAGAAAAGTCCAGAGTGAACCTTTCAGGATAATTCACATAGAGCGTTCTACCTATCCTTTTTACATACGATGTCTTTATGTTACCCATGATTACTACCTCCTATAATTACGGTGTTAACCTTTTTATTTCATAGTATGTGGGTGATCCTTCCTTGTCCAAGACCGCCCAAACGAAAGTCGCCCTTATGTTGTGCGCCAATCTGACAGCCCTGGACATCTCAGGCAGTGAAAAAGCGGCCTCTTCTGGGACGCAATGGACTACGAACTTGGTGTGTTCGTGAGACTCTTTTGGTCCCCTTTTCAGCTTGACGCCTCTTTCATACACTCTGAAATGGGCGCCGAATTTGAATCCAGTCTTCACGACATATCCTCTGTTCCTAAGATCCCTGTATACCATGAACTGGGCGTAGAACTGGTTGACGGTTTCTGAACCTACTTTCAACATGTCCTCCAGTTTAAGTGCCTTTTTTCTCTTTCCCGTTTTTTTCTCGAAAATTTCCAATCTGTCTTTCTCCAAAAGGTATGTGGCTTCTACTAGCTCCAATTCCAACCTGGTAGGTTTCTCTTCGGGCATGAGTGTCCCGAAACTGGACTCGTCAAAGAGCACCATGGCTGAAGAGTGTGAGATTACTACCCTGTTCTCAATCAGTTCCCCTTCGAATGACCTTTTCTTTGGCATGTATATCACTTGATGGGAGCGACGAGATTTGAACTCGTGACACATCGGTCTTCAGCCGATTGCTCTCCCAGGCTGAGCTACGCTCCCTTCATTTTTAATGAAGTTTACTGGTTCTTAAGTATTACTTTGTTTGTATTGCCTATTAGAAATCTTTCACTTTTTAAAAATTCTGTATTTCAATCCTTCTTTCAATATGAACAGTGTTATTCCAGAAACCATTCTAATTCCCCTTGGAATTTCGCTCCTATGATTATAAGTCACCGTTACTGGTACTTGATATATTTTTAGGCCATTCTTCACCGCGTGCGAAAGTAGAGAATTCTCTATAATATAACCCCCATGGAGAGCATCTTTTGCCATATCGATCGCGTCCGTTTTAATCGCCATATATCCGCAGTTCGTATCGAACATTTTTGTACCGAAAAATGTATTGAAAGCCGTTTTCCATACAAAATTTCCCAATCTGTGCCTGAATGGGACATTGGACCAGTCCCTGAACCCCATTACCATGTCGGCTGTCCCATCTTTCAATGGCTTAAGCAACCTGTCAGCCTCCTCAGGATAATACTGTAAATCGGCGTCTATGAAGATTATGTTCTCTATCTCTGGCATGTTCTTTGATACGTATTCTATGCCTGTCTTCAGCGCTTCTCCCTTGCCGGCATTTTTGGTTTTTCTTATTACAATAGATCCGCTTTTCTCGGCTATCTCAGAAGTTCTGTCAATGGAATTGTCATCAATTACCACAGGAATTAGACCAGCTTTTTGTATCCTTTCCACGACTTCCTTTATCGTTTTTTCTTCGTTATACGCTGGTATGATGGCGCAGTCTTTCATAAAGCTAATTAAACCGTTAATTTCTTAAACTTTCATTCAAGGCAAGAATTCCTTCTTTTTTATCTTGTTCGGAAGATACTCCTCGGTCATGAATCTCAACCCTCTGCCTGATAGAGCTTCCAGTTCGGCTTTTTTCCTGTTTTTTATTAGGAGTTTCAACTCCTTCTGCCATTCCTCGCTCTGGAACCACTCGTATTTCATCATATCTTTCGCTCTCTTAATGTCAACTTCCTTCGCTTTGATAGTGTATTTGTCCAGCCCGAACTCGTCTATGTCGCTGATAGTCAAGCCGATGTATTGTGCATTAGGGGTGCACAATTCATCGGATACGTGTGCTAGTGCCATGGAACCGTGTTTTATGACAGAATATATATACCATCCGTAGGGATCAGAATCACAAAAGACGTACACTGGCAGTTTGTGTTCGGTGGATAACCTGTTTATCAATCTCCTGCAGCCTCTAGCAGCCTGGCCCTGTGTAGTCACTATAACGCAATCATGTTTTTCCCAATACCTGTCTTCATGCAGACGTTCGAATGCTGCGTTTTTCTCTATTACAAGTATGTATTTCGCGTCAACTTTCTTGAATTGTATGTTCTCGACGTTGCTAGGTATGGCCCATCCGCCACTTCCCAATTTGCTCCAGTCCACATTGTCCCCCCGATCGACTACAGAAACCTTCCCTACTACTCTGCCTCTTATATCAGCCGTCAAGTGAAGCTTTTCTCTTAGCGTGTCTAGAGCCACTTCAATATCAACGACTATTGGATCACTGTCGCTCTGCTCGTTGAACGTAGTTTCGTTGGAATCCTTCAAGGTCCTCTTTAGGTTATAATACATGTCTCTTAGGCTCGTGTTTATTCCTTCCTTGAGAAGGTCCTTGCAAAAAGCGGCTACCATTGTAGTCTGCATGAATTTCTTGGCATGAGAGACGTTGAACAGGTACCTCTTTGAAACGTTTTCTCCTAGAGATAGCGTCTTGCTTTTCTCGTCATAAACTACATTGGACAATGATCTTATCGGTATCTCTATCTTAGGGTTTTCCTTGTTCTCGACATCTTTCAATATCTGTTCCCCCATCTGTTCCAGTTTTTTCGTCGTGTCTTTATCGTTCATATCATTCATCCTTCTTTTCTTCCACAGTCATTTCTTCTGCAGGTTCTGCGTCCTGTGCAGCATTCTCGATTATATATGATTCTAGTTTCTTTTCTATGTTCTCTTTGTTTTTATCTGTAAGGTTCGCGAGAGACTCGGCCACTTCGGGTATGTATCTCTTGAACATGTTCCTTCTCATCTGTTTCTGTTTTGCTTTTCTCTGATTCCTTATGAACCCAGCCAATTGTCGGCCCGCGTCCTGCAAAGCAAGTTTTATTTCTTTTTCGATAATTGAATAGCTCGCAATCGCTTCCTTACCTTCCGATGTGTATGGTACCCAAACAGAAGCGAAATGTACGAGTATGGCCAAAGGCCCCACGGGTATGCTTCCTGAAGACTGCTGAAGTCCGTATCTTTTCCAGTCGACCTGCTCGATTGATTTTGCTATGGCGCAACCGCTCCTGTTGTAAAGCAACGGAACCTTGTTCGCAAATCTATATAATATCGCGGATGAGTTGGGCTGAAGTTCACCTCCATAAGCCAATCCAACTTCGACCTGGAACGGATTCCCTCTATAAACCTCAGGTGGTCGAGTGACGGCCACATAATAATCAGCTTTGATCTCCTTCCTAAGTCCATTTTCTATAAGTTTTTCAGTCAGAGGAGATAAGCAATCAGTCGGAGGCGATATCAACTTGACCATTTGCATGGATTTGTGGAGCCTCTCGGTTTCCATCGCATCAATATCATCAGGTTTCCTTTTCTCAGAAAGCTTGGAAAGCTTCAATATCTGATCCGCGGACGTCGAGCCGACTCTCGAAAAATCTGTAGTGAGGAAAGATTTCAGGCTTCTCGTATTCGTGGTCAGAAGCATCCTTCTCAGGATACCCAATTCAATACCATAAGGGTGTGGTTTTATTTCTTTGGGCCTTTTGGGCATAAGATTCGTGGTTCGTTCAAACTTCACTACTCCATTCGGACCTTTGTATACAATATGGGCGTATGGATTTGCTATTGCGGTCTGCTTAAGGTATTCCGGTATGGACTGAAACCTCTCGATATAAGTGCCTTCAACTTCCAATTCAAGCTTTATTCCTCTCCACTTGTTCTCATTCTTAGATGTCATATGATTGACGATAGACGGCTCGTTCTTCACGGTGTCTATCATCATTTCTATCTCGTGTATCTTGCTGTCCCCTGTGCTCGACGTTATCTTGACCGGTTTTCCTGTAGTCAACTGTGCATACAAGATTGCCCCGCTTATCCCGATTCCCTGAGTTCCCCTAGATTGTTGAAGTCTGTGGAACTTGGATCCGAACAGCATCTTGCCGAAAGCCATAGATATTTTTGACTCGACTATTCCTGGACCGTTGTCTTCGAATGACAGCTTGAACCTATCCACGCTTAGCTGTTTAGTCGTAACCTGTATATCGGGAAGTATGCCCGCTTCGTCGCACGCGTCTAGGCTGTTATCGACCGCTTCCTTGGTTATTGTTATAAGAGCTTTGGTTGAATTTTCATACCCTAGCAGATGTCTGTTCTTCTCGAAGAATTCGGCTACACTTATGGATTTCATCGTTTCTGCTATTTCTTCCGCACTGCTTATCTTTCTTTCAGCCATTCCAACGCCTATTTTATCCATTTTATATTTCGTTCTTATTAAATCTTAATTGGTTTTTCTATGGTTTGTTTTTCGATTTCATGTTATCTTCTAGGAATTTATATACTCCTCCGTGTTTTCTGCCTTCTAGGAGCATGCATATAGCTTCTCTGACGAGGCCTATCGAATCCCATCTACCTATGATGCTCACGGTCTTTCCATATACAGAGAGTTTCACATCCGCCAACTTCTCTAGTATGTTCTTAGTCTTACCTTCACTCCCTATTATTCTTCCCCTAAGGGTCTCGAGTCTGCTACTGGATTTTCCCGAAAAATCGGTTATGTTTATCACATGGAGTATATAATCGTCGTCCAGAAGGTACAATGCAGATTCGAAATCGAACCCTCTTCCGTATGCCTTTATGACTTCCTTGGCTTTCATTACCTGGATTGGATCTTCCGATTCTATTGAAACCTCTTCTCTCAGAACCACGACGACTTCGATTAATTTCTGCAGCTTTTCAATCAGTTTTCTAGATGATTTGAGTTTTTTCAATCTGACTTCTGGTATAGATATAAAATCAATCATGTTTTCACGTTAATCTGACACTATTTCTTTCAAAAGTCCTTTTCTTTTCAGCCAATTGGCTTGTGTACCAGTGTACCTAAAGGCGACATCACCTCTTTCAGTGCCCTGAACCTCCCAAGGTTTGACTAGTATCACGTCTCCCGGCCTCATCCATACTCTTTTCCTTAGTCTCCCCGGTATCCTGCATATCCTTTCATTCCCGTCGGTACATCTGGCTCTCATCCTGTCGCCACCCAACATGGTATCAATCAAACACAATACTTCTCCTTTTCGGGGCGTCCTTATTCTCGATATTTCCATTTCTTCGCTGTTCATTTCTGGCTCCCGTTTCTTGCCCATTTTTAAACACCTAACAATACTTTCGTCTTTAAGACATATACCTCTAACGTTTTAAAAGTAAAACTCTGCTCGCTTCGTCCTCTTTTTCTATGCTATACCCAGTCTCTTCTGAAAGAGATTTGGAAAATTCCCTTATATCATCTAGTGAGGGCACATTAGATTCCGATAACCTTTCCCTGGATTCTCCGACCCAACTATACCCTTTAGGTTCAATGAAATCAGGATTGGCTTTTAGAACGAGTTTGGCATAGCCTTTTGGTGAGTCCATATTCATACCTCTCACAAGCGTCAGTCTCATTATTTTCCTGCAATCGAAACTTCCCATCATTTCCAAACTTGTATTAAGTCTGTTCCAACCGTCCGATATCATGGGTCTGTTTATAGTATTATAGGTTTCTTCGTCAGGGGCACACACACTGATGTATAGGTTAGTGGGTTCGTGGTCCAACGATTCAAGTCTGTCAGGTCTAGTGCCGTTCGTAACTAGAAAAGTTATCATTTTCCGTCTCTTGAATTCACCTATCATATCCGATATTCTCGGGTACATGGTCGGTTCTCCTGCGAGGCTTATCGCAGCACTAGTAGGATTTATGGCTTCGTCCCACTTTTTCCTTTCGACGGCATCATTCCCTTTGAATCCCATTAACAGGGACTCCCTCGCCTTTATACACTCGTCTATTATTACTGAAGGATCGTCTGGTTCCGGTTCGCCTTTCTCTGTGAATTTCAGTGACCTCCAGCAGAACTGACACTGATGGGTACACCATACGAGGGAAGGAGTCATCTCAAGGCACCTATGAGATTCAATACCATACCATTTCTCTTTGTAGCAAACTCTGTTCCTTCTCAGGCTTTCCTTAGTCCAATGGCATATTGACACAGCTGAATGTGTCCCAGCCATTCTGTAACCTGCATTAACGAATTTTTTCACAGCTTCTTCTGGTACCTGACTATCTGTCATATACTCACTATAATTCCAGTTCGTCAGATATGCCCTTTAAAGAATTCAAAGCTATCTCAAAGAACCTCTCTTTCTGTATCCCTATCTTTTCACAGTAAAGCATGTTCTCTCTGCTGCAATTCCTGGCGAAGTCCTTCTCTTTGAACCTTCTTTCGACGTTGCTGGGATCCAAGTCAGAAAGTTTCCTTGAAGGTAGCACAAGCGCAGCGGCTACGACAAGTCCCGACACCGCATCGGCTGCTATCAGTGCGTTATCCAAGTTTGTTTCCGGACTCACACCGGTATACTCGTGATTGTGAGCTTTTATGGAATGTATTATCTGTTCGGGAACCTCTCCTGTGGCTTCCTCTTCCAGTATCTCCACGCTCCGTTTGGCGTGAAGTTCGGGCTTGTCGAATGTTTCGTCAAAATCCACGTCATGGAGAAGACCAGCCAAAGACCACACCATTTCATCTTCCTTGAGTTCGATTGCCAAGTTCTCCATTATGGCTTCTACCGCGAGTATATGCTTGAATAAATTTTTCCTCTTCACATGGCTCTTGACCATGGCTAAAGCTCGTTCCCTTGCTATCATATTTTTAACTTACCGTTTAAAAGATATTTAATTGTTTAACTGGAGAAATTATATTACGCCTCAGTAGCTTAGTGGTAGAGCAATTGCCTTGTAAGCAGTAGGTCGCGAGTTCAAGTCTCGCCTGAGGCTCTTTTACTACTTTTATCTCTGATTGCACCATTACTATTTAGGTGCTTCATTGCTCGAATACGAAGGACTGAAAATCAGGTGGCTTGGTCATTCTTCATTCAAAATCTCCGATGGGAAAGTCATTTACATAGATCCATATAACGTAAAGCCTGCTTCCCCTGCAGACTTGATACTGATAACACACGAACATTTCGATCATTGTAGCCTCGAGGATGTCAAAAAACTACTGAAACAGAATACAATAATCATAACCACATCACAGGCCAAAAACAAACTACAACCAATAGACGCGGAAATACTAGTGATATCGCCTGGAAAATCATACTCTGTAGATGGCGTGACCGTAGAGGCCGTTCCTGCATACAATGTAAACAAATTCAGGTCGCCGGGCGTCCAATATCACCCCAAGAAGGATGGGATTGGATTTATAGTGACGATTGACGGCAAAAGGATATATCACGCAGGCGACACGGATTTCATACCTGAGATGAAGGACATAAATAGCATAGACATAGCCATGGTCCCAATAAGCGGAACTTATGTCATGACAGCCGAAGAGGCCGCGGAAGCCGTTGATGCCATAAATCCGAGAATAGCGATACCCATGCACATAGGGACTCTCCTAGGTAGTGAAAAGGATTCCTACAGATTCCAAAAGTTGGCTAGTACCGAAGTTGAGATATTGGAAGAGGAAAAATAGTCTCTACTGCGCAAATTATAAAAGGGTAAACCGAGAGAAGAATTAGTATCTATTACCTAAAATGGGGTCGTCGTCTAACCTGGCAGGACATCAGGCTCCAGGTTTGTTGACTTGGAGCTTTGACTCCAACATGATAAGAAGAAACCTGCTGATGGGGGTTCAAATCCCTCCGACCCCACTCGACATACGTGATTGAATGAGAATAGCTTTATGTGGCAGTCTGAGTCTTGGGAGGAGTTTTCTTGATGTAAAGAAAGAATTGGAGGATCTAGGCCACGAAGTTCTCATACCAGAATCCATACGAAAGTACAAGCTCGACACTGCAGAAGATGCTAAAAAGTTCAAATCGGAACAGTCTGGATACATGAAAATAAAGAACGTGTACATGAATGAGCATTTCGAAAAAATAGGAAGGAGCGATGCCATAGTTGTGATAAACAAGCCGAAAGGTGATGTAAAGAATTACATAGGTGGGAACACGTTTGCTGAAATAATAGTCGCGTTTTTCCTGAAAAAGAAAATTTTCCTGTTGAATCCCATACCGACTGACGTTTCACTGAAAGTTTTCAGAGAAGAACTTGTGGGTGTAGAACCGACGATATTGTATGGAGACCTCAAACGGATTGAATAATTATTTCCAGCCGTATTCACCTTCAAGCGGAACGAACATCACAGAACCCAAATCTTTCATAACAGTGATACGCGAAGTTTTCTTAACGGCGACCAAGGTCTGACTTCCATTCGGATTACCTACGGGTATAATTAACATGCCATTCGTTTTTAGCATATCAACAAGCACCTTTGGAATATCCGGACTAGTTGCACTCACTATTATTTTGTCGAACTTTTTCTTACCTGCAACTCTGCTTATATCCCCTAATATCATCGATACTTTCTTGCTGTACCCAGACTTCTCTAGGTTATTCTTAGCGAATCTATAGACATCAATCTTTATCTCAATCCCTGTCACTTCCCCCTTGGAACCTACTAATTCTTTCATGTAAGCCAGCAGTATGCCTGAACCAGCTCCCACCTCCAAAACGCAATCACCGGGCTTCAGATTCAATTCAGAAAGAACCATTGCATGCATATGAGGCGCGGAGATTGTCGCATCGCTTGGTATCGGTAATGGATAATCGTTATAAGCACTATCCCTGTATTCGCCTAGGACAAAATCCTCTCTCCTGACTTTTAGCATCGCAGCCTTTACCTTAGGACTTGTGATGCACTTTCCTTCTTCAAGAGAATCGATTAGGTCCCTTCTCTGACGCTCAAACTTGTCGTTGTTTGCCACTATATTCACAAATCACAACTAAAGTTGACTATATTTAAGTCTTACAGAAAACTCCTGTTGCATCAGTAGTTTAAAAATTAAGTGCTAGTAAAGACAATTCTTTCTTATGGGAATATCCAATTTGTCTAAAGCTGTCAAAAAACTAGAAACTGTAGACATACAGGGAGCCACGGAGATTGCTATATTCTCATTGAAGACACTGAGAAGGATTGTAAAGAGAAAGGGATTCGGAAAAGAATTCAACGAAGCATCCCGTAAACTTGAAAGAGCTAGGCCAACCGCAGTGGTATTGCACAATTGCCTAAATATCCTGAAACGGGAAAAAACCATAGATTCAATAAACAGATTGATTGAAACACTGGAAACTTCAGACGAGAAAATCTCCGAGAATGGAATCAAGTGTTTTGGTAAGAAGTCCTACAGGCTATTAACCCATTGCCATTCTAGTGAAGCCATAGCTATGATAAAGGGACTTAAAAATAAAGGGAAAAACCTGTCTGTCATTGTGACACAGACCGACCCATTGGAACAAGGAATCAAGACCGCGAAAGAATTGAGTGGACAGAAAATACCAACAACATTAATAATCGATTCGGCAGTCGGACACTTCATAAATGACATAGATGCATTCGTGTTCGGCACTGATGCCATTCGAAAGGAAGGAATTGTCAACAAGATAGGAACTAAACTATATGCCATTGCCGCAAAAGAGAACAAAAAACCTGTTTACATAGTCGGCAACAACTTGAAATTGGACAGAAGAAGAGAATTTGAAATGGAACAAAGATCTCCCAATGAAATCAAGAGAGAACTTTCCAGGCCATATGACTTGAGAGGAATCGTTATAAAAAATCCTGCATTTGACATAACTCCATGGAAATACGTCACAAGAGTCATAACTGAAGAGGGTGTCTTCACTCCGTCACAAATACAGAGGATGTTAAGATGAAGTACGAGGATTTCATAGACACGAAATACAAACCTAAAGGAAGAGACGTCGTGTGTGAATTTTTAGTAGAGCCTAACAAGGTGAATATGAAACATGCGGCAGGCGGGATTGCTGCTGAAAGCTCCATAGGCACGTGGACAGAACTGGAGACCATGAAAACCAGCATCGAAAAGTTATCGGCTAAAGTATTCCAGATAAATGGGAACAAAATAGAAATCGCGTACCCACTTGATCTCTTTGAACTTGGAAACATGCCAAACCTGTTGAGCAGCGTTGCTGGGAATGTATTCGGACTCAAGGAGATTAGGAACCTCAGACTGAATGATATAGAATTTCCCAGAAGATTCGTTAAGAGTTTTGACGGTCCGAAATACGGGATCAGTGGTATCAGAAAACTAACTGGAGTAAAAGACAGACCATTTCTCGGAACCATAATAAAACCCAAATTGGGACTAAGTTCGATAGACCATTCGAAAATAGCATACGAAGCATGGATTGGAGGATGTGACATAGTTAAAGACGACGAAAACCTGGCGAATCAAAATTTCAATAAATTTAGGACGAGGGTAACATCCACGCTGAAAAGCAGAGACAAAGCTGAGAAGGAAACTGGGGAAATGAAACTGTATATGGCAAACGTGACTGCAGAAACGAATGAGATGATAAAGCGAGCGAAGTTTCTTGAAAAAGAAGGCGGGAGATACGTCATGGTCGACGTCCTCACAGTAGGATGGGGGGCGCTTCAGACATTAAGAAATGAGGACTTGGATATGGTACTTCATGGACACAGAGCAATGCATGCGGCCATAACAAAGAACAAAAAACATGGAATCTCCATGAAAGTGTTAGCTAAACTATTAAGGATAGTAGGAGTAGACCAGTTGCATGTCGGGACTGGAATCGGTAAAATGAGTGAAAGCGTGCCCGAAGTCAGAGAAAATATAAGTGCACTGACTCAGACCCTTTACGGAACCAAAAAAACTATGCCTGTCGCTTCTGGAGGCATACATCCGCTGTTGATACCGGATTTGATAAGTATTTTTGGGAAAGATGTTGTAATACAGATGGGAGGCGGCATACATGGACATCCCATGGGAACGGAATCCGGTTCCATTGCAGCTAGGCAGGCTCTGTTGTCCTGTAAGGACAACATTCCACTTAAAAAGTTTGCTAAGAGCCATAAAGAACTCGATGACGCAATAAGAAAATGGAAATAGTGATAATAGTGAAATTGAAAGTCAAGATACTGGGAATGAGCGCTGGAGACAAGCCTATTGTGGTTCTAAATAACGACACGGCTGAAGATATGGGAGTGATAAGTCTCAATAGAATTGTATTGGAACGCGGAGAAAAAAGTGTAATCGGCATTGTTAACACTTCTAAGAACGTGGTTGGAAAGGGGGAAATAGGACTGTTCGATGAGATAATCAAAAACATGGACTTGAAAAATGGCATGGATATATCTGTGAAAATTTCCAGTCAACCAGCTTCGATAGAACACATAAAGTCAAGATTGAAGGGGAGAAAACTCAGAGAGGATGAAATATTTGAAATTGTAAAGGATGTAGTTGACAATAGACTCAGCGAAATTGAAATCTCAACTTTCGTTACTTCCCTTAACAACCATCCGATGGACATAGATGAGATTGTCGGGATGACAAGGGCCATGGTCAAAACCGGGAAGACATTGGAATTGAATAGTTCATACATCGTCGATAAGCATTCTATAGGAGGCGTTCCCGGAGATAAGACGACACTGCTCGTCGTGCCCATAATAGCGGCATGTGGAATAACGATACCAAAGACTTCGTCTAGGGCTATAACCTCTGCAGCTGGCACTGGGGACAGGGCTGAAACCTTGATGCCAGTAGAACTGAGTGTAGAGGAGATGAAGACCGTCGTGAAAAAGACTAATGGGTGTATAGTATGGGGAGGGTCACTCGAACTAGCCCCCGCAGACGACATCTTCATCAAAGTCGAATATCCACTATCTATAGACCCTATGATGATACCTTCCATAATGAGCAAAAAGAAGGCAGTCGGCGCTGAATATCTACTCATAGACATTCCGTGCGGGAGAGGAACTAAGGTAAAAAGCATGGGGGATGCTAATTTCCTGGCAAGAGACTTCATAGAGATTGGTAAAAGGTTGGGAATCACCACAAGATGTGCTATAACGTATGGAGAACAGCCCATAGGATACACGATTGGTGCCGGACTGGAGGCCAAGGAAGCATTAGAAGTATTGATGAGGCAACGTAACGTACCAGACCTTTTGGAGAAAGCCAAGGGCATATCAAAAATTCTTCTGAACATGATAGGAAAAGATGGTGACAGAATGGTGGAAGATGTTTTCAAATCCGGAAAAGCCGAGGAGAAACTCAGAGAGATTATATTTGAACAAGGAGGGGATTCTGAAATAACACCAGACGATATACCTATAGGTAAGTACGGGCTTGACGTGGTATCTGAAAGTTCAGGGCATGTTCTATGGATGAACAATCACCAATTGGCATCAATAGCGAGGGCGGCAGGATCTCCAAAAGATAAGGGTGCCGGAATAGAACTTTATAAAAAAATAGGGGACAAAATCGATAAGGGAGAAAGACTGTTCACCATATACTCGGAGAAGACGAGAAAGCTTAAACACGCAAAGGAAAAATTGGAGGAAGAATATCCGATAGAAATTGGTGAACGAAGAAGAATGCTGATAAGAGAGATTTCTGAACAGAATCCGATTAAAAAACCTTTCCTGCTAGAAAGCTGACTAAAAAGTGAATGCGGGGATTGAATAACCTTCCCCATTTTTCAACGAAATCATTTAGACAGCGTGATGCTTATCGTCGAGACATTTATCTTGGATTTATCCTGAAGTTCTCTTTCCTCTGTTCCTATGTCTATGTTTTTTATGTGGACATCACTTATGAATTTCTTTCTGGATATTTCAGCGACATCGACTGCTCTCGATATGGCCTTTCCCCTCGCCTTGATATCGACTGATGATTTACCATCATTGAATTGTGTTATCACTCCCAAAACATATGCCATGCTAGGTTTTCTCCCAACGTATATTACATTCTCGTCTTCTCTATCATCTGACATGTTTTCTGTTGTTAATTCTTCTGTCATTCTAGCACCTCACGGTTGAAATCAACGTATTTCGCCTCATTTGGATGTTCTTACTATAATTTGTTCTTGATTAGTAAATTAAAAAATTTAACTGTTGCAACAATGGTTATTTTCTTTTAAAACCAAATAATTATAGATTTCATGGCCGAAAACTGTCCAAAATGCGGATCGACAAACCTCAGGTTTGTTGGAGGTTCTACGGAAGGGAAGGCTAAATATAACTGTAAAGATTGCGGAAAAACGTTTTACATAAACACTAAAAACAACGATGTGCCAAAAGGATTTTCCTTGAATGAAAGGCTGATTAAATCGATTTTATTCGGAGCTGTGGCTCTATACATGGTATTCCTTTTTCCGATGGGAAACTCCATCAGGGATTTATTTGAAACTGTTATACCGAATTACGATTGGGTGTTTTGGGCAACCGTCATAATATTCATGTATAGTATGCTGAATTCCATTTGGAATAGCAATTCCAATGGAATAGGAATATCATATCTCTTGTTAATCGCGATAACTATGATAGTGTCAAATATAGGATTGACTTATATCGAAAGCCCCATGGGTCAGCAGTTTTTGTTATCTACAAGATGCGCTATGTCAGGGTTGTTTTCTCCCGGGACCGACATAACAGAATGTATGGTACCGACAAATCCGAATCAAAATGGACCTATAAGCACAAACGACGCGATAACCCTAGATTTCGACAATACCAACAGCGAATATACGATATATAAGACTTCAGGCGGTTTCAATGTCAAACCGTTCTTCATTCTACTATCCGTTGAGAATCCGAGCGAGACTAGGGATGTGGAAAATTTCATGATTTCTGGTACTGAATCTACTATAAGGAAAAGTGGCAACATACCGACAAAAGAAAAAATTGAAATAGCATATCTGGAAACTTCTGACGGGAGTTGCATGGATACGCCATGCGACTTGGAAGCAGGCGAGAAAATGAATCTAGTCGTAAAAGCTGAGGGCATCTCATGTGATTCCGATACACAGTCCGGATGCGAACTACATGAGATATGTGAATGGGATAACGATGATGGTTGTAGCGTTATAACTAAAGATATGACAGAAGTCGAAGTCAAACTTGTATTTTCATACAACTATGCAGTGGAAGAGACTAAGGACCTTCTCTTATCAAGAGATTATTTAACGATACAAACACTGCTACAGAACACCGAAAGCCCTAGTTCAGTGGTGGATGGGCCAGTATACTTGAAAGTTTCATTTGCACCGTCATATCATGTTTTTGATGAAGACGATGAAACAGCCGAAATAGACGTAAACATCAAACTTTCCAACGAAGGTGACGGAAGTGCATACCTATCAGAACCAATTGAAATTACAAGAATCGTCAGTAATGGTATATTGTCTAAGCCATCCGTCTGCATTGATCCGTGGGGGGACGAAAAACCTTTGGACGAAAATGAAAAAATCACGATTGCTCCCGATACTGTGAAAATAGAAGATTCGGCCACATTCACTTGCACCTATTCTGTAGATGGCAACTCTGTGAGAGAGTCAGGTGAAGTTATACCAATAACAGCGACTGCTAGGTACACTTACGAAGATACTAAATACAAAAAATACATACAAATCGAAGAAATCTAACAATATGATGTAAATCCGCAATTGCTTGAGGATACCACCATTGACCCATCATTTCCATCCATAATTCTGAATTTCAGCGACATCGATTTGTTTTCGACCTTGCCAATTTCCGTTTCATACAATGGATATGCTTTCTCTCCAGTTATAATGACTGTCACATCCGCGTCGGCTGTAAACGAGAATGAACATACGGTTTCATAAGAAATCTCAGTGCAGATTTCCGGCTCATCATTTACATTAGATGGTGTGGAAGCACATGTACAGCAACAAGTGCATCCCCCTTCTGATGTACATGAATATGAAATTCCTGATCCGCAGTAGGCTGAACATTCCGCCGCACCACCCAACAGACACTCTCCTGAACATATAGAATCTAGGCTAATACCGCCATTACATTCGATCTCATGCTCGCTTGAGCTACAAGAGCAATCATCTATTTCGTAACCCAGAATCAGATCGTTCACAGAAACTTCCACTTGAGCACCATCCAAAATTATTTCCCCGAAGTTTGACTCTATCTCATCCTTCAATATGCTCTCCCAATTACCACACTTGGCATTTAACAAATCTGAACCGTCGATACATGAAGCTCCAGTAGTTGATATGGTTTTACAATTGCCTGAGCTTGTTGCTCTTTCTATAGCATTGTACAATGGTCTGTCATTCTCAAATAACGCTTTCCCTTTCGATATGAGATTGAAATACTCCGTATCTAATTCTTCACTGAAGTCTGCATTTTCTTCGAAAACGACCACGGAGTTTCCTTTGGAAAGTTTAAGTCCCGAGTTGCAATCATCCCGTATCAAGAAAGAATATGATTCATCATCAGACAGTATATCGACTGATCCGCAATCATTGAATTCAGGGAGGTCTATGATCATTCCGAGATTGGAATATGAATTAGAGTACTGTTGACCGTAACAATTGAAGACATCCAATATAGCATCCTTGAGGTTCTTTTCCACATCGTTGTCGCTTGGAATAAAATTCTTTTCATAAACTCTCCAATACGGTTCGCAGTTTCGAACATTTAGTGGTTCCTGAAAGACATAATATCCGCCCTTGCTCAATGTGTCGTACGTGGCTTTGTTTACAGATCTACCGACTGAATTTCTCAAGGACAATTTTAGAAACTCCATCGAATCTATGGTTTCTATAACTTCTATTTCTTTTCCAGAACTGTTTAACGCTTTACTGTCAACTATTAACGTGTTCACGGCTATAGCAACCAGTACTACGGCGCCCACCATCGCGACAACGATTATTGGAACTATGGATCCTTTATTATTCACATCAATTCACCTGTGTATCGGACGCCAATTCTGCGTCAGTTTCCTGTATAAACGTCACTTTTCTAGGTATCCCTATTGTAACTTTCTCCACTGCATTTTCGTTGTAAGGGAGAATTATATACGTACTCGCCACATAACTGATATCGCAATTGTTGGGATGAAGTATCTCATTCGTTCCCAAAGATAGCTGATAACACCCTCCAGGGACGAGCTTGTCTAATCTCGACTTCAACACACTTTCTTTCCATGCATCATCTTCCATTCCGGATGCAATCGACCCCAGTTTCTCATATACATTTTCATCTGATAGCAACTCCAGCAATGTCAGACCCGCATTGTTGTATCCGTATTGTATTTCCAATACCCTTACCAAATGGACTTTTAGAAATACCACAAATATGACTAGGCTTGCTATGGCGACAAACATCGCTATAGTGCCTATTACTGCAATTTCTATTCCAGTTATCCCTTTTCTTTCCATTTCATCACAACTCGACTACTCTTACAAACAATCTTCCCGGATGCATCTCTGTCCCATCTTTTATCAGGACAGGGAACTCTCCTTCATAGACACCGGTCTTAGTTTCGTATGTTTGCCAGCATTCATCCCAGTCCCAATAGTTCCATAATCTGAATGGGTAATTGGCAATCATTCCGAAGAGGCTAAAATCAAGGTTGTCATTTAAGCAAGTTAGGAACTCTTTCTGATTTTCCAGACCGGGACCTCCCACACCCAATGTCCATTTCTCATCAGTTTCCATGTCTATCACGACTATCTGCATCCCGGTGCTCGGGTACCCTATTTCTTCGGATAGGCTGCTTTCGATGTTAATCTTATTTTCGCTCATCATCTGGATATCCAACTTGTTCCTGTCCAAGACACCTCTATGATATCTAACCAATCCTGATACGTATTCCTCGTAAACTAGATCATCCGAACTTAATATCACTTGAGCTATGTTTATTGCATGCCTCTGAGTTTCATGTCCAATCACTATTGCATGCAAATCAAAATATCTGCCATATAAAAGGAAGTAAAGAAAGACTACCATGGCTACCGAAAAAAATGCGGTAAAGGTCTGTATTATCCAAGTGGCTATTCCCTTTCTATTATTAATCATCATTCATTCCGCTCCAAATCATAAGTGTCAGCAATGATACCATCGTCATCCCTATCTTTTTCTATAATGAAATTCCTGACATCTTCCAAACTCAAGGAAACATCTCCGTACCCGATTTTAGCCCATCCTTTCGCAATGGTAGTCTCAGAACTTATCGAGATTTCTCCGTTGACCCTTATATTTTTTATGTCAATCATTCTATCGTCTATCGTGATGTCATAGGAAATTGTCTCATCTTCATTCTCATAATATATCGTAATCCTGTCCTGGGCTGCACCGCTTATAGTTATCAAACCTCCCAAATCAAGGGCCGTTCTCTCAGCCGATGATAACGTGAGCAACGAAGACATATCATCGATTATCTCAGGGACTTTGAAAGCGACCGCCAGCACGCATATGCTTAATATGACAGTCATTAGGACATCTGTCATCTCTCCCTGTCCCTTGGAATTAAGGTTCATATAGAATTATTTCTTTTAGTTGGCTTTATTTTTGACACTCGTCTTTAGAAGTGGGCTTAGTTATACCGAAATCGTCGCAACTGGTCGGTTCTTCATCGTTCCAGTTCCATGGAACGGTATTGAAATTATTGGCTTCCCAATCGGTGCAATATCTCCTGAACTTGAACTCGCATGCATACGACTCCATTATCGGGGTTATGGTTTCGTTCCAGTTCGCATAAGCCAGGAAAGCTACGAAAGCGAACATCCCCATCATTATGACCAGGACCAACGTATGGGTTGCTATAGCTTTGGTCGAAATAATCATATTACTAATTCCAATTTCAAGAGAAAAATAGTTTAGTTAAGAACATGAGAACGTCATAGTATCTGCAAATTCACAACATTTGTAGGCATAATACACTAAATCAGCTTTTTCTTCAGTGCATTCATTCGGATCATCATTCTGAGTATCACTAGCAAAACCAGCATACATAGATCTATCTTCTAAGTTGCAATACATCATCCTCTGATATTCGCATTTTCTATCTCTCATCGATTTCGAGAACTCGCTGTTAGAGTAGAACAGAGAATAAGTTATGAATCCCAGCACCATGGCTCCCAATATCAACGCTATGATATACGGAACTGGAACGGCACCTTTTGAATTCATTTCTTTCACATATTTTATTTCGTCACGCGGGTTATTAAAACTTATTAGCACTTAGGGCAGACATAATTCAATCCACTACACTCCACTGGATTCTGATTAAATGGTGTCGTGGTTCCTCCTATATTTTCACAGTATGTCTGGGTTTCGCATCTGGAATCTCCATATCTAAACCCGTTGTCACAAGTATCGTCTATAGTAAGGGCACCACTGTAACAACAATAATACTCTATGGATAGCTCACATTCACATGTAGCTAGATTGCATATATCTCCAAGGCCCAGGTTCTGACATTCCGCATCGGTTGAACATGCCGAACCGCAT
>CAYRSQ010000004.1:0-30886 GCA_964427055.1 uncultured archaeon
GCATTCATTGAGAAGGTTTCTTGTTCCTTCCACGTTTACCTTTCTGTACAATTCCAAATGCTTATTGGACGTAGCATTGATGTCTCCAATAGCAGCTAAATGGAAAACTATGTCGACGTCTTTACATATGTCTTTTATAGAGTCTTTATCTATCAGGTCTCCTTTCCAAATTTTCAGTGAATCGTTTTTAATTTCAGGAATTTTGATATCTTGTCTTGTTAGGCATCTAACCTTCCAGCCGTCAGATAATAATCTCTCGATCAGATGCCTACCTATATACCCTGTCCCGCCCGTTACTAAAGCTTTCATAATCTCATCTGAAAGTTCAATGATTGAAGAATTACTTTGAAGTTATATATTGTTTATTATATCTAAATTTTCTAATACTTTGTAGAACGTGTGGTTTCATGAAGTATGCATTCCTTACTGTGGATTTGGAAGAATTCGATTCACCAATTGATTTCGGTGGGGTTGTGTCCCACAAAGACATGTTTGAAGTCAGTCGTAAGGGTTGTGTGGAGATGCTGAAAATTTTAAATTCATTTAAAGTACGGTCTACGTTTTTCACGACTACGGCATTTGCAAAAGAAAATCCAGAGTTGATTAAGAAAATAGTTTCAGGGGGGCATGAGATAGCTTTCCATGGCAATGTCCACAAAACGGACTTACCAGATTTGAACGAACCTGATATGATGAAGTATTTCAGAAAGCATAAAAAAGAATTGGAAAAGTTGTCAGAGACTAAGATAGTTGGATTCAGAAATCCGAAGATGAGAACACCCCCATATGAGGTGCTTAAAAAGAACGGGATAAAGTACGATAGTTCGCTTCATCCTACCTATATACCTGGGTTTTATAACAATTTTCTGAAACCGACATCAATCTACGATGAACATGGGATTTTGGAGATACCAGTTTCAGTAGTTCCATTAGTGAGATTTCCTTTCTCTTGGTTATGGTTCAGAAACTTCGGCGTGAGATATAGTAAACTATGCACTAAGTTAGCTTCTTATAATGAAGACTTCGTTAATCTCTATTTTCATCCATGGGAGTTTGTGGACATAAGTTCATTCAATATGCCAGTTTTCATCAAGAGAAACAGCGGAAATAACATGAAGAGGACATTCTCGGAGTATATAGAATGGTTGATAAAACAAGATTTTGATATAATTCCGATAAAAGAATATATTCAATAAACTAGTTCTATAGAAGGTCCTGAACTCCTTATTAATTTATTAGTTAAACAAACTATTGTTGATTTATGGCTGACAGGACGAAGGTTGAAGAACAACTACAGCAGAAAATAGTCGAATACAAGACTAAGGAACAATTAGCCAATTCCATGTCCAATCAGAAAGACATGTTTGAAGCTAAGCTGTTGGAGGTGCAAGGTACATTGCATGCTATGGAACAGATGGCGCATGGAGACTCAGAAATGATTTTTCCCATAGGGTCAGGTTCTTATATCAAGGGAAAAAGAATTGATGGAAACACTGTGTTGGTCGAGATAGGAGCGAACGTAGCTTTGAATATGAGCATATCCGATGCAAACTCATATATTGAGTCTAGAAAAAAAGAATTGGAAAATGGGATGGGTTCTCTGGATACTGATATTAAGAGAACTATATCAGAGATGAGGGATATAGAATTTGA
This sequence comes from uncultured archaeon, assembly GCA_964427055.1. Taxonomy (GTDB): domain Archaea; phylum Aenigmatarchaeota; class Aenigmatarchaeia; order CG10238-14; family SCSR01; genus CAYNTH01. Next base: position 1,654 of record CAYRSQ010000004.1, read on the forward strand.
TGCCCAGAAAATTATGGCTGATGCCCAGAGAGAAGATTCCAAGTTCAAAGTAGTTTCCAGTTAATCGGTGTTTGGAATGTTCGATGTTCTGAAGAAGAAGTTATCAAAGGCCATAGAATCAATTTCTAAGAGGGTCATAGAAAAAGGAGAGCAGGATATCAAGGAAGACAGCAAAAAACTCAAAGGGAGTTCAGAAGCGATAGAATATCAACAAGTATCTACGGAAATTGTTTCTGAAAATCTTTCCGAAAAACTGAAAATCGATGAAATTCGAGCTTTAGACACAGGTGAAGTATCTAAGGATTTGAAAATTGAATCTGAATCCAAGAATACGGGAAAACCACGCAAGATGCCTTTTATCAAAGAAGCGTTTGAAAAAGTGTCTAAAAAGATAACTGAAAAAACATTGGAAAAGAAAGATTTGTATCCTGTACTGGAAGAGCTTGAAAGAGACTTGATAGATGCCGATGTTGCTGTAGATGTGGCTGAAAAAATAAAAATTCAGTTGGTCGAAACGTTGTCTGGGAAGCACATAAAACGAGGCAATGAGAAAAAACTCATTATAAACGCTTTCAAGGAAACGATTCTAAACATAGTATCCGTTCCAGAGTTGAATTTAAAAGATATGGCATCTAAAAAGCGGCCAGTAGTCTTATTGTTTTTGGGTTTCAATGGTGCGGGAAAGACCACTTCTATAGCCAAAGTGGCGAACTGGATTAAAAAGAATGGGATGACATCAGTCCTCGCAGCAGCAGATACGTTTAGGGCGGCTTCGATAGAACAGTTGGAAGAACATGCTGACAACCTAGGGGTCAGGGTCATAAAACATAGCTACGGCTCGGACCCAGCAGCAGTCGTTTATGATGCCATTGAACACGCCAAAGCCAAAGGCGTAGATTTTGTATTGGCTGACTCTGCTGGAAGAATACATACGAATGAAAATCTTATGAAAGAATTGAAGAAGATTGCGAAGGTCAGCAAACCTGATTTGAAGATTCTAGTCATAGATTCTCTGACAGGGAACGACGCTTTGCTTCAAGCGAAAGCCTTCGGCGAAATAGGGATAGATGCTGTCATATTTACGAAAGTGGATGTGAATGAAAAAGGAGGTTCGATACTTTCGGTGACGAATGAATTGAACAAACCCATTCTGTTTCTGAGTATGGGGCAAGGTTATGATGAATTCGAGAATTTCGATGCCGAAAAATTCGTTAGAAACCTATTTGAATAGGTCAAATTTAAAAACCTAATTCCAACTAATTGATATCATGTTAGATGATCTAGGGAAGACTCTGAGCGGGTTGATAAACGGATTAGTTAACAGAAGTTCCGTAGACAAGGAAACCGTAGAGAAATTGCTTCGGGATATAAGAAAAACACTTTTACAGGCGGATGTAGACGCAGTGCTCGTTGATGAACTAATAAAAAACATAGAAGAAAAGGCGCTAAAAAAGGACCCTCCGGCTGGGATGACACTTAGAGAACATGTATTGAAAACGATTTATGAAGAGCTTGTAACTTTACTCGGAGAGACGCCTTCTGATATTTCAGATAAAAAAAGGATATTGCTTATAGGACTTTTCGGGAGCGGTAAAACGACAACCGCCGCTAAATTGGCTAGATATTTCAAGAAAAAGGGAAAGAGACCCGTCCTAGTTGCTTTGGATTATCATAGGCCGGCGGCATCACAGCAATTGAAACAATTAGGTGAACGATTGAAGGTTCCTGTCCATGTAGATGGCGATAAAGACCCATATAAAGGAGCCAAATACGCTATGGAGAATTTTAAGAAACAGGATGTGATGATATTTGACACTGCCGGAAGAAACGCGTTGGATAAAGACCTTGCAAATGAATTGAAGAAACTATCGGACATAATAGGTCCAGATGAAGTTATATTGGCGATACCAGCAGACATAGGCAAAGTCGCCAAGAAACAGGGAGAAGAATTTAATAGATTGGTTGGAATAACTGGAATTATAATAACAAAGATGGATGGTACGGCAAAAGCAGGCGGAGCACTTGCTGCAGCCAATGCCACCGGAGCCAAAGTGAACTTTCTAGGAACGGGTGAAAATCTAGAAGACTTTGAAGTTTACGATTCAAAACGATTCGTTTCAAGATTACTAGGACTAGGAGACCTTCAGACACTTTTGGAGAAGGCGAACGAGTCTGGGGTAAAGGAAGAAACGATGGAGAAACTGATTGAAGGCAAATTCACATTAAATGATTTCTATGAACAGATAGATGCTATGCAGAATATGGGCCCTTTGGGAAATTTGATAGGAATGATACCAGGCGCCAGTGGGACTAAGATTCCAAAAGAATTGATAGAAAAACAGGAGAATCAGATGAAAAATTATAAACATATAATCAACAGCATGACAGAAGACGAAAGAAATGACCCTGAAATACTAAACTCAAGCAGGATAATAAGAATATCAAGAGGCAGCGGGAGACCTGAATCTGAAATCAGGGAACTGTTGTCCCAATACAAGAAAATGAAGAAAGTAATGAAAATGATGGGTGGAACGGCTGGATTGAAACGTGGGTCCATGAAAAATATGGCCAAACGATTTGGATTCAAATTATAAGTTCTGTGATTATATGAAATTAGACAATCTCAGAGAAAAGACTATAACTCTGATGAAAAATGGGCATATCTGCGATAATTGTCTGGGCAGGGGATTCGCCGAATTGCTGACAGGTATGTCGAACGATGAGAGAGGACGGATACTAAGACTCTATTTAGCATTTTTGATAGATTCCGGCGAAAACATAGAAGTGGACCATAGCAATTTTCATGGAATAGAATTCAGGCATGTCAAACTCAAACCAACTACGCCCAAACCATGTAGCATCTGTGGGGATTTTTTTAGCGAAAGTATAAGCCACTTAGCTGAGGAGATTTCAAAAAAACTCTCCAGTTATGAATTTGACAGTTTTCTCATAGGGACCGTAGTTTCCAGCAAACTCATAGGTAGGCAGGAAAAGGCGTGGATGGAGAGTGGCATAGAGTTCGTCGAGCCTATCAGGAGAGAAATTAATCGGGAACTAGGAAAAAAAGTGGAGAGATTGACCGGAAAGAGAGCCGATTTGGAAACCCCTGACATAACTATCATAGCAGACCTTGAGAAGAATCAGATTAATCTCCAGGTAAGCAGCATCCTCATCTATGGAAAATATCAGAAACTTGCCAGAGGAATATCGCAGAGTATATGGATATGCAAAAGCTGCAATGGGAAGGGATGCGTGAAATGTAGTGGAGAAGGGAAAGTGTATAAGACTTCCATACAGGAAATCATAGGAACCCCTATGATAAAGAGTTTCAAGGCGAAAAGGACAAAGTTTCACGGCTCCGGGAGAGAGGATGTGGATGTCAGATGCCTTGGAAAGAGGCCATTCATAATAGAGATGCTCCGCCCGAAAGTGCGGAAATCGGATTTGAAGAAACTCCAGTCAATTATAAACAAGTCAAAAAAAGTCAAAGTATTTGGATTGAAGTTTGCATCCAAGGTCGATATACACGAAGTTAAGACTTCTAAATACGACAAGACTTATCTGGCAGAAGTCACGTTCGAAAGTGATGTAGACAAGGAGAGATTGAAGGCTATAGGTAAACTGAATGATTATATCATAAGTCAGAGGACTCCGAGGAGGGTTGCCCACAGGAGAGCGGACAAGATTAGAAAGCGGAGTTTGGTGAATGTAAAGTACAAATTGCTTGGAAAGAAGAGAGTTGAATTCAAGATGAGAGGGGAATCTGGCCTATATATTAAAGAACTGATATCTGGAGACGACGGTCGTACTAATCCTAACTTTTCGGACTTACTGGACAATAAAGTTAAAAACATTAAATTAGATGTAATTAAAGTACATACCAAGTAAATATGAGATAAAGGCGATTTTATGGTTAAGAAGTCAAAAGGACCGAGAAGCGACACAAGAAACAGGCTGAAGCAGCATCCCTCTAAAAGGCCGACCATAAACAAATTCCTCGAGAAGTTTGAAGTAAACGAAAAAGTAGTCATATATCAGGAGCCTTCCAGTCACAAGGGGATGCCATTTATCAGGTACAAAGGAAGGTCGGGTATCGTAACTGGAAAAAGAGGCAAAAGCTATATGATTGAAATAACCGACGGAAAAAAGAAAAAAATGCTCATTTCTAAGCCAGAACACCTCAGAAAGACATAATTCGCGCAATTTTGCGCGTCTGAGTAATCCTTTTTAAATTATCGCATTCAATAGATAATTAGATTATGGGGGATCTTGAATGAGACTGATTAAAGAAGACCTAATTTCGAACGCAGAAGCGAAAGAAATAGTCAAAAAAATAGCAAAGCCTGACGATATGAAGTATGAACAGAAGAACGCTTACGATAACCTTAACAAGTTCGTAGTTGTGGATCCCAAGAAAGTGGAATCTCTTGTAGAGGCACTTAGTCAGAACAAGAAGCTTAGAACAAGACAAATCATATCGATAGCCAACATTCTACCAGAAGACGAAGATGACCTAAAAGCCATTTTACATAAAGAATATTCTAGTTTTGAACAAGTTGAGATAAATCAGATTCTGGAGACAGTCCGAAAGGTGAAATCGGACAAAACTAATTAATCTCCAACCAGGTGATTTCCATGGTTGCAAAAGATGATTATATTATAGTATTAGATTTCTTATCCAAAGGCAAAGCTGGAGATAGGAAAGCAGAGCCTATAGCACAAGCACTAGGTGAGAAATATTTCAATTTACTGGAAGTTGTTTTGAAACCCGATGCCTCAGTGAAGCCTGGCGACAAACTATACATAGGCGGTGATAAGAGGGACGAAGTGAAGTACATAAAGAATAGGATAGAATATGGAGCCCTGACAAACTTCGCAAAGACCGAATTGGAAGACATCATGAACAAACTGATAGACGAAGACGAGAAGAGATTCATCGATTTCTTCAACAAAGCGGGACCCGTAACCACCAGACTTCACAGTTTAGAGTTATTGCCGGGCATAGGAAAACGGCATATGTGGGAGATAATCAAGATGAGAAAGGTCAAACCGTTCGAGAGTTTCAAGGACCTTAAGGAAAGAGTTGATATGCTCCCAGACCCTAAAAAAATGATAATAAAGAGAATAATTGAAGAAATGGAAAACAAGGATAGACATAGGCTTTTTGTGGCGAGTTCTATAGTATGATTGGGATGCTCATGGAAGAGATGATAGACTATATCATGAAATATCCTGAGATGATAAGAGATTCAATTAACGTAACGAAAGCATCCAAATTGCCGATATATGATTTTGATCGAATATTAGTATGTGGAATGGGCGGCTCCGCAATAGGAGGAGACATGCTTTCTGATGTATTGAATGGGTTCGGCATACAAGTAGAGGTCTCAAGAAGATACGACCTGCCAAAATACGTCGATAAAGACACCATCGTTTTCATAGTCAGTTATTCCGGTAACACGGAAGAAACATTGAGCCAGTTCGTGGAATCAAAAAAACTGGGATTAAATATAATAGCAATCAGTTCTGACGGAAGACTGTGCAAATGGTGCAACGAGTTGGACATCCCATTCGTCCAGTTGCCTGTAGGGTTCCAACCAAGAGCCGCATTGCCATATCTATTTTTTCCCATGCTAGAATATGTCCAGAGCGCTAAAAATCTGGAAGTTTCTGATGACATAAAGGAAACTTTGGAAGTTCTCGAAAACTTGAGAATGGACAGAGAGAAACTGAATGAGATACGAAGAATAGCGTCTATCTGCAAAGGCAGTAGAATTAACGTGTACGGGCCTGAATATCTGGAATCGGCGATAAAAAGGCTGAAATGTCAGATAAACGAGAACAGCAAATTACCATCTTCTTGGGCGGTGTTTCCAGAACTTAATCATAACGAAATAGTAGGTTACGAAGACAACCTAAAAAATAACGATGACTATGTGATACTCCTTCGAGATACTGAAGAAAGTCCTGCCATAATGACTAGGATAGATGCTACCAGAGACATAATACAAGATCGATCAAAAGGTATAATACAAATTTATTCAGAAGGAAAATCGGATATCTGTAAGGTGATATCACTGTCGTTTTTGGGAGACATTTTGAGTTTCTATCTCGCTAAGGAAGAAGGTAAATCTCCTCTGAAGGCAGAGAATATAGATAAATTGAAATCAATCCTTAGAAATGAACTGAATGTACAAGAAAAGTTAGAAAAGGAACTTAAAGAGTCCTAGTCATGTCGGTGACTTCTATCTCACTGACACCTTTTATTCCTCTCAACTGAGTTTCCATTTTGTCCGATTCTCCCGATTCATCTGGTATTATTTTGACAACAATTATAGAATACATTCCGAATACCATCGGTTCTCTTTTTATCTGGTCAGGGTTTACAGTCTTTTTTATTCTCAGTTCCAAATCATCTAAATCGACTTCAGGCCCTTCTGGTAGAATCCTATAAGTGATTATTACTTCCGCCATGAAATCATCTAAGGACCTTCAAATCCGCATTTACATGTGTATTTGACTACGTTTGTTCTGCAGGTATCACATCTTATTGTCCATTCATCCGAACATGACGGGCACTTAAATTTAACGAAATTGCCGCTCGCATGCATATGCAAGTTACAACTTGTGCAGTTAAACGAATCAGTTTCAACCATGGTATCACTTTAGATTACTTTAAACAGATTATTAAAATAATATTAATAAGCCTTATAATTATCGGTTGGCCCCCTTAGTATAGTTTGGATAGAACATCGGCTTGCGGAGCCGAGGGCTCGGGTTCAAATCCCGAAGGGGGCACCATATCTATCACGGATTAAATTTATGTATGTTGTCTTATATTTCGAGTTTAATAAAATCTTTGATTGATTCGTTTAATGAAACTATAACTTTAAAACTGGTTTATGAAAATCAGATTCAAAGACATGGGCCAAAACTGATAGTATTTGATTGCTGGAGTACCGAAGATGTTCCAGTATTTCAAGACGGATATTTCAAACTGCTTTCAAAAGAAGATGAACATTCAATCAAAAAATATATGAGAATGCCTACTCTTTCTTCAATCTAATTTTCATTAGATCCTTGGATAATACTGTCTTCGGAAACGTTACTTTCGCGTCGTCCAAAAGAGTTTTCAAGTCATCTTTCGATACATATCTTCTGCTTATGTGAGTCAATATGAGTTTGCCCACATTGGCTTCTTTGGCGATTTCTGCTGCTTGTTTGGAACTAGAGTGTCCTCTACTAGTGTCTCCTTCTAAAAACGTGGAATCATGTATAAGCAAATTCACATCCTTAGATAATTTCATAAGGTTTTCGCATGGAACGGTGTCTCCAGAATAAACAACTTTCAGTCCAGGTTTAGGATTGGCTATGTCTTCTATCCTAACATCTTTTCCTTTATGTTCCGCGCGTAAGTTTTTTTTCAAATCTTTTAGCCATTTGCCTCGTTTCAGGCCTTTTGCTTTCAATTTCTCCAAGTCTATGCTCCACGAATCTTTCTCCTTGAAGAGATATGCGACCGATGGTACCGTATGGTGAACTGGGGTGGAATATATTTCATATTCTTCCGTCTCATCTATGAGAGTCGGTTCCTCTCCGGCGTAAGGAACATTGAATGCTTCCACTGGGAATCTCAGCCCGAAATATCCCAGATCTACAATATTGGATACAAATTTTTCTGCTTCAGGCCCGAATATCTTAAGTGTGGTCTCCCTACCTTCTAGATTCATGGTTTGTATCAACGGTATCAATCCAGCGAAATGGTCGGCGTGCCAGTGCGTGATGAAGATCTTGTCCAATTTCATGAAACTCACGTCAGATTTCATGAACTGTTTTTGTGTACCTTCTCCGCAGTCAAACAATAGTACCTTTCTTTCATCTGTGGAATACTCAAGTATGATACCAGCATGGTTTCTCTTCAGGCTGGGTATGGCCGAACCTGTACCTAAGAAAGTTAGTTCTATCATTTTATTCCCCTAAATCCAATCTCTCCTTTTCTAAATATTCCCTGATGAAAACACCAAATTTTTTCTCTTTTTTAGACATTTGAATGATTTTCTCGGCGTCCGAAACTATCCGATATCGCTTTGAAATACTTTCTGCGATGTGACTGGGTATTCCTTTGGCTTTAAGTTCTTTCAACGGATCGTCTAGACTGTCTTTGAGCTTCTCTTCTGCCGTTCTGAATATCCTTCTGGTTTCAACCGCCCAAAAACCATTCTCTATGAAAGGTCCGTTGACTGCCGTTTTTTCATATTTATTTATGAAATTATTTGAACCATCTTCATCGGACATGTGTGGGCCCACTCTTTTTTGAATGGCAGGCAATCTGTGATTTTTCATTTCGAATAACGAATATGCGGAGTCCTTTTCGTTAGTATAGTTTGCCTTCCTGATGATTTCAAATTCGTATTCTTTGAGTATGGATTCCATTCTGTCACCAAATCTCCTTAGTTGAGGCCATAGTATGTCAGGAACCACTTTTGGAGGTTTGAATTGAATCAGTATCAATTTGGTTTCCCTCCCTTTCAGAATTTTTCTGAGTTCGTTCGATTTCAATGGAAGTTTATTTTTAGTAAAAAAGATTGAATGAGACGGTTTTCTGTTGAAATTGGTTGAAATTTTCTTCAATTTCTGGAAGTTTTCATGCGACAGTGCCGCGGAAGTATTTCTTTTCATGTCAGTAGGGTCTATCAAAATCAAGGGCTGGTTCTTAAACGTCTTCAAAAGTTTTTCATACTCAGTCTTATTGTAAAATTTCTCTATGTCTATGATTTCTCCATATTTCCAGTTCGCTATGTTTTTCATGGCTTTGATGAAATTTCCATATTTCACTATCAGAAGTTCACATACGTATCCAGAGAATCCCTCGGTTTTCGCATCCGCCCCGTAAATTCCATTCTCTACACATATTTTTTTCAATAGTCTGACATCATTTGATAGCTTCTTTTGTAAATTTCTTTCTATATACCTCACGTGGAAAGGTGTCCTATCTACGGACGACTTAAGTTCCGCCGTTGAATTTAGATGATAACACGGGACCATGTCTACACTTATATTTTTTATTTTACCTGAAACATACGGATGTTCTGCATATTCTATGAGGTATGTGCCTTTCATGGAATTTATGACTTTTTTCCCAATATTGAGGCCAGCCTTTTCCATATCACTTTTTTCTGCCGTTTTTGGGAACAATATGAATATGTCAAATTCCATTTTACCGGTTAGCCATGTGTCTCTCGTAAGGCTGCCGGCAATTATAGCATATGCTCCATATTTGGATGATTCTTCATTTGTCTTTTTCAGAACTTCCGATGCCAAATCTTCCATTCGCTTCTTTTCTCTGGCAGAAGGAACTATCCTTTCGAGAACAGTTTTTATAACCTTCTTCTGAAGTTTTGTCATACTTTAATTTTGGTGGAGTTTCTATAAAGGTTTTCAATTAGAGAGTGTTTTCAATATATCTCCTTTCTTTATAGTTCCTTCCCTTATAATCACGGGTTCGTCTTCTGTTATATCAACGACAGTTGAAGGCAGTCCGAGTTTGGTTATACCACCATTTATCACCATATCTAGTTTTTCACCGAACTGCTTCTTGACGTCCGTATATGATGTTGGGTTTTCCTTTCCAGACAGGTTAGCAGACGTTGAAGTTATCGGACCGGCAAGCTCTATGAGTCTTAGTGCTATTTCATTGTCAGGAACCCTTATTCCCAGTTTATTAGAACCAGATGTGAGTTCCTTTGGAAGCACCGCCTTTTTCTTCAGAATCAACGTCAATGGGCCTGGGAGAAACTGTTTATACAATTTTCTGGCGGTTCTGTTCGTGAACACCAGTTCATCCATTTGGTCAAAGTTGGATACTGCCACTAAAAGTGGTTTATCCAGCTCTCTGCGTTTGATTCCGAACACCTTCAAAACAGCTATTCTGTTGAAAGGATCAGCTCCTATTCCATACACCGTTTCCGTCGGATAGGCAACTAAACCTCCCGATTTGATTATTCCTGCCGCGTTTTCGATGTCCTTTTCGAGTTTTTTGCACATCAGCATAACTTGACTTGGGATGGTTGGTATAAATAATGATTTAGCTACTGTAGAATAGTAAAACTTATATAGTAACCACTCACCAATAGTGAATAATTAACAAATCAGAATTACAGAGGTGTACGAATGAACGGCAAAGACGACAGGACGTTTTTTGAACAACAGCTATTTGAAGCAAAATCACAGCTCTTTGCTGCAAGCAACGTCAAACAGGTGAGATTTCTTCAGAACAAGATAAGATATCTAGAGATTAAAATGAAGGAATTCGAATAATGGTCGGACGATGGATTCGATCATTGCTTTTCTTTTTGATGGACTATAACGAAAAAGTTATAGCCCCGTGCGGATTCGAACCGCAGTCCTCTGGTCCAGAGCCAGATATCCTTGACCACTAGACTACGGGGCTATGTGCAAAATTATATAAGCGCTGATAACTTATTAAGCTATATTATTATAGGTGCTGGAAGTGCACGGTGGACGACAAACACTCGGCTAAATGGCGATTGCAATATAATCCATTAATTCTATCAATTTTTATCTCTAGCGCCCTATGTAAAAATATCGGAGGTATTTAAAATGAAGATCTTACAGTTGCATTCGGACTACATAGAATATAATCCTGTGAAAAAAGAGACTAAGAACGCTGAAGACGTTGAAATCAAGCCAGTGAAACTGGAAGACATTGTAGTACTTTTTACATGTATTGAAAGCGAAGATACTTCAGACGTGGGTAAAAGAGCCATTGATGATGCGAAGGAATTCATGAAGAATCTTAAAGTCAACAAAATACTTCTCTATCCGTATGCACATTTGAGCAATGATTTGGCAAGCCCAGATAAGGCGCTTGGAATACTGAAATCAATGGAAGATTACGGTAAAGAACTGGGTATAGATACATTCAGGGCACCATTCGGTTGGGCGAAACAATTTTCCATATCAGTAAAGGGGCATCCGTTGGCGGAGCAGTCTAGAAACTACTCTTCTCAGAATAATCAAGCAAGTGCCCAGTCTAAGGCGGTTGTCGAAAAGGAGAAGAAAGAACTTAGTATTGAACAGAAGAGAGATAAAATTTTCCAAAAATCAAAAATGACATCTGAAGAACTTCCAGAGAACGATCACAGAAGATTGGGGCAGCAATTGGATTTGTTCAGCTTTCATCAGTGCGCACCCGGTATGCCGTTCTTCCATAACAATGGAATGATAGTATTGAATGAATTGATGGGATTCTTGAGAGAGGAACAAAGAAAGACGGAGTACACTGAAGTAAGGACACCACTGATATTGAACAGAGTATTGTGGGAAATCAGTGGTCATTGGGACAAATATAGGGAGAACATGTATTTCACTGTAATTGACGAAGGCGATTATGGAATAAAACCGATGAACTGTCCGGGAGGTATAATGATATTCAAGAACGACATCAAATCTTATAGAGATCTCCCTTTAAGGGCAGCTGAATTCGGTCTTGTCCATAGGCATGAACTGTCAGGAGTTTTATCTGGTCTGTTCAGAGTAAGATCGTTCACGCAAGATGATGCTCATATATACATGACTGAAAAGCAGATTAAGAACGAGATACTTGGAGTCATAAAACTGATAGATAAATTCTACAAAACCTTTGGGTTTGAGTATAAATTAGAATTGTCCACTAGACCCGAAAAGTCAATAGGTACAGATGAACAATGGATAGCTGCAGAAAAAGGTCTTAAAGACGCGCTGGAAGCATCCGGACTGGAATATGTTCTAAACCCAGGAGATGGCGCATTCTATGGACCAAAGATAGACTTTCATGTGAAAGACGCAATGGGAAGGACGTGGCAATGTGGTACCATACAACTCGATATGACAATGCCGGAGAAGTTTGATATAAATTACGTTGGGGAAGACAACAAATCACACAAGGTCGTGATGATACACAGAACCGTAATGGGTTCTTTGGAAAGGTTCATGGGAATATTAGTGGAGCACTTTGAAGGCAAGTTCCCTGTATGGTTAGCTCCAACACAGGTGATATTGGTGCCGATAAGCGAGAAAAATAACAAATACGCTTCTAAAATCAAAGAAAATCTGGAAAAGAGAGGAATAAGGGTTAGCATAGACCTTAGTTCAAACACGATGGATTACAAGATAAGAGATGCGCAATTGAAGAAAATACCATACATGGTAGTAGTCGGGGACAAGGAAGAGGAAGACAATACGATATCGGTTAGAAATAGAGAAGGAAAAGTGACACACAAAGTCAAGGCAACTGAATTCATTAAAAATCTAAAGAAAAGGATTGAGAATAAGTCACTTGAAGTCTGATTATTTTTTCTGGATGTCTTTTCCCTGAGACCACATCAGAGAGAACATCGGATCTAGTAGGCCATTGGCCACGTTAGAACTTTTGCTCCATATCGCCAAGTCTTGAGTAGAATGTACCTGAGAATCAGTCAGTGGTAATAAAGTTTCTGATCCATCGACAACTATGAATTTACCACCTATTGGCATTTCTTTCTTGTTGAATGTCCTAATCTTCGCTATATCGCTAATATTCTTGAGGTTGGTAAGTGATTTTCCAGATATGTTTGTTGCTATCCTTATGTCCACGCCTCTTTCATTCGCTTTTTTCAGTAAGTCCATATTTGAAGAAATAAAATCTTCGAATGAATCTTCATTTATAACTATATTTATGTTCTTAGTGGCACCTTTTATCATTGAGTTTATTTGTTGTCCCACTGAGTGTTTTCCCTTCACAGCGCCCGTTAGTTCTTGCGGTGATACGATTTTCATACCTCTTTCAAAAAGAATACTGAGTTCGTCCATGATTGGTGATTGTTTCAAATTTTCAATTCTCTCTTGTATAGAGAGCACATCTTCTTCTAATTTTCTTTTCGCTCTATCCAGAGATTCTTCTGGCGGGACGGCAACGTATTTTATAGGTTTCCCGGTTTGGACTATTACGAACCCCTTTTCTGCTAGACTCTGTAATATGTCATATGATCTTGATCTAGGGACATTAGCAATTTCAGATAGTTCGCCTGCAGTAGAAGTTCTTCTAGCAAGTAGGGCGACCCATAGCCGTCTCTCATAAAGGTTAAGGCCTATTCCTTTGAGAGCATCCATAACTTTAGATGAAGCTAGCATGGTAATCACTATGTTTTAACTAATTAGTGATTTGTTATATAAGTTTTTATATCTTACAAGTAGTTGCAACGTACGAGCGATGGCTCAGTTATGAGTTTTGAGAGATTTTTCTCTGTGAAGAGTAAAGTCTCTTTATACGTTTCAACGAGTCGACGTCTTCCAACGACTTGTCTACAGTTCTGTCTCTTATCATTCTAGGAAATCTGAGGGCGAAACCAGATTCGTATTTTGGAGATTTTTGTATTTCTTCATATCCAATTTCAAAAATAAAATTAGGTTTCAATTTCACATGTCTTCCTTCCTCTTCTATAACCAGTGGTTTTAGTTTTTTTGTCAGGTCTTTGAACTGTTCATCCGTGAGGCCAGTTCCCATCATACCGCAAGGTAGGAAATTACCCGTGGTTTCATCAAAGCATCCGAGAATGAAACTGCTCAACCATCTAGCCCTTTTTCCCGTTCCCCAGTCAGCCCCTATTATAACGAGATCTAATGGTTCCATTATAGGCTTGACTTTCAACCAATAACCAACTCTCTTGCCAGGTTGGTATTTGGAATCAATATTTTTAACCATGATTCCTTCGTGTCCTTTAGTGATTGCATCTTGGTAAAATTTTTCCATTTTTTTTACATCAGTCGTAATCAACTTTTCAGATAGCACGAACTTATTCTCGATAGGGGAAATTATTTTTTCAAGCAAGTCCCTCCTATAGCTTAAAGGTTCATTTAGAATCGATTTTCCATCTATGTATAATATATCGAAAATATTCACTTCTACTGGTATGGCTTCAGCCATTTTTTCTATATTATGTTTCCTTTGTATCCTTTGAGATAGTATTTGGAATGGTAGCGGCATGTTCATTTTATAGTCTATCGCAATCATTTCTCCGTCCAATATGAAATCTCCAACGCTTGAGTGTATGGCTGATTTCACAAATTTCACTATGTCCGGAAATTGTTTTGTCACATCTTCAAGTCTTCTCGTGAAGATTTTAATTTTGTCATCTTTTCTATGTATCTGAACTCTGGCACCATCATATTTTATCTCTATAATAATTTTATCGAATTTCTTTATGGCAGTTTTCAAGTCGGGAGATTTTTCTGCCAGCAGAACTTGTACGGAGGTTCCAACTTTTATGGTGACTTTTTTCAGTCCATCATCCCCTTCATGTTTAGCTATTTTTGTTATCTCGCTGTAATCTGGATTCATATTCCATGCATGTTCAACGTTCTTCGTTTCTACGTCGAACGCCTTTGCTATAGCATCTTTGACTATACCTTCGGCAACTCCTATTCTCAATATTCCCAAAGTAGTTCTCACAATGTATTTAGCCTCTTCGGGCTTTGCGGATGTAAGTAGTTCAGCCAACGTATTAAGTTTTCTTTCCTGAGATCCGATTCCAGTAATTCCAGATAGTTTTTTCAAACTCTCGAAAACTTTTTCAACTGTCAACTGTTTACTCATCAAAGTCGATTGTGTTCTTTTTTTTACCAGTGTCTCTGCGACCAGCCCCAAATCCCCAGATTCTCTGAAAAGTTCTGTTATATACTTTTCACTATGTCCGGTCGACCTTGCTATAGCCCTTTTCATCATGTTTGATGCTATACCAAGGTCTTCGTCCGAGATAGTTGGGAATACTTTTCCCGTGACCAAAAGGACTAACTTTCCCAAATCATTTTCATCCGTGTTTTTGAAAAATTCCGCTAGCACATCCCTTTTACCATGTTTGGATGGTATCGATTCCAATTTTTCATAAATCTCGACAAGTTTAGAATAGTTCATCGAATCAACTCAATCTTTCAATTGAAGATTTAAATTGCAATAGGTTTATAATTTTCTATAAAATTTTAATGGACTCGATGGAGTTTATGTGAAATGACGGTCATCGATAAACATAGGTTAATTGAAGATTCGTGGGAATTAGGATGTTGTGAAGAATGTAGAGGAAATCCCAAAAGAGTAGAAATGGTCCGCGAGTTTCTAATTTCTGGAAATCCCGATTCCAAGAGCAAGTCGAATCGTAAATACTGGGTATGTCCCAAATGCGGATATACGAAAGAGTTGTAAAAGAAAAGAATTTACATTTAGCATTACAATTCATTTTAGGTGAAATCTTGACCGTATTTGATTGTATATTCAATAGAAGAAGCACTAGGAGTTTCAATGACAATAAAGTCGACGACAGACTTATAGGCATTATGTTGTATTCTGCGATACACGCGCCTTCTGCGGGTAATACACAAGACTGGCATTTCATAGTTGTCAGGGACGAAAAAATAAAGGAAAGATTGTATAATGCTGCATTAAAACAGGCATTCATAAAGGAATCTCCAGTCATTATAGTCGTCTGTGTGGACAAAGAAAAAATAGGGTTAAAATATGGCAAAAGAGGAGAGGCACTGTATGGAATACAGGATACGGCTGCCGCTACGATGAATATGTTATTGGCCGCGGAGGGACTCGGATTGAGAACATGTTGGGTAGGGGCTTTCGACGAAGAAAAAGTTGGCCATGTTCTTGAGCTGCCTAGCCAGTTGAGGCCGGTTTCAATAGTCCCCGTAGGGTATTCCGATGAAATAAAAAAGAAACCGAGAAGGATAGATTTCGAAAGGGTTACTCACATAAACACGTATGGCCAGAAATACAGCATAGCTGATGCTGTGAAGACCGCCGGTGGGAAAGACCTGAAAGTCAAGCCGATTGGAAACTATATAGAAGATACTATAAACGACATTTTGGGCAAACGGAAGAAGTAATCGATTTTATTTGCCCCGAAGTCCTTAATTTTAATATAAGGCAAATTTAATCTTATTATAGATTGGCCAGGTCAATGGAATGAGTGATATGTTGTCGTTAGATCGAACTAAGGTTCTTGCAATCTCCGTCTTAGTTTTATTCAGCTTTGTATTGGTTTCTCCATACGCGATTGCCGACGGAGAGGTAAACGTCGAGATATCGCCTTCTGAAATTACTATAAACACAACTGAAACCGACTCGGTAGATATACTGATAAGAAACAATCAGGCAACTTCTTCCACGTTTTCAATATCCGTTTGGCCATCCACGACATGGGCTGGAATAACGCCTAATCTCGGGAAATATAACGTCAAAGTCGCAGGTAATTCGGAAGAAATGGTAACGCTTTATTTCACAGTGGCGTCGGATTCTGACGAGATAATAACGACGTTCCTCGTGACGGCACAGTCTATATCGAACAGTGACATAAGCGACTCCGCGGAGGTAAAAGTAAGAGTATTAAGAAAAACTTCCGTATACGTATCTTCGATAACCTTGGACAATTATGTTTTGAATCAGGAAGGATGTGTTAACATAAGTGTGGATGTTGTCAATTCAGCCAGTGCATCAGGACCTTACAAGTTGACTACTAAAATAAGAAAATCTCTTGACATCTTGAAGGAATTTGAGAATCCTATAGATGGAATCGATGGGAACTCTGTAGAAATCGTTGAAAATGGTTACTGTTTTGATAAATATGCCGATGCTGGATCCTATAGTATCTCGGCTATTTTGAAGACGACATTGAACAGGCAGGTCGATAGCAGGTCGACCAGTGTTAAAATCAGTGAGAAATCCGACCTTATAGTGGAGAAATCCGTTGAATACAACCTTTTTGCTCAAGTGAAGACCATCACTGTAAAGAATGAAGGAAACGTAAACGAGGACGATTCAGTTGTCACTGAGACTGTTTCGAATTTCGTCAACAACTTGTTTTATCCAATAGACCAGCCTACGTCATTGTCGAAGTCGGAGAATAAAGTCATATATACATGGGAACTGGAATCCCTTAAGCCTGGGGAAGAAACCGTGATACAATATGAGATAAGATATGTCAGCATATGGTTTACTGCACTTGTACTGCTCATAATAATATCACTGTCCTTTTCGTACGTCTACACCCCTAGAATAAAGAAAAAGTTCACACTTATAGGTTCATTGAAGAAAGGCAAGGAAATACCTATTCTGTTGGAAATAAAGAATTCGACCATACATGAAATAAAGAATGTGGAAGTCACCGACATGGTACCTCCTATAGCAGTGTTGGTAGAGAAATATGATACAATGAAACCGAAGGTAAAAAAGAGCAGTTCGGGAATAGAACTGTCCTGGAAGATAAATTCCCTGAAACCCCTTGAAGAAAGAGTTCTGACATATAGGATAAAGCCAAACGTGGATATAATAGGTAGCATGAGGCTTCCTAAGGTGGCTATGGAATTTGTAAATAACAAGAAAGAAAAGAAGACTGTTTCTTCAAATACGGCTGAGATAAAATAAAATCGGGTATCCTATAAAAACTTTTATAATTGATAACAGAATTAAATCTTTAACTGATAGATTCTGTTTACAGAGTCGTTCAGCTAACCCGAAGTAGCTCAACGGCAGAGCATCCGGCTGTAGACGAGCGCAGCTGCGCTTGTTGGTAGCTCTTGCTCATGCAGAAACCGGGGGGTTGGGAGTTCAAATCTCCCCTTCGGGACTAAAACTCAGCTTCTGTTTGAAAACCGATAGATTTAAAAGATTTAAGAAGCTAAAATAGTAAAATATAGTTAAGTTGGCGGCCAAAGCAAGCATGAAACATCTGTTCCCATCTCGAACACAGCAATTAAGATGCTTAACGATCTGAAGTGTACTGAGCAGTAGTTCGGGAAATTCAGGACGCTGCCAACTACCAATTATAAAAATCCGTCCCAGGGTGAAAGTTTGAAAAAAGTAAATAGATACTGGTTCTTTGATTCGAGAAAAAAAGTATGTTGTGAGACTCAGTCCTATGGGAAATTCGAGTGAGGTGTAGCTTTAAAAATAGAGATTTGTATATACGTATCTGGCTGTTTCGGCTTTACACATGCCTCGGTGGTGTAGTGGCCTAGCATACAAGCCTGTCATCGGCATTTATGTCGCGCAGACCGCTTGTGACACGGGTTCAAATCCCGTCCGAGGCGCTAAACAGACTATATAATATATAAGAACGTAATAATATGGCGATGTTTGAATGAAAGAGATTGACATTTCAAAGCACAAATTTGTTCCAAAGCATGAAATTTTGAACGAAAATGAAAGAGACGAACTATTGAAGAAATATAACATCAAATCGACTCAACTTCCTAGGATTATAACCTCAGATCCCGTGGTGAAGGTACTTGATGCTAAACTGGGTGACGTGATTAAGATTACAAGAGATAGCGAGACTGCCGGAAAGACCGTATATTATAGGGTAGTCGTAAACGGTACATTCAATTGAGTGATAAAATGCCTGAATCGAGAACATCAAATGAAGTATTGGACGGAAACAAGAAAGTAATCAATGATTACTTTTTGGATATTCTTAATTCCTTTGTGAAGGAAAGAGGATTGGTAAGATTCCAGATAGACTCTTATAATGATTTCATAACTAACCGCATACCGAAAATAATAAACGAGATAGGAGAAATAAAACCGGAAGTTCCTGAACTGGGCGAATTCAAGATAAAGCTTGGCGAGTTCAGGATAGGTAAGGAGAACTGGGGACCATGGTTCAAAGAAGCAGATGGTTCTGAAAGGAGAATACTTCCGAGCGAAGCCAGGATAAGGAATCTAACTTACGCCGCTCCGATGTATGTCGAGATGTCTCCTGTGATGAATGGGGTTGAAGGAGAGACAATATGGGTCAATTTCGGTGACCTCCCTCTGATGTTGAAATCTAAATTGTGTCCTTTATCCAGCATGACGAAAGACGAACTTATTGAAGCCGGTGAAGATTCGGATGATCCGGGAGGATATTTCATAATAAACGGAACTGAACGGATACTCGTACTTGTGGAAGAAATTGCCCAGAATAAAGCGATAGCCGCGAAGGTTATCTCTGGAAGCTCTACTGAGATAGTGAGGATACATTCAGAAAAAGATGGATATGTCCAGAGGCACATAATTGAAAGGAAGAAGAACGGCATAATAACGATAAGTTTTGCAAATGTCAATAAACTCCCCATAGCCATTTTGTTGAAATCACTTGGGATGGAAAGCGACAGAGACATAATAACGCTTTTATCTAATGACCCAGACGTACATGAAGAATTCTACCTTAATCTCTATGAGGCAGGTGTTTCAGATTCAGAAGACGGGCTAGACAGGATTGGTCTCCACATAAAAATACCGCAACCTGAATACAGGAAGGAGCGGGCGATAAAACTTATAGATAGGTATCTCCTTCCACATCTCGGCCAGGAAAAAGACAAGAGAATGGACAAGGCTATATTCTTGATAACTGCCATAAACAAGATTATAAAACTCAATTTGGGAAAGATAGAAGAGGACGATTTGGATCATTATTCAAACAAGAGACTTAGACTATCCGGAGATTTATTGGAGATACTCCTCAGATCTATACTCTTGGGCAAATGGGGCTTGATAACAAGGATAACCTATAACTATCAGAAACTCACAAAGAGAGGAAGAGTACCTCCACTGCAGGCTATAGTCGAGACAAACGTTCTCACCAATCAGCTTAATTCTGCATTGGCTATAGGAAGTTGGGTTGGTGGAAGAACAGGTGTCAGTCAGAGATTGGAAAGGGGAAGTTACATAAAAACAATGTCCCATATGAGAAATGTATTGTCCCCGTTGACTTCTACACAAGAACATTTCGAAGCCAGAGAGTTACATCCCACACACTGGGGTAAGTTGTGTACGAGCGAGACACCGGAAGGTGCTACTATAGGTCTGAGAAAATATTTGGCTATTATGGCAGAAGTTACGAAAGGGTTGGAAGAAGAAGAGAAAAAACCTATTGAAAAGATATTGAAGGAGAACGTTACGCCTGCGAAGGAACTGCTGATAAAAGGGTGAAAGAATGGCAAAAGAAGAAAATAGCGCTAATGGAGTGGACGTCTTTTGGGACGGGAGATACATAGGCAAGACAAACGATCCAGATAGATTATTGAGAGAAATCCGGAATGAACGAAGGGAAGGCAAGTTATCAGGACAGGTAAATGTTGTTCATTATCCTCACTTGAACGAGGTCAGAATCACGAGCGATTCGGGCAGGGTCAGGAGACCGGTTATAGTTGTAGAAAATGGTAAATCGAAGATGACTGACGAACACTTCAGAAAACTCAGTTTAGGAGAAATCAGATGGGTAGAATTGATAAATGACGGTGTCATCGAATATCTTGATACAGATGAAGAAGAGAGTGCTTACATATGTTTGAAACCCGAAGACTTGACAGAAGAGCATACCCATCTGGAATTGGACCCATCGATAATTTTGGGACTTTCTGCATCTTTCATACCCTTTACTGAGTATAATCGTGGAGACAGGGTCAATTACGGGGCAAAGATGGTAGGACAGAGCATGGGTATCTTCGCGACCAACTACCTGAACAGGGCAGATACGAAGGCAAATATTCTTGTATATCCTCAGAGGCCGATAGTGATAACTCATGCTCATAAGATACTAAACTATGATCACCATCCAAATGGTTCAAATGTGATTATAGCAATAGGCTGTTTTGACGGTTACAACATGGAGGATGCCATAGTAATAAACAAAAGTTCTATAGAGAGAGGATTGTTCTGGTCGATGATGATGAGAAATTATGAAGCTATTCAGAAGAGATACATGGGTGGACAGGAAGACATAATTGGTATACCTGATCCTGGAGTTAGGGGATATGCGGGAGAAGATGTGTATAAACACCTTCCAGAGGACGGTATCATAAATCCAGAAACCGTAGTTCAGTCGGACGACGTCCTCGTAGGAAGAGTATCACCATTGAGATTCCTAGGAACAATGGATCAATTCATAACTGGAATAGAAAACATAAGAGAAACTTCGGTAACTATCAGGCACGAAGAGAATGGAGTGGTTGACAGAGTATTTTTGTCCGAGACCAAAGACGGAACGATGTTGATTAAAGTTCTAGTTAGAGACATGAAGATACCTGAAATAGGAGATAAATTCGCAAGCAGACACGGTCAGAAAGGTGTCATAGGACTAATTGTACCTGAAGAAGACATGCCTTTCAACGAAGATGGCGTAGTGCCTGATGTAATTTTCAATTCTCACGGAATACCATCAAGAATGACAATGGGTCAGTTGTTAGAATTTATAGGAGGTAAATTGGGCATAGTATCGGGAAAGCAAATTAATGCAAGGCCATTCAGGGCAATGAAAGAGACCGATATAAGAAGCCAGATGGAATCTTACGGATTCAGAAACGATGGAAAGGAGACTATGTATGACGGCAGGACTGGTAAAAGGTTCAATGCTCAGGTATTTGTCGGCAGTTGTTTCTATCAGAAACTGGACCATCTAGTCTCTAACAAGATACACGCGAGGTCTAGGGGGCCAGTTGCTTTATTGACAAAGCAGCCGACCGAAGGTAGAAGCAAAGAGGGTGGACTGAGATTGGGTGAGATGGAAAAGGATGTCTTGATTGCCCATGGAGCAGCATTGACACTAAAAGAAAGATTTGATTCAGACAAGACCAAAATACCTATATGTTTGGAATGCGGGATGATGGCTGTCCACGATCATATCAAGAATAGAAATTATTGTTCCGTCTGTGGAACTTCTAAGATAATCGAAGTCGAGATGAGTTATGCATTCAAGTTGATGTTGGAGGAGTTGAAAAGCCTGATGATATATCCGAAGCTCGTCATCAAACCAAAAAACACATTAGTGGACAGGATAGAATTCGGAATATTGGGTCCAGACATTATAAGAAAGCTGGTCGTGGCCAAGATAACGAAGACTGATCTGTACGATCAAGAAGGTTATCCTATAGAAGGTGGCCTGATGGATCCAAGACTGGGCGTTGTCGATCCAGGTGTCAGATGCCGTGTATGTGCAGGAAGAGTCGGCGATTGTCAGGGTCATTTTGGTTATCTGGATTTGACTAGACCTATAATACATGTTCATTATGCGAAATTCATATATAGCCTGTTGAAATTGTTCTGTCCAGAATGTAGTAGGATAATGATTGAAAATGATGATATAGAGAAATTGAAAGACAAGAAATACAGAATAAGGGACATAGTTAAGATGACCAAGAAAAAGTGTCCTCACTGCGGAACTGAACAGAAGAAACTCAAGTTCGTCAAACCTTATACATACCAAGAAGGAAAAGGCAATTTGAGTGCCATAGAAATAAGAGAGAGAATGGAAAAGATAACTGATGACGATTTGAAATTGATAGGAGTAAAGATAAGGCCAGAATGGCTGGTACTGACGATACTGCCCATATCTCCAGTCACAGTAAGGCCTTCGATAACACTTGAGACAGGAGATAGGTCCGAAGATGATTTGACACACAAACTCGTGGATATAGTTAGGATAAATGAGAGGTTGAGAGAGAATATAGACCTCGGTGCACCAGAATTTATTATAGACGATCTTTGGGAACTCTTGCAATATCATATTTCTACGTACTTCGATAACGAACTGTCAGGAGTACCACCGGCAAGGCACAGATCCGGAAGAGTGCTTAAGACACTCTCGCAGAGACTAAAGACGAAAGAGGGTAGGTTCAGAGGCAACCTGGCTGGAAAACGTGTCAATTTCTCGGCTCGTACGGTCATAAGTCCAGATCCGATGCTGAATATAGATGAGGTGGGTATTCCAGAATCGATTGCTAGAGAACTGACACTTCCTGTAAGGGTGAATGAAAAGAACAAGAAGGAACTCACAGACATCATACTCAGAGGATCTGAATCTATGGTGGGGGCGAATTATGTGATAAGGACAGACGGAAGGAGAAAGAAAGTTACGGAAATAAACAAGGAAGAGATTGCAAAGGAGCTGGACGTAGGCTACATAGTAGAGCGACACCTTAAAGATGATGACATAGTCCTTTTCAATAGACAACCTAGCCTTCACAGAATGAGCATAATGGCCCATAGAGTAAAAGTGATGCCTTACAAAACCTTCAGATTCAACGTTGCAGTGTGCCCTCCTTATAACGCAGATTTCGACGGTGATGAAATGAACCTTCACGTACCTCAGACTGAAGAAGCACAAGCAGAGGCGAAGACATTAATGATTGTTCATAGGAACATAAGGAGTCCTCGTTTCTCAGGGCCGATAATAGGAGCTCATCGTGATTATATCTCTGGATTATATTACCTGACTAATGGTGAAAGGAAATTTGAAAGAGAAGAGTTCGTACAACTGATACGGTCCGTTGACAAAGTTATAGAGATACCGAAGAAAAAGACGATGACTGGGAAGGAGATATTCAGTCTATTCCTGCCTAAAGCATTGAATATAGAACTTAGGGCGAAATGTTGCATAGGATGCGACAAGTGTCTCAAGCGTAATTGCAAACAGGATGCTTATGTAGTTATAGAAAACGGCGAATTGGTCGCTGGAAGTATAGATGGGGCTTCAGTCGGTGCATTTTCGGGAAAAATCATAGACAATATAGAGAAAAATTATGGAGCAGAGATTGCTAAAAAGTTCATATATGACATTACAAGGCTTGCTATACACACACTCATGATGACATTGTTCTCAATAAGCATATCCGATCAAGACCTGTCGGATGAAGCCAGGTCCGAGATAGAAAAGACCATAAAGAACGTCAGAAAGGATGTCGATGGCTTGATTGAAGAGTATGAGAAAGGTGAAGTAAAAATACTTCCAGGGAGAACACCCAAAGAAAGTTTGGAAGCACACATCAAAAGAAGGCTTAACAAAGCAATAGACGAAGTTGAGAATATAATAGAAAGGCACATAAGGGATAACTTCACTGTGATGATGGCTAAGAGTGGTTCTAGAGGTAGCTTAGTCAATCTAGTTCAAACTTCTGCAATGGTGGGTCAAGAAATGGCAATGGGTGAAAGAATAGAGAGAGGTTATTATGAAAGGACATTCCCCCATTTCAAAAGAGGGGACATCAGTTTGGAATCAAGAGGATTTGTAGGAAGAGGATTCAAGGATGGACTTACTCCTTTCGAGTTCTTCTTCGATGCTATAAACAGCAGAGAATCGCTAATGGATAAATCATTGAAGACCCGACACTCGGGTTACATGGAAAGAAGGTTGGTTGGAGCTCTTCAGGACCTGAAGGTAGAATATGATAACACGGTCAGGGACAGTTCGAAACACATAATTCAATTCTTGCCGGGAGAGGACGGATTGGACCCTTCAAAGATAATGAGGATTGGGCTTGACTTAGAAAAGATAGCCGACTCTATAAAGTGATTGATATGGAAGAAAAGAAAGAACAGGAAAAGGAAAATGATACTTTGTTACCGGAATTTATATTGAACAAGGTAGAAGAGATATCGAAATCCAAAAAATTCAGCAGCAAAGAGAAAGATAAATTCATACAAAAAGTGGAAAACGAATATATGAAATCTAGATTCGAACCGGGGGAAGCGTTTGGTATAATCGCTGCTCAGAGTATATCAGAACCCGCTACACAAATGACGATGAGAACGTATCATTTTGCTGCTTCAGCTGGTGTAAAGGTTACACATGGATTGCCTAGATTGATTGAAATTTTTGATGCGAAACGGGAACCTAACACTCCTGTCATGAACGTTTTCCTGAAAAGAGAGTACAACAACATGGATGACGCGAAAAAAGTAGCAGAGAAGATAATAGAAAAGACGGTAGAGGATTTGGCCAGTAGAATAGTTATGAATCTAGCAGACAACTCCGTGGAGATAGAACTTGACGATGCTAGAAGATTAGGGACTGTAGAAAGTTCTCTGAAAGAAAGCAAACGATTCATGAGGTATGCCGGAAAGATAAAGAAAACTTCTAATAATGTCAGCATATATGCAAAGGAAGAAGGAGACATAAAGGGTCTGGAAAAAATAAGGGAAAAAGTAGCAGGTGTCCACGTAGATGGCATCAATGGAATCACGAATGCTGTCATAAGGAGAGAAGGAGATGATTGGATAATAAGCACAATAGGAAGCAATCTGGCTGATGTGCTTCAGATAGAGGAAGTGGACGAGAATAAAACTTATAGTAATGACCTTCATGAGACTAAAAAGACATTCGGGATAGAGGCCGCGAGGCGGCTGATAATAAGCGAATCTTACGATACGATGCAACAACAAGGATTGGATGTAGACATAAGGCATCTTATGATGGTCAGTGACATGATGACATTGTCAGGAGACGTTAGGTCAATCGGTAGATATGGTGTCGCTGGTACCAAGAAATCTATTCTGGCACGTGCCGCTTTCGAGGAGACGATAAAACACTTAGTCAGAGCTTCTATAAGGGGTGAAGTGGACAATTTTGAGGGAATCTTTGAAAATGTGATGATAGGTCAAGTAATACCTGCAGGAACTGGTATGTTTGATCTCTTAGCTAAGTTCGATGATTTAGAAATTGAGAAATAGAAAGGAAGAAAAAGATGTTTTCAAATAAGATGAACGGGGAACGACTATGAAAACCAAAGAAGAAATCAAAAAAGAAGTCCAAGATGCAGTGAAAGAAGGACATGTGATAATAGGATACAGGGAGTCAGTCGATTTCATACGAACGAATGTTCCTAAGTCAGTTGTGGTTGCTAACAATGCACCAGAGGACAAGATGGACGAGATATCACATAATACCAGAGCATCCTCAGTTGAGATGAACATATTCGAGGGCGACAGTAAGGAACTTGGGCTGATATGCGGTAAACCTTTTCCCGTGTTAGTTCTCGTTATTAAGGATTAATTTAGGTTATAGATATGAATATGTGCTTTGATACTGACACTATAAGGCTAATTACATTATATGAAAATATGATGAAAGTCGACATCAAAGACTGTATTTGTGATGACGATAATCATACAGTGTACTTGGTAATAGAAGAAGGAATGATAGGAATGGCGATAGGGAAGAATGGAATCAGCGTAAAAAGGGCTGAGAATGTCTCTAGAAAGACGATAAAACTTTTCGAATATTCAGAAAATCTGGTGGAATTCGTTAAAAAAATAATACCTCAGGCGACTGGAGTCAAGGTAAGGAATGAAGACAGTAAGA
The DNA here is from genome assembly GCA_964427055.1 of uncultured archaeon. Classification (GTDB taxonomy): domain Archaea; phylum Aenigmatarchaeota; class Aenigmatarchaeia; order CG10238-14; family SCSR01; genus CAYNTH01. The sequence continues at coordinate 27,807 of CAYRSQ010000004.1, forward strand.
TAACAGTAGATGTCAAAGTCGATAAGAAGAGTAGACCGATAGTGATTGGGAGAGGGGGTAAAAATTTAAAGCTTTATAAAGAATTGCTTAAGAGGAGTCATCAAGTTGATGATATGATAATAAGATGAGTGATTGAATGGCGAAAGGTGCATTTGCTGCAAGGAAACTGAAGAAGAACAGAAAGAAGTACAGATGGAAAGATGTAAATTATAAGAAGCGTGAGCTAAAACTATGGAAAAAGGATCCGACGGAAGGGGCACCTCAGGCAAAAGGGATAGTTATAGAGAAAAGGGTGGTTGAACACAAAAAGCCATCTTCGGGACTGATAAAATGTGTGAGAGTACAATTGATTAAGAACAACGTTCAGGTGACTGCTCACGTCCCTGGAAACCACGCCATACAACACATAGGAGAACATGATGAAGTGCTTATAGAAAAAGTAGGTGGAGCCCAAGGCGGACCTAAGGGGACAATGGTAGGAATAAGATACAAAGTTGTCAAGGTGAACGGAATTTCTCTGTCTGAGATAGTTGCGGGGAAGAAACAGAAACCTACTAGATAAAACGGTGTCATGAAATGAAAGTTTTCAACAAATGGTCGACAGATGAAATAGAAGTCAAGGATGAAGGCCTTAGGAAATACATAGGATTGGAACCAGTAATAGTCCCTAAGACAGGAGGAAAGTTTTCTAGTTCTCAGCACGGAAAATTCAAGGTAAACATAGTAGAAAGAGTGATAACCAAATTAATGGTTCCTGGTCACAGAGGAAAGAAACATGTGATATCTTCTGGTAGGGCGACCGGTAAATACAACCTTCATTATAACACTCTGAAAAAGGCTTTCGAGAACATAGAAAAGAAAACTAACAAGAATCCTATAGGAGTTCTTGTTCATGCGATAGAAACTGCAGCCTTGCGCGAAGAAATTGCTGCGTATCAGGTCGGTGGTATAATAGTTAGGAAAGCTGTTGTCACTAGTCCTCAAAGACGAATAGACTTGGCTTTGAGAACAATAGTTCAATCTGCTTATAGGAAGAGCTTCGGAAAGAAAATGAATATGTCAGAAGCATTAGCTGATGAATTGATCGCTGCTAGCGAAAACGACTCCTCAAGGTCAGAAGCCGTGAAAGAGAAAGAAAGAATAGAAAGAGAGGCTGAAGGAGCCAGATGATTCATTGAGAAATTGGCGATGAGTTTATGTCAGACGATGTGATGATTGAAAAAGTAAAGAAACTAATGTACGAACCGAAGAAAATAAGGAACATAGGAACAATAGCCCATATAGATCATGGAAAAACTACATTTTCTGACAGTCTTATTGCTGGCGCAGGTATGATATCCTTTGATATAGCTGGACAGAGAAGATTCCTCGATACCGATGAACAAGAACAGGAAAGAGGGATAACGATTTGGTCTGCAAATGCTAGCATGGTACATACTTTAGACGGTGAAGATTATCTGATAAATCTGATAGATACTCCAGGTCACGTGGATTTCGGCGGAGACGTGACGAGAGCACTTAGAGCGGTGGATGGAGCAATTCTGCTAGTGGATGCGGTCGAGGCGATAATGCCTCAAACAGAGACTGTATTAAGACAAGCAATGAAAGATAGAGTGAAACCTGTGCTGTTTATAAACAAGGTTGATAGACTTTTGAAAGAACTTCAGTTAACTCCTGAACAAATTCAGGAAAGATTCATGCAGATAATAAATGAAGTTAATAGGTTGATTCAAAAGTATGCAGAGCCTGAATACAAGGAAAAGTTCCTAGTGAACGTTTCAGACGGCTCGGTGACATTTGGATCGGCTTTGAAAAAATGGGGGACTTCAATACCATACATGAAAAAGACAGGGATATCGTTCAAGGAAATAATCGATTACACCACGAGTGGCAATGAAGATGAACTCGCCAAGAAAGCACCCTTGCATCAGGTAGTTTTGAATATGATTATCAACCATTTGCCTTCGCCTGAAGATTCACAGAAATACAGGTTGCCGAGACTTTGGCAGGGCGATATGAATTCCGAGATAGGAAAAAGTATGATAACTGTCGATCCAACTGGTCACTTGTCGGCAGTTGTGACGAAAGTCGTTCCGGATCCGCATGCCGGTTTTATTGCGACAGCGAGAATATTTTCTGGTAAAGTATGCAGAGGCGAAGACATTTATTTAGTTGGGGGTCGGAAATCACAAAGAATTCAGCAAGTAAACATCTATAAAGGCCCTCATAGGATTCAGGTAGATGAAGTCGTAGCTGGAAATATATGTGGTATCGTAGGAATCAGTGATGCATTCTCCGGCGAAACGTTGTGTGATCAAGACCATATCATCCAGCCCTTCGAGGAAATCAAATACTTGTTTGAACCTGTAGTGACTAAATCCGTCGAACCTGCCAATCCGAGAGATCTCACAAAATTGGTCACTTTTCTTAAGAAACTCTCGAGAGAGGATACAACTATCAAAGTAAAGATAAATCAGGAAACTGGAGAATATCTCATTTCTGGCTTGGGTGAGCTGCACTTGGAAGCAAAAGTCGAGAGGAAGTTCAAGGAAATGGGACTGGATGTCAAGATGTCTCCGCCAATTGTAGTATATAACGAAACGGTTAGCAAGAAATCTCCAGTCGTTGAAGGAAAATCTCCTAACAAACATAACAAATTTGAGATAACAGTAGAGCCTTTGGATAAACCTATCTATGACGCTATGGTAAATGGTGATATAGAGAGCAACTATATCCCCAAAGGAAAGCAGACCGATTTTGCGAAGAAATTGAGCGAGATAGGTATGGATTACGACGAAGCCAAAAACATAAGCATGATACACAATAAATGCATGTTGATAGACGTGACAAAAGGAGTTCAGTACATGAATGAGATAATGGAACTTGTCAAAGAAGCTTTTGTAAATGCGATAGACGAAGGTTCATTGTGTAAAGAGCCTTCTGTCGGAATAAAAATAAAGTTGCTGGATGCCTCGTTGCACGAGGATCCGGTCCATAGAGGACCAGGACAGATAATACCCGCATTTAGGACTACGATGAGGAATGGTATACTGAGTGCGGATGCTACATTATTGGAACCT
>CAYRSQ010000005.1:0-27254 GCA_964427055.1 uncultured archaeon
ATGGAGAGCGGTTGAGGTGATTCTTTGGAAGGGAAGATAAAATATTTTGAAACCTGTGGGAAGGAGAACACAGAAGAATCTCTGCGTATAGCTAAGGAATACGTCGACAAGAACTCAATAAAAAAAATAGTAGTCGCTTCCACCACAGGATACACTGCAGAAATTGCTTCGAAAATTTTCAAGCCCGAAATGTTGGCAGTGGTGACACATGTTCACGGATTCAGGGAAGGCAATTCGGCAGAGTTCCCGGAAAATCTGAGGAACACGCTTGAATCGAAAGGTATCAAAGTGATAACGTCTGCGCACGGTTTCGGCGGAGTCAACTCCCTGTCGAAAGATTCAATAGGGTCAATAATCGCAAACACATTGAGGACGTTCTCGCAGGGAATGAAAGTATGCATGGAGATAGCGTCACAAGCGGCTGATTCCGGAATCGCCAGGACGGACGAGGATATGATAGCAATAGCCGGCACCGGAAGGGGCGCTGACACCGTGATGGTGATAAGGCCTGCCATATCGAGGAAATTTTTCGAGTGCAAAGTCAGAAAGATACTTGCGATGCCCGAGTAGGATACTGAAAATTTTAAATACGGAACACCATAGAGATAGTTATACAAGAGCGGTTGTGGTCTAACCTGGTCATGACACGAGCCTTCCAAGCTCGCTGTACGGGTTCAAATCCCGTCAGCCGCATAATTTTTATTTCTTCGTATCATATTCTTAGCATGATGAATGGCTTAGAGTCCCTCATGTATGAGAAATCTCTCATTACTCTGGACAACGAGAACACCATGTTCAAGAGGAGGTACGTGCTCAGGTTCGGACTCTGGAAGGCGGTGAAGCACCTGTGGAGCACCGGCAGATGGGAAAGGCTGGACAACATCATCGACCTTTATAGGAACTACAAAAATGACAACAGCGAGGAAGTGACCAACCTACTGATGAAAGTCGCAAGGGGGATGGATGCGTCGGAGGTGAATGACTTCGGGATGGGTCTGGGAAAAAATATCAGGAGGACTGCTATATATTTCCTGGAAAGGTACGACGACAGGAAACGAACCCTTCTTACACGAGATCCTTACATGATTGCCCGGCACACACTGTCTGCCATGGAAGACATAGGGATTCCGTTCCACGAATATGTGACGAGCGACGCCGTTGTCGAGGATGGCAGGATCACAGGTGAACTCGGCCTGCGTGTTTCAGACGGCGTCAGAGGGAAGCTGGGGACCGTCAGCGAGCATTACAACCCTCCAAGAACATCCGAAGACAAGTTATGGTGGTATGAGTTCCTGGTCGAAGACGTGTTCAGGATAGGGTATGACGAGGCGTTGTACGTGCATGACAACGGAAAGCACGAACAGGACATAATCAAGAAGCACAGCAGGAACCAGATATCGATGAACGACCTGGACGTCCTCATGAAACCTTACATGCCAAGCCGCATCGATGACATCAAATACGCCTCTAGATATTTCAGCCGACTGTAAACAGGAATCAATCAAACTTTTAAAGCTTTTAAGTCAAAATATACCTTTACATATAGAAGTATGCAATGCGCATTACATCTGTAAAAATAACCAAATTGGTGTTGAAACGATGTTACATGACCCGTTGGCCGACATGATGTCGACCATAAAGAATGCGGAAAGGATAGGAAAGGATAGCTGTACTACCAGATCGTCTAATCTGATCAAGGCTATTTTGGAGATAATGCAAAAGCACGGATACGTTGGAGCTTTTGAGTTTATAGACGACGGAAGAAGCGGGAAGTTCCAAATCGATCTCAAGGGTAAGATTGTAGATTGTAACGTAATTAAACCCAGATACTCTGTATCTGCAAAGGAGTTCGAGAAATGGGAGAAGAGATACCTCCCCGCCCGTGATTTCGGGATCCTAGTTCTTTCCACACCTAAGGGAGTCATGGAACACAACGAGGCCAAGAAAATGAAAATCGGGGGAAAACTGATAGCGTACATTTATTAAAATGTTTTACGCTCTAAATTAGTGTATACCCGATTAAGCTCGACCAAACCATGAAAAAAGGTGTGAATGATGTACGAAAAGCAGATAGAAATACCGGAAGGCGTACAAGTGGAAGTGAACGGGTATGAGATATCCGTCACCGGTAGCAGGGGTCCGCTGAAGAGGAAGCTCACCGGAATGTTCGGCATAAAAATGTTCAAGGACGGAAACGTCGTCAAGGTATCTTCTGACTCCGACGAGAGGAAGCAGAGATCGTGCGTCGGGACTGTCATAGCCCACCTGAGGAACATGATGAAAGGCGTGACTGAAGGATACACCGCGAAAGTGAAGGTCGTATACAGCCACTTCCCGATAACGGTAAAGGTGGACGAACAGAACAGAAGAATACTTATACAGAACTTCATCGGTGAAAAGCTCCCGAGGATTGCAAAAATATCAGGGGACAACACAAAGGTCGAGGTCGACGGTGCCGATATAACCATAACGGGCATCGACATAGAGGCGGTCGGACAGACGGCTGCGAACATGGAGATGGCCACGAAGGTAAGGGAACATGACAGGAAAGTGTTTCAGGACGGGGCATACATCGTGGATAAACCAGCAGGAAAATGAGGTGTGAAAAATGTCTGAGAAGAAGTTCAAACAAGAGAACGTTCACTCTTATGATAGACTGAAGAAGAAATGGAAAAAACCTAGGGGAAGCCAAAGCAAGACCAGGAAGGCGTTGAAGGGCAAACCGGAGATGCCGAAGGTCGGCATGAAGGTATCGAGGGCTTGGAGAGGGAAACACCCCTCAGGCAAGTATGAGTTCTTCGTCAGGAACCTTCACGACCTAAATAGGGTGAACGAGAAGACGGAGTCGATAAGGATATCGGCCGCTGTCGGTGAGAAGAAGAAAGAGGAGATAATCAAAAAGGCCAAGGAAATGAACTTGGAGATATTGAACCCATGATTGGTGCTGAAATATGACTAAACTGAATCTGCAGAAGAAGCTCGCGGCTGCGATAATGAAAGTCGGCCAGTCGAGGGTGTGGATAAACCCCGACAAAGAGAAGCAGAAGGAGCTACAATCAGCCATAACAAGAGCGGATGTGAAGAAGTTCATCAGCAAGGGCGACGTGAAGGTGAAACCGGAAAAGGTCAAAAAACCCAAGACCGCCAAGGAGAAAAAAAGGAGGAGGAAAGGACCCGGAAGCAGAAAAGGGTCGAAGTACGCCAGGCTTCCGAGCAAGAGGAGATGGATGAACACTGTGAGACCGCTAAGGAGGATGCTGAAGGATCTGAAAGACGAAGGAAAACTAGAGAACGTGACATATAGGAAATTATACATGCTCGTGAAAGGAGGACAGTTCAGAAGCCGCTCGCACATGAGGATATACATGGAGCAACACAACATGCTAAAGAAGGAAGAGAAGTGATTTGATGCCGAAGAAACTAAAACCTACAAGGAAGATGCAGTTCAGAAGAAGGTTGGAAGGAAAGACCGATTACAAGAAAAGACTGTCATTGCTGAAATCCGGCAGGCCTAGGCTTGTGGTTAGAAAGAGCCTCAACTACATAAGGGCTCAGATAGTCGAATACGAGAAAGGTGGCGACAAGACAATCGCAAGCGCGTATTCCGGCGACCTGAAAAAACTTGGATGGACTCATCCGTGCGACAACACGCCTGCGGCGTACCTGACAGGGATGATGCTGGCCAAAGAGGCAAAAGAGAAGAAGATAGACAATATTATTTTGGATATGGGATTGTATACATCGACAAAGGGATCCAGAATATATGCAGTTGTAAAAGGCATGGCCGATTCAGGAGTGTCCATCCCTCACGACGAGGAGATGATGCCATCCGACGAGAGGATAAGGGGCGACCATATCGCTTCGCACAATGAAAATTCGAAGGACATACAGAAGAAATTCAACGAGGTCAAAAACAAGCTAGAAAAGGGTGAATAATATGTCGGACGAGTTGGAAAAACAGAAAAGGGAAGAAAAACTGGAGACTGACAAGGAAATGAAAGAAGATGAAATTATAAAGGAACAGAATGTTCCGGAAGAGACTCCCGACGAGGTCAAAAGGATCGAAGAGAAGGCGCAGGCTGAGGGTGAGAAAGTCACGAAACCAAAAGACGAAGAGAAAGAAGGGCAGGCCGAGAATGCGGAAGAGAAAGCGAAGGAAGCCGAAACCAAAGAGGCCGACTCCAAAAGGGAATTCAAAGCAAGGAGAAGATCCGGATACCAGCCAGAAGTGGGTTCCGAATCAGAGATATTGAGAAAATGGCAACCGAAGACCGAACTGGGTAAAGCTGTGCTTTCAGGCCAGATCACGAGTATGGACGAGGTATTCGAATCCGGTAAAAAAATTATGGAGCCCGAGATAGCTGACAAGCTTATCCCAGACATGAAGAGCGAACTGATACTTATAGGCGGAAGGCGCGGGAAAGGAGGAGGAATAAAGAGGATACCCGTGCAGATAACGGCGACCATGCACAGGTCCGGAAGGAGATTCAAATACAATGCATTTGCCGTAGTGGGAGATGAGAACGGACTGGTCGGATTCGGCAAAGGGTCATCCAAAGAGACGAGATTGGCTATAGAGAAGGCCGTGAACAAGGCGAAAATGAACATGATAAGAGTGAAGAGAGGATGCGGTAGCTGGGAATGCGGATGCGGAGGAGACCATAGCATACCTTATAAGACCGAAGGCAGTTCGGGAAGCGTGAGAGTTGTACTTATGCCTGCGCCCAAAGGATTGGGTCTTGTCTCGGACGACGAGTCAAAGAAATTCCTAAAACTCGCAGGTATCAAAGATGTATGGGTGAAGACCTACGGGAACACTTCGATGAGGATAAACCTGATAACAGCCCTTTTCGATGCCCTGAAAGGACTCTATGAATACGACAGGTGAATATGATGTTGGCGGTTATTAGAATAAGAGGAAATGTCGGCAGGAGACAGGACTTGAAAGACGCCCTTGACATAATGGGACTTTCGAAACCGAACACTTGCGTGATAATTCCAGATTCTCCGGAATCTAAAGGAATAGTGAAGAAAGTTAAGGACAGTGTCAGTTTCGGAAAGATAGACGTAGACACTCTCACCAAGATACTGAGGAAAAGAGGGAGACTGGAAGGAAACAGAAGGCTCACCGACGAAACAGTGAAAGAGACGGGATACGACACCATAGAGAAACTGTCGATGGATCTGTTCGAAAGGAAGGTCAAAATCAGGAACGTACCCAAACTGAAGCCGGTATTCAGGTTTTCGCCCCCGTCTAAAGGATTCAAATCCGTTAAACAGAACCACCCGAGAGGCGACCTAGGAAACAAAGGAGCGTCAATAATAGGGCTGATTGAGAGGATGATTTAGATGGTTATAAGGAAGAAGAAGAAAGTCTTGAAATTCAGGGGACAGAGGTCATACGGATATGGTTCCCACAAAAGCCACAGGGGTGGGGGAAGCAGAGGAGGAAGAGGAAACGCTGGCATGCATAAACACAAATGGAGCTATACCGTGAAATACCTGCCCGACAAATATGGCAAGAGAGGATTCGAACCTGTGGACAGGAAGCACATTGACACCGTCAACGTGAGCGGACTCGAGAAGCTAGCCGACGGCAGGAAAGAACTGAACTTATGGGAATTGGGAATAGAGAAGGTCCTCGGGAAAGGGAGGATAGATGTCCCAATAGAGGTCATGGCCAGATCTTTCTCCAAAAAGGCAACAGAGAAGATAGAGGCCGCGGGTGGGAAGGTTGTAGTTTTTGGCAAACCTGAAGAGGCTGAGGAATCCACAGAGGAACTGTCCGAAGAGGACAACTAGGAAAGAACGGCATAAAGGTCGTCTTTCAAAAACGATAACGGAAGATCAAAATGGGATTTACATTTGACATAGGAAAAATCGTCGAGTACATACCAGCCGTCGAGAAACCCACATACAAGCAGACTGTCAACACAAGGCTGAGATGGACGGGAATCGCGCTGACACTATACTTCATTCTTTCGTCAATAACAGCCTACGGAGTCATAAGCTCAAATTTCGAGCAGTACAGGTTCTTTGAAATAGTTTTGGGGTCCAAGTTCGGCAGCCTTATGACACTAGGTGTCGGACCTTTGGTCACGGGCGGAATATTGTTGCAGTTGTTGGTCGGTTCGAAGATACTCGACTGGGATACGACCACCGAGGAAGGGAGGAGGAAATTCCAGACGTGGAACAAGTTCCTGTCCGTTGTACTCTGTTTTGTCGAGGCCGCTGCGTTCGTCCTCGCTGGAGCGATACCCATACAGGGAGGATCGTTGATAGGTCTTTTTGTCATCCTGCAATTGGCCGGAGGAGCCATTATAGTAATTCTGCTCGATGAAATAGTACAGAAATGGGGATTCGGATCTGGAATCAGCCTATTCATAGCGGCTGGGGTCGGTAGCCAGATACTGATAAGGACTTTGTCGCCTTTCACGACCACCTGCATACCCGGAAACATACTGTCTTGCATCCCAGGATCGGCGAACCCGCCAAGTGGACTGTTCTGGAACTTTTTGATAAATGTATTCTCCAACAACCCACAACTCGCACTTTCTGCTGCTCTGCCCTTGCTTTCGACAGGAGCGATATTCCTACTGGTGGTGTACGTGCAGAATATAAGGGTGGAGATACCGATATCCTTCTCGAACGTGAGGGGATTCGGAAGGAGCTGGCCTTTGAAGTTGCTATACACGAGCAACATACCAGTCATACTCACAATGGCAGTAGTCGCAAACCTCCAGCTGATGGCCAGGTTCGGGGCAACCACTGACCCACTTGGGATGACATGCGGGATGCTCGGATGTTTCGACGTACAGGGTAACCCTATGAGCGGCATTATATACTACATCACGGCTCCCAAAGGGATAATAGGGGAACTACTTATGAATGCATCATCCGCGTCCGAAGTGATAAGGGCTGGGACATACACGCTCTTCATATCGATATTTGCAATGATATTCTCCATGTTCTGGATTACGACTTCCGGTATGGACGCCGAATCCGTGGCAAATCAGATAGAATCAGCAGGGTTGCAAATCCCGGGATACAGAAGGCACAGCAGGGTGATGGAAAGCGTGCTTAACAGGTACATACCGTACCTTGCGGTCTTGGGAGGATTGGCTGTCGGTCTTCTGGCCGCGTTTGCTGACTTCCTGGGTGCACTTGGTACAGGTACAGGAATGCTTTTGACTGTTATGATCGTCTATAATTATTACGAGGAATTGAAATCACAAAGACTGGATGAGGCCCATCCGTTTGTGAGAAAGTTGTTTGGACAGTGATTGGATGTTTGAGGGGATAACCGGAATGGTGTCAGGAACACTGAGCATTACACTAGCCCCGCTGCTGGCGTTGGGACCGACCGTCTCACTGTTCGTAGTGGCCAGCGTGCTGACCATCATAATGACTGGCGTGAACAGGATAGTCACCGGCGACGAGAAATATAGAAAACTCAGAAAGGAGATGAAAGAAATACAGGAGAAGATGAAAGAATCCAGGAAGAAGGGTGCCAGTGATGAGGCCGACAAACTACTGACTAGGATGATGGAGATGAACGGGGAATTCATGAAATACAGCTACAAGAACCTGTTCGTGTCAATCATAATACTGTCGATGCTGCTTCCGTGGATGAGGGCCGAATACACTGGGATGACGGTCGCGACCGTGCCGTTCAGTCTTCCATTGGTAGGAAGTGAGCTCAGCTGGATATATTGGTATTTCCTAGTCTCATTCACAATGGGGTGGGTTATAAGGAAGGTTCTGGGTTTCGACTGACGACCCTTTTATAAACATGTTTCCATATATAGTTTTGATATCGGTGGTCATATGGTGAGAAAAGCCAAGAAGATACAAAAGAAGACTCCATCTGGTAGACATGTGATGAAGAGGGGCAGGAAGAAGCCGTCCAAACAGATATGTTCATCTTGCGGGGCTAAGCTGCATGGAGTACCCAAGGTCAGACCGAGTGACATGACCAAGATACCACCGTCAAAGAGAACTCCTAACAGACCTTATAGGGGGAAGCTATGTAGCAGATGCATGCGTGAAACGTTAAAAAAGAAGGTAGGACAAATAATAAACAGGTGAGAATATGACTGTGTTTGAAATCGGAAGAGTCGCTATGAAGATAGCTGGAAGGGAGGCAGGCAATTTTTGCGTGGTGGTGAAACCCGCCGAATCCAAGAAGGATGAAAGGAACTTCATCTTTGTGACTGGCCCTAAACAGCTGACTGGCATAAAGAGGAGGAAGTGCAATGTCGAGCACTTGAGGGCGACCGAACATACGCTTGAAATAAAGGAAGACGCCACTGACGAGGAAGTCATAGCAGCGTACGAAAAATCGGGCCTGTTGAAATTACTAGACCTGAAGAAGCCTTCAGCCGCCAAGATGAAAGGTACGGAAGAGAAAGCGAAGAAATCGGCTAAGAAGAAGGAAGACAAGAAAACCGAAAAGAAGGAAAAATCAAAATGAGCCCAGCTCTAATTAACGGCTGGCTTTCTTGGAAGCATCTTTATAACAACTAGGGCAGAGCAATATTATATTGTCCCTCCTGTCATGCAAGGGTCTTTTCCTTCGGTCACCGTAGTACTTCTCGAAGCCGACTATATGCATGCCCTCGGTCTCCTTTTTTGGCATCGTCCTTCTCTTGATTTTTATGTGATGGACGATGATGCAATCGGGGTCAAACCTCTTCTTGCACTGCTCGCACATCTTCTTCCCTTGCTTGATCACCCTCTTTGAGGGTTTTTTCTTGACTATCCTCTTCCGGATAATTATGACCCTCTTGGTGGAATAAGCTTTCATAGAATCAGATTGGTTTTTGTCGGAATTAAATTTCTTTCAGGGTCACCTGATCAGGAGGAAGCGGCCTGTCTTCCATGTCTTCGGGTTCGTCAGGAACGACCTCTACCTTGACTATCCCCATTATGCCCTTTATCAGCCATGCTATGAGTACGATTAGAACGACTATTATTCCGATCAGTATGGAAATCGAGAACCTCTCGCCCATTGAACCGGACACATCGTCAACAATCCCGACCGTTAACCCGGTTATGGAAGCAATGAATCTTCCTACTATTCCGAAGGATGCCCCCTCGGCCATCTCTCCGTCGGGAACAAGGTATGGCCCTGTCTTAGTAAGGTTTATGACTTCTCCCTGGAAGGGGTATTCTATAACAATCGATACGGTGCCGGATTCGGTCGTGGGTATTATGGTGAAGTTCTCGCTGACTGAACTATTGGAACCTACGAGGACTGTCTTGCTGAAATCGTCGATCTGCCACTCTTCAGGTATCACTGCCCTTACAGTGACGATCGTGTCTATGGGCGCGACGTTTTCCAGCCTGAACTCCAAGCTGAATGGTTTGCCGTCGTCGACGGTCTCGGGGATTATTATGTCCGAAATCCCTATGTGAGGGACGGTCTCGGTCTCACCGACCTTGAGCACAAAATAAGTGCTGTTGGAAACTTTCCTGAACGAATGTTGTTCCTGCCCCCTGACAACGACTATGCGATTACCTTCCTCCGCGCCTTCGGGGACGGTTATGGTCATCTCGAACTTCTCCGGCAGCCTCACCACGCCGACATCCGGATTCCATCCCCTGACTATCATCACGTGCTCCCAGAACGAGGGGCTGAACTCTATTTCGTACGGGGTGCCGGCATATTCCAGTCCGAACATGTGAAGCCAATACATGCCAGTGACAGTTATCCCGCCATCCACGGTCACGCTCTCCCCCGGACTGACGGATACCTCGTCCGGCAGGCTTATCTCGAATGCATAATAATCTATCTTCGATATCGCGGAAGGTACAGCGAACGAACTTACAATCATCATTGCGACCAAAAACAGGACAATCTTTCTTGAAACCATTCACTACTCACTGATAATAGAGGTCATGTTAAACTTTTATCTTGAACGCAAAAAGACTTATAACCATTGGGGCGGTTTTGACAGAAAATTTATAAACGTTACACGAAAGACGGTTTAAATTAAAATTCTTTAATCCATATCCTCTAATAGTACCATGAAAGACGCCATATCCGAACTCTTGAAGAAGTCATCCTCGGCACTGTCTGTATTCGCGCTGTCCATGGTGGAAGGAATTAACGTTCAGGGAGTGTTCTATCCGCTGGATTGGATGTTCTCCGTTCTCGATGCCTTGCTTTCAATTATCCGGCAGGCAGGCAGCTACATCTTGGGCGACGTGGTGTTCCTTGTCAACCTTGTCATACTGTTATCATCAGTTGCAGTGGTGTTGTCGGCCTACCTGAAGTATCTGGAAATCGGCAACTAATATATCCTTGTCCGCATGATGTTTCTATAAAGTGATTTTATGGATTGGTTAGTCAGGTCTGATATCGAAGATACAAATGACCTTTACGGGAAAAGGCCGGACGAGAGAAGCATAGTGGAACTGATAAAATCGAGCGTTGTCCTGGTCGACAAGCACAGCGGCCCCACATCACATCAGGTCACCGCATGGGTCGGCGACATATTCGGCGCCGAGAAGACGGGGCACGCCGGGACACTCGACCCTGGGGTATCAGGCGTCCTTCCGGTAGCGCTCGGCGATGCGACAAAGGCTATGCCCGTGTTGATGGGACTTGTGAAGGAATATGTAGGAGTGATGCACATCCACAAGGATGTTCCGGAGGATGTCATAAGGTCCACTGTCAATGACAAGTTCATCGGAACTATAAGCCAAGTTCCCCCGGTCAAGTCGGCCGTCTCCAGGAAACAGAGGGAGCGTGAAATCTACGTGTTGGATGTACTCGAAATCAAGGGGCGGGATGTACTTTTCAGAGTGGAGTGCGAAGCAGGCACCTACATAAGGAAGCTCTGCCACGACATTGGAAAGGAATTGGGAACAGGAGCGCACATGACTGCGCTCAGGAGGATAAGAGCAGGCGGTTTCAGGGAATATGAGACACATTCCATGATTGACGTGAGGGACGCATTCGAGACATGGAGAGAGACCGGAGATGAGAAGGCGTTGAGGGTGATCCTCATACCAACCGAATACGCGATATTGCATGTCAAGAGAGTTTTTGTGAAGGACTCTGCCGTGGATGCCATATCGCACGGCGCGCCTGTCTATGTCGCTGGTATAACAAGGATACAACCTGACATAAAAAAGGGAGAGACCGTCGCTGTCTACACGTTGAAAGAGGAACTGATCTGCCTTGGCATAGCAAAGATGACGAGCGACGAGATGATCAAATCTAAGAAAGGAACCGCTGTAAGGACTGACAGAGTATTCATGGAAAAGGCTACATATCCTAAAGACTAGTCTTCCTCTTCGGAATCAGTCGTATCTTCTTTGTTCAGTTCTTCCTCAATCTCAGGGTAAGGTTCTTCCCCTTTATCTTCCTCTTTCTCTATGTTCATTCCTTCGGACACTTCAGCGTCACCTTCTGACACTTCGCGCCCCGTTTCCTGTTCTTCCCATTCTTCTTCAAGTTCCTCTGCGACGTCTACCCCTGGAGCAACCTCCGGGTCTATCTCGTTCCCGGGGATCTCGTCTGATATCTCCAGTTCGGCTCTGTCTTCCTCTTGGTCAACGACATCTTCCCTAAGTTCCTTGAGTTTCTTTTCCCTTTCCGACATGAGAATAAATATGCACATCCATTGTTAAATTAGTTGACGCCGGAGATACGTCTGAGAAAAACTTAAATCTCATCGAATCCTTAGTTGTTTGTATGAAAATATCAGAAATCCAGAAAGGGATGAGCAGCGTTTCCGTGGAAGGGAAAGTCATAGACATTTCCGAAGTGAGGGAAGTCAACACCAGATACGGGAAGAAGCAGGTTGCAGACGCCCAGATAGATGACGGCAGCGGGGAGATAAAATTAACTCTATGGGAAAACCAGATAGAGAGCGTCAAGATCGGAGATAAAGTTACAGTCACCGGCGCCTACATCACAGAATTCAGGAATGTCATGCAGCTGAACATACCACGTTCCGGGAAGTTGGAAATTCAGGGAAAGGAATAAAGGATTGTTCTACTAAAACGCTTTAATAGCATATCTTTTAGTATTAGTTTTGGGAATATTTGTTCAAAGCCGAGGTCGCATAATCCGGTAGTGCACTGGTCTTGAATCCCGATGATAACATGGCTTGACTCTGATGTTCGCGGGTAAAACCGTGGGCCATGATGAGTTGGAGGTGGATTGAGGATTCGCAAGAAAACCAGCGCCCTTGGGCATATGGGTTCAAATCCCATCCTCGGCGCTAACCGAACGAGCGCTCACCATCAGTTTTAATATCGGAAAACCAATTCTATTGTAGGTAATAGAATGAACGAATATGTTGACAGTTTGACGGAACCTGTTCAATTGATTATCAACCAGGCCATCCTACTGTTCCCCAACCTCGTGATATCGATACTACTGTTGGGAGTCGGATGGATACTGGGCGCTATCGCCGGCAGGGTGATGAAAGAACTCCTAGTCAGATTCAAGATAGACTATTACATATCCAAAAGAACCAACATGTTCAAAATCAGCGACATATTCCCGGTAATAATAGAATGGATGTTCTACTTGGTCTTCATACAGGCCGCTGTACAGACACTGGGCATCACTGCACTGGTGGAATTCGTCGACATGATACTAGGATTCATACCAGGACTGATAGAAGCGATAATCATAGTAATACTCGGTTACGTATTCGCAGAATACGTCAAGAATGAATTCGAAAAGACCAAGATAGCGTACTCCGAATTCATGAGCAGGATAATATTCTGGCTGATAACGTACATATCGGTCGCGCTGGCATTGCCTTTGATAGGGATCGATGCAACCATAGTGAACAGCATACTGCTGATAATCATGGGCTCGTTCGGCCTGGGATTGGCAATAGCGATAGGCCTAGGCCTCAAAGACGTGATCAGAGACATAGCAAAGAAGAAGTCGAAATCTTTGATGAAGTAGGCTCGCGACACTTAAACAGGGAACCATTCGATTATTCACTTAAGCTTTTTCTTCTTTTTTTCACTTAATTAGAATAACGTATCAAAAGCGGTTGTGATCCAGCCTGGTTAAGATTCGAGCTTCCCAAGCTCGTCACGCGGGTTCAAATCCCGCCAGCCGCACTTCTCCTTTTTCTTACCATCTTGCAGAATCTCCTGTCCAATTTGAACCCGTTTTTCTCGAAAATCTTAAGCGAAGGATTGTCCTCCTCGTGCATGACGACCATGTCAGCATCAGACCTCTTAACTAGGTCGGCGACCAGCGCACTGCCTATTCCCATCCTTCTGTATCCGGGGCTCACGAATATCCCGACAAGGTCCGACGGCTCCCTCAACCAGCAGACACCGACTACATTTCCACCGACGATGGCCACCGAAGCCGTGTATCGTATTGGTGACCTTCCGAGGAAAAGACTCATGAAAAGGCATGTCTTCTGATAAAAGTGATTAAGGAAACCCTGAAATGACATGTCTCTCCTCACGAACACGCTGTCTCCGGTGAATGCGCCCTCCTCAGTCTCCTTGAGTCCGCCAAGCTTGAAGAAGTCCATCGGCTTGATTCCACGGACAGCGTAGTCGACTCTTCCATCATCCCGCATTTCAGCATCGTTTTCCATACAATCACCGACAACCGGTTTATTTGTATAAGACAGCCACATATATTTAATTGTTGGTTGAATGACCGAAAATTAAATTTAAAAACATATAAACACTAGAATTCTTATTATTGTTTCGGAAACACGGTGCGTTTATGGTCAAGAGAACGGGTCCAAGCGAGAGGCAGAAGAAGGAACTCATAGTCAGACTCGAGAGGACGAAGGTTCCTATATGGAAAGACGTATCCGAGAAGCTCGCGTCACCGAGGAGGCAAAAAGCCGAGGTCAACGTGAAGAGAATAAACAGAAACGCCGAAGACGGGGAGACTATCGTCGTACCGGGAACCGTGATGGGCGACGGGAACATGGAAAAGACCGTCAATGTGGCGGCGTGGAAGATCACGCCCCTTGCGGAAGAGAAGATAAAGAAAGCCAAGGGGGCTGTCATGACTATAGACGAACTTTTTGAGAAGAACCCGAAGGGTTCTAACGTGAGAATCATGGTGTGATTATGATAGTTTACGACGCGGATGGCCAGATACTTGGAAGACTTAGTTCCGTAGTTGCGAAACAGCTTCTCGAGGGGGAGAAGATTGAGATCGTGAACATTGAGAAAGTAGTCATTTCAGGAAACAAGAAGGAGAGAGTGGAACATTACCAGAAACGCGTCGAAAGGGGAGACCCGCATAAAGGACCATTTTTTCCTAGAACCCCTGTTGGAATCTTCAAGAGGGCTGTCAGAGGTATGCTTCCAATTAAAAAGCCAAAGGGCAGGGACGCGTTCAAAAACCTGAAGGCTCACGTAGGAGTCCCGGATCACCTCAAGGGCAAGACTCCGCAGAGGGTGGAAGCCGCAGAAGCATCGAGATTATCAACTAATACGATAAGCATTGGCAAACTTTCGATTGCACTGGGATCCAAGAAAAGATGGGAAGATTGAAATTATACCAAAAGTAAAGTGATATGATGGTAGAGAAGAAGTCGAAGAAAAAAGTCACAAAAAAGACGAAGACGAGCGTGTACACAGGGAAGAGGAAGAAAGCCGTTGCCAGAGCCAGGATACAGGAAGGCAAGGGTAAAGTTACCGTGAACTCTGTCCCGTTGGATATATGGGGTACCGAAATGTTGCGTTTGTGGATAAAGGAACCGCTCATATTGGCTGGAAACCTGTCTGAAGGAGTCGACATAGTCGTGAACATGAACGGAGGCGGAATGACTGCACAGGCAGAGGCCGCTAGAATATCGATAGCGAGGGGGCTTGTAGGACACTACAAGGACAAACAACTCAAGGAAAAATTCATCAACTATGACAGAAACCTTCTGGTGTTCGATTCCAGAAGAACGGAACCTCACAAGCCGTCGAGAAGCAAAAAAGGTGCCCGAAGACATAAACAGCGTTCCAAGAGATAAACATATTTAAATCTGGATAAAACACAAATATAGTGCACACGGTATGTAATGCAGTGATTAAGATGATGATTCCTATAAGATGCTTCACATGCGGCAAGGTAATCGCCGACAAATGGGAAGAATACGTATCTAGGACGGAACAGGGTGAGGATGCAGGTAAAGTCATGACCGAACTCGGGATAACGAGATACTGCTGCAGACAGGCTTTCCTTGGCAACATCAATCTCATAGAAGAGATAAACAAGTTCAAGGCATGATGGATGATTATATGATTTGGCCCAAAGATAAGTTCACTAGGTTCGAAGTTGCGAGGATATTGGGTGCGAGATCTTTGCAGATTGCTCTAGGCGCCCCGGTTTTAGTGAAGACCGAAAATACGAATTCTATCGAAATAGCAAAGGACGAGTTCAGGAAAAAGATGATTCCGATAACTGTGAAAAGGGAGATGCCTGACAAAACACACATGGTAATAGAATCTAGGAAGGCTATAGAAAACTGGATAGAAAAGAACAACGGCGCTATCTGAATTCATTTCTATTCTATATTCAAAGACACGAGAAAAGGTTCGATTCCAGCAATCTCAACTGGTACTCTCTAGTCGGCAATAGAGCTACATCTACTAGAGGGGAAAACAGTTTCTCGCCGTGATCCTTCAGGGCCAAATTTATCCTGTACATCGGCCATCGTTTGTCTATTCTCAATTCGTTCATCTTGGCTATGGCTTCTTTCTCTATCTGTACCGTCCTTGAGGTCAATCCAGATATGCCAAGATTGAATGTGCCCAATTGTAATGAGCAGTAATTCAATGCAATCTCCGAATGTTTGTCGACCGGGGCTGCATAAGGACTAGGTATGTGATTCCTCTTCCTCATGTCGTTGAATTTTCCTCTTCTTTGAACATAATCCGCTCGGCATGTCTTCTGAATGGCGGTTCTTATGCAAGTGCAATCGACTTCCACATAATTCAGTGACTTCAGTTTTTCTGAAGAACTGTCACCGCTGTCACACAGGTTTCGTATTGTGACGACGTGGTAACTTTTTTCATCCATCTCCCTTCTTCTCAGCTCTTCGGTGACCCTCACCGGGACTATCGCCTCCCTGTCCTCATAGCACGCGACTTTTGTATCGATAAGTTCCAATCCCTCGGTGTTAGGTATGCCCATTCTATCCATGAAATCATCCAGTTTCTTTTCCGTCAGTTTCGGTTTTCCACCTACGTATACGGAATCAACTCCCGCCCATTTGGCATACATCAGATCGCCCGTAAGCTTGCTCATAAGGTCGGGAGCTGGATATTTGCCAGTCATGTCCTGTAGATATACAACAGCAGAATCAGTCAATTTTCTCATGGCGGATGCTTCATCCCAATATGACTTCCCTATACTCGCTTGTTTCATAGTTTAACCTTGGGTGAACAATTTAAATAACCTTCGATTCACTCCAAAAACTCGACGTCGTCAACCCTTCCGTCGGAATCCTTGTCTATCCCTCGGACGACTCTGGCTACTCCGCCATTCAGGCTGTTCCCGTTCTCCACTTCCTTCATTCTCTTTATGAGCGCTATGACAGCCGCCCTGGTCCCCTTGAACCTTATCCCCGACAGCACCAGTACATAACTCTTCCCAGACTTGTCCATCGGATTCTTCATCTTTATTATTACCCCGATGTCATCATTGCTGTAAACCTGCTTCGTGAAGCTAGAGACTATATTGAAATCGTGATCATCGTCAAAATATATGGGCATGTCCCTGTTGAACTTGTCTATGATTATATTGGCCTTTGGGCCGCCTATCAGTATCAGGTTCCCAGCCATGTCTTTCTCTGTCATATGCGTGTCGAGCTTGTAGTTGGGCTTTGCGTCCTTCAGGAATGTCCCAAGGAAAAGCGCGAGGTCTATTCCAACGCTCCCGTCCAGTGACTGCGCGCCGTATCTGCCGTGGGGATCGGGTGAACCGACCACTATGGTAGCATTGAACTTCCCCTTCTCGATAAAGGGCTTGAAAAAATCTATCTCCCGCGCCCTGGTGCTTATGTCATTCAGGTGGTCGCCGTCGAAAAGTTTGATGGCCACATAAGGATGTGACACCGAGTATATCTTTGCAGTGGCGCCGACCCTCTCTTCCGTCCTATCGAGGTGTATGACACCCGCTTTCTCCAATTTCCTCAGATGGTAGTATATCTTCTGTTCGTGCTCCTTGAGCCTCCTCGATATATCCATGGCGCAGCTCGGCTTTTTCGAGAGCTCTAGCAGTATCCTCTGTGCCAAATCGCTACTGAGTACGCTGAACGTGCCAGGCTCCATGCGCATTGCCCTGTAAGCCTTCTGGCCTTTGTCGGTGTCCTCAATGAAATAACTCATGATATCACTTACTAGAATAAAAATTAGAATCATACTATTATAAATGTTTTTTGTATGGTACGTACTTTTAAGGCCTTCTTTAGGCCGGTTCCGTCCGTCTCTATATGAAAGATTTTAGATTTCTTTTATATTGGTCTGGTTCCCTATTAGTCTTGAGGGGCGAGAAAGGGCAGAAACCCCACATGGGAACTTGTTTCACGATTGGCCGCCACTTTCCTTCGCCTCCTCAATATCTTACCTCGCTTGGAAAAAATCAGGGATAAAAATGAATCCACACATCACGTGTCCAAAGTGCAATTCGGAACGCGTCCAGATCACGAACGCAAATTACCCAAAAGAATTAGTATGTAAGGATTGCAACTATAATTTTATCAGGTGTCAGCAGGCCCTGATAGACGAGTGATGAGGGAGTAGATGAACATACGTGATACTCGGTGATTCCATATGTGCGGCATTATAGGATATGTTGGTGACAAGGAGTCGGCTCCTATAATATTCAACGGCCTCAAACGGCTGGAATACAGGGGATATGACTCGGCAGGCATAGCTATTTCTAACGGAGACGGGAAGACCGAGATAAGGAAGGATGTCGGAAGGGTGGACGACATAAACAAAAGAATCAACTTCCTCGAGATGAAGGGAACCACGGGCATAGGACACACCAGATGGGCTACTCACGGAGGAGTCACCCAGCAGAACGCTCATCCGCACATATCTAACAACGGGAAGATAGTTGTCATACACAACGGGATAGTCGAGAACTACCAGGAACTGAAAGACGTGCTGAAGAAGGAGGGCTTCACCTTCTACGGCGAGACCGACACCGAGACCATACCGAACATGATTGAGTTTGAGATGAGAAAAGGGAAGACGTTTGAAGATGCCACAATGGACACCATAAAACAGCTTGAAGGTTATTATGCGATACTCGCCATGTACGACGGGGAGGCAAAGATAGTCGCGGCCAGGAACGGGTCACCTCTGGTTGTCGGCGTTGGCGACGGCGAGAACTTCATTGGGAGCGACATACCGGCATTCCTGGAACACACTAAAAAGGTCATGTACATACACGACGATGACTTTGTTGTTTTGGACGAGGAGAATGTCACATTCAGGTCGCTGAAGACGGGGGAGATGATGGAAAGGCCTGTCCACAGCGTGGATTGGGACATAGAGCAGGCAAATAAAGGGAACTTCGACCATTTCATGATGAAGGAGATAACCGAACAAGTGGACACGATAAAAGCAGCCGCCAACCAGGACAAAGCATCGCTCTTCGAGATAGCAGATGCCATAAAGAGGGCGAAAGGCGTCTTTTTCGTGGCATGCGGCAGTTCGTACCACGCATGCCTGACGGCGAGCTACGTGTTCTCAAAGGTGGCGAAGATGCACATAAATGTGGTGCTCGGTTCGGAATTTTCCAATTACGAACATTTCCTGACGCCCGACTCGCTGGTGATAGCAGTTTCCCAGAGCGGGGAGACGATAGACGTTCTTGATGCCGTGAAGACAGCCAAGACCAAGGGTAGCAAAGTCATGTCTATAGTCAATGTAATGGGATCGTCACTCCACAGGACGTCGGACAAGTCCCTGATGTTGAACGCGGGACCTGAAATATGTGTGCTGTCGACCAAGACTTACACCGCCCAGCTCACTGTACTTTCCCTGCTAGCATACACGATCGCAGGCAGATACGAAGAAGGTAAGAAGGGACTTGAATACCTTTGGAACACCACATACAACCTGACGGCAGCGAACACGAGAGACTACATAAAGAGTCTGGCCCAGAAACTGAAAGACAAGGAACACATATTCACAATAGGAAGGGGGCTGCAGTTTCCGACGGCGATGGAAGCGGCATTGAAGATAAAAGAGGTGTCGTATATACACGCAGAGGGCTTCAGCGGGGGGGAGCTGAAACACGGAACTATATCTCTTATAGAGGAGGGCACCCCATGCATCGTGTTCTCATCTAAGGACAACGAGAAGGAGATACTTTCGAATGCTATGGAAATCAAAGCTAGAGGAGGTTACATAATCGGAATAAACTCCCATAACAACGAGGTATTCGACTTTTTCATAAAGGTGCCGGACGTGGGGGAACTGAACCCGATAACCCAAATAATCCCGATACAGGTCCTTTCGTACCAGCTCGCCATACTCAGAGGGTGCGATCCGGATAAACCCAGAAACCTTGCCAAAAGCGTCACGGTAAAGTGATTGAATGGAAGTTGATAATTCTATATTCAGAGCCTACGACATAAGAGGAGTCTACAGGAAAAACATCGACGAGGACATCATGAAAAAAATAGGCATGGCAATCGGAACGATGATGATGAAAAGAAATATGGGAAACGAAATCCTGATTGGCAATGACATAAGGGAATCTAGCCCGCAACTATCGAATGCTTTCATAGAGGGGGCCACTTCCATGGGGATAGACGTCACTGACGTGGGGACCGTCTCATTCGGCCTGGCAATATTCAGCGGGTGGAAACTCGGAAAATCTGTCACAGCTTTCGTTACCGCCTCCCACAATCCGCCCGAATGGAACGGGATAAAATTCTTTGACAATGACTGTGTTGGATTCTTCAAGGAAGACAACGATGAGCTAGGCAGGATAGTGAAAGGAAATTATTTCGAAACCGTGAAGCCTGTGGAGGAGAGGGGCTGTATCGAGAAATCGGACTTGGAGAAAGATTACATAGAACACCTTAAGGACAGATTCCACATGGATAAAAAAATAAAAATTGTCGTCGACTGCGGAAACGGAAGCACCTCTGAAATAGCATCCAAACTTTTCAGTTCGTTCGAAAATCTGGACGCCATCATGATATCATGCAACATCGACCCGACATTCCCTGACCGCGGCGCGGACGTCGAGAAAGAGAACCTCGAAAACCTGATAAAGAAAGTGATGGAGGAACGGGCCGACATGGGAGTCGCATTCGACGGGGACGGCGACAGGGTCGGTTTTGTCGATAACAACGGGGGGATAGTGGCGGTCGAGCAGATAATGTCCATTATAGGCAGTGACATCCTTCCCGAAGGAAAGAAAAACGTGATAGCCAATGTCGAATGTTCCATGGTACTTGAGAAGACGCTGGAAAAATTGGGTGGCAACATAATAAGGATACCGGTGGGGCACACGTTCATGATGCAGAGCGCTAGGGAAAACGACGCGGCACTGGGAGGAGAACCGTCCTTCCACATCGTGATACCCGAATACTTCCCGTTCGACGACGCCATGGTTCCCGTGCTCAAGATGATCGAAATACTGTCGAAAGGCAAGGAACGACTATCAGACTTGGTGAAGTCCATACCAGTATTCCCTAAGGACAGGACCTATGTGGACTGCAACGATTCGATAAAGTTCAAGGTAATTGAGAACTTGAAACTGAAATTTGCAGATAAATTCAAAGACATGAACACGCTCGACGGAATACGGATAGATTTAGATAACGGATGGGTGCTGATAAGGGCTTCCAATACAAGCCCTGTGATAAGGATGACCACAGAGGCCGTGGACGAGGGTGAACTCAAAGAATTGAAAAACGAATTCTTGACCGAACTTAAACTTGAGATAGATAAAGTTAAAACGATGGAATAGGTAGTTGATTTCATGAAAGCTGTAATTCTTGCGGCTGGGAAAGGGTCCAGACTGGTGCCATTGACTTACTCCAAGCCGAAATGCCTTATGCCTCTTGCCAACAAACCTTTGATACAATACATAGTCCAATCCATAATGGAACTTGAAGGACAATCGAAAGTCGACGAGATATTCATAGTGACTAATTATCTTGAGAATAAACTCAAGGATTTCTTTGAGGAGTGGTCTCCGGACGGAATCAAGATAACCTTTGTACATCAAGACACTTTGGGAGGAACCGGAGATGCCTTGAAAACGCTTAACGGGAAGATAAATGAGGACTTCATTCTCGCCAACGGCGATGAAGTATTCGGCCCGGAAACGTTCAAGATAATCTCTGAAAAATTCCTAGAGAAGCGTGTACTTGGAGTCATAGGCGGGATGGAATCGAAAAATCCGGAAAGGTACGGAGTACTTGTAGTGAATGAGAATGATTCGCTTGGAGGGATTGTCGAAAAATCCCCGAACCCGCCAGGGAGGCTGGTAAGTGCTGGAGTGTACGCATTCTCCCCAAGAATTTTCGAATACCTGGAACGAATAAATAAATCGGAGAGAGGAGAGTATGAATTGACTGACGCCATAATAGCAATGGCCGAAGACACGTCAAGGGTGATTGTGTCGAATATAGATGACTGGATCAGTGTGACCATGTTATGGGACTTGTTCGAAGCTAACAAGAAAAAGATAGACGAACTCGTCGAGAAGAACGGCAAGAATGTGATAATTGGAAAGAATGTCGAAATAAAACCGGGAGTGCACATAGAAGGAAATGTTGTGATAGGCGACGGAGCCATCATAGGACCTAACTGTTATATCAGAGGCGATACGTCCATAGGGAAAAACTGCAGAATCGGGAACGCGGTCGAAATCAAGAACTCTATCATAATGGATAATTCAAAAGTACCCCATCTGTCATACATAGGTGACAGTGTGATAGGGGAAACTTGCAATCTGGGCGGTGGCACGTGTTCAGCCAACCTCAGGCACGATAGAGAGAACGTAAAGGTGTTGGTGAAGAACGATATAATCGAATCTGGCATGCACAAGATAGGCTTCTTTATGGCGGACTACACGAAAACGGGTATAGGGACCATGATATATCCGGGAATGGTGCTCGGCCCGTTTTCATGGACGGCGCCCAACACCACCGTTAGCAAGAATGTCGAACCATTCACATTCCTTGACCACGGAAAAAAGAAAAAACTAGACAAAAAAAAGATAGACACTGCGGTCAAGAATGACGATGACAAAAAATTTCTAAAAACCATTTACGAAGAGCTTAAAGGCTTGGAGTATTGATTACATCCTTTCGAGAGCGTCGATTCCAAGGATGCCCAGAGAATTCTTCAGTACAATCTTCGTGGCCTCGACCAGTGCTAATCTGAATTCTTTCTGGCCTTCGCTGTCCGCGTTCAATACAGAACATGAGTTGTAGAATGTGCTGAAGGCATTCGCCACATCATACGAATAATTGCATATCAAGTTAATCTTCATCTCATTGGAAGCCTGTTCAACTACCTTTGGAAAGTCGTTCAGTATCCTAATCAATTCTATCTCATGTGATCTTATGTCGACTGGCTTAATTTTTTTCTTTTTCCTTTTGATTTTGTTCAGTATGGAGGCGCATCTTGTGTGTGCATACTGAAGATAAGGGCCAGTATTGCCCTCAAAACTCATCATTTGCTCGAATTCAAAGGTTATCCCTTTTTCAGGGTCGACTTTCTCTATAGAATATTTCAAGGCTCCCACTCCTACGGATGTGGAAACTGCCTTCTTGGCTGTTTTGTCGTGTTTTATTTCCCTTTTTTCTATTCCGTCCTCGGCCATTCCAATCAGCTTGTCCAATACTTCATCCAGAAGTATGGCTTTCCCTTTTCTCGAAGACATCTTGCCCTCAGGCAATCTCACTAAATCAAAGGAAAAATGCACGGCATTGTCGACCCATTTGTATCCCAATAGACTAAAAATTTTCTTTATCTGCTGGAAGTATAGATTCTGAGCCGAGGCGACGACCCATATGGCCTTGTCGACTTTGTAATGCTCGAATTTGTAGGCAGTCATCCCAAGGTCGCTTGTCTGATATAGTCCCGTCCCATCAGATCTCAATATGACCAGACCAGGTAACCCGTAGTCCTCCAAGTCGGCGACTATGGTTCCTTCATCACTCTTGAATGCTAATGGCTTGCCATTTATTTTCTTCTTCATGGCTTTCTCCACGATTCTTTTTCCTTCGTCCCTGAACTTGCTTTCGTGCAGATACACGTCGAACTTTATTCCGACGCGCTTGTAAGTCTTTTCAAAACCGTCGATGCACCAGCCGACTATCTTGTCCCTGAGCGCAACAGTCTTCTTTTCCTTCTCGATGTCAATCAGTCTCAATGTCTCCCTTGCCTTTTCTTCAAGAGCTGAATCCTTCTCCGCTTCTTCATGGAACTTGACATAATACTTCCATAACCATTCATCTTCCTTGCCTTCGGGATTTTTTCCTTTCGCCCAAATGTCAATCGCAGTGACCAGTTTGGCGACCTGAAGTCCGCTGTCGTTCATATAGTTGGCCCTTATCACGTTGTGCCCCATAAACTCGTACAGGTTAGCTAGCGCATCGCCGAGGAAGGTTCCTCTCGCATGTCCTATATGCATGGAATGGACTGGATTGGGTTGAGAATATTCTACCATTATCTTTTCTTTCTTTAGTTTGGATGGTTTTCCGTAGCCATCCTTTTTGTCTGTTATACCATTGATTATTTTAGCTGAAAGCTTGTCCCAGTTGAAAAAAAAGTTCACATATCCCCCACGAACGTCAACTCTCTCTATGTTTCCGTTCGGGAGTTTCTTCCCGATATCATCGGCTATCTCTTTTGCTATATCGTAGGGGCTCTTTTTTCTGGACTTGGCCAGATTGAAACACGGGTATGCCATATCACCGAATTCCGGCTTTGGAGGCCTCTCCAATTCATCACTTTTAGCATCGACCCCTTCGGTTTTTAGAAGTTTGACTATATCGTTTTCCATTTGTCATCAGCCTATCTCTTAGATTTCTTGAATTTTTTAAATTTGGTATTTTCGATGAAGTCGGTTACGAGTCTGACTCCGAAACCAGACGCCCCTTCAGAAATATACGGTTTGGATTCCGACATAGTTGCCATCCCCGCTATGTCCAAATGTATCCATGGCGTCTTGTCGACGAAATGCCCTATAAAAAGTCCGCCTGTTATTGTGCCAGCGTATCCTTTCTCGAACCCGACATTCTTTATGTCCGCTATCTTGCTTTTCAGCGCATCTTTCGCATCGTCATAGGCCGGCAACATCCATGTCCTTTCGAAAATCTCCGGTCTGTGCGAGAATTTCTGCAATTTCTCCGCGGTGGCGTCGTCGTTGCTTATTATTGCAGCTGCCATCTCGCCAAGCGCTACTAGGCATGCTCCCGTCAGTGTCGCAAAATCGAATATGAAATCCGGTTTGTATCTACTCACAGCGTATGCGGCAGTGTCGGCTAGTATAAGCCTTCCTTCCGCGTCAGTATTCTTTATCTCCACGGTCGTGCCGTCATACGCCCTGAAAACATCTCCAGGTTTTATGGATTTTTCGCCTATGGCATTGTCCGTCAGGGTCATGAGACCAATAACATTCTTCTTTATTTTCAGGTCAGCCATGGACTTCATTATACCCAGCACTGTCGCCGCTCCGGCCATGTCGGTCCTCATGCTCTCTATATAGCCGGAAGGCTTGAGGTTTATCCCTCCTGTATCAAAAGTTATACCTTTTCCCAGCAGCGCGATGGTGGGGTCGCCCTTCTTGCCTCCTCTGTGTTCTATTATTATCATTCTCGGTGGGTATTCCGAGCCGCGGTTGACGGCGATTATAAGGTTCATCTTCTCCTGTTTGATTTTCTTTTCGTCCAGAACTGTTATCTTCAACTTTGACTTTCTGGCGACGCTCCTTGCAATCTTCTCGAATCCGATGGAATTGACTTCATAACTCATGTCGTTGACCAAGTCCTTTACCATGTTGACGTTTTCTACCATCGTTATCGATTTCTTCAGTATGTCTTTCTTGTCTTGGGTCGGTTTGGAGATGAAAAATATAGAATCTACGTTCGTGTCTTCCTTGGCTTCCTTCCTCTTGTACTTGTAGAACGTGTACTGCCCTAGGAGCATGCCTTCCATCACAGCTTTCTCTATGAAGTCCCCTCTGTATCTGAAACCCCTTCCAAGGTCGACCTGTATTTTCTTTATCTTCAGGGATTTTGCGACCGAAGTGAATTTGCCGGCAGCCTTCCTGAAAGTCTCGGTGTTTATATCGTCCTCCTTCCCCAGCCCGACGAGTATCACTCTCTTGAATCCATCCACATCGTACACGTGGAACGTCGAACCTTCCTTGGAATTGAAATCATCCCCGACTATCTTCTTCAACCTGCTTCCATCCCTTTTCCACATCTCTTCGGAATAAAACGCCAGCAACGTGTCGCAGACTGGTTTTTTACCAACAAACTCAAACTTCATCAACATCTTCTCCAATTGATTTTAATATTATATTGGTCGCCACCGTTAAAAAACATAGAACGACCTCAGCACGAATGTGAATATGAACGATGACGACGCCGCGAGCCCCAACAAGAATTCCCATTTGTTGAGTTCCTGCTTTCTGATGATGGACTTGTATATGACATATGAGAACAGTATCAGAACGGCCACATCGAATATCCCAGGCAACCTCTCAATGATATAGTACATGTAAAGCATCAAACACTCTAACAGGAGACCGGCTACGCAAAGCAATCCTGTGATAGTGTTCTTGTTGACGAACCTCGGGAAACCATCGTTCTCCAACATAATATCAATTTCTCAAGAGTGCATAATAAGGTTTCCAATACGGATGATGTAGCTAATTTTAAATATGATCAACTACATTGTTATTTCCATGATACCAGAAACAAAACCCGTGAAGGACATCAGCTTCGAAGGGAAAACCGGAATGAACGAACTTATAGGAAAATTCTTCGAGTCCGGAGGGTTCACGGCGAAGAAACTCGCCGTAGGAGTTGACATAGTGGAAAATATGATAAGGGACGAGGACTGCTTGAGATTCCTGTCTTTTCCAGCGTGCATAAACGCCACCGGGACAAGGGGCGTCATAAAAGACATGATAAAGAACAAGTGGTTCGATGTGGTGATGGGGACATGCGGTACTCTGGACCACGACATAGCGAGGATATACAGTGATTATTACCACGGCGACTTCATGATGGATGATGCCCAGTTGAGGGAGAAAGGTATAAACAGGCTGGGGAATGTGCTCGTGCCCAACGAATCGTACGGCGAGATACTGGAAAACAAGTTCAAAGGTTTCCTAACCGAGATATATGAGAGTTTCGATGATGACCAGAAGAAGAAGGGCATAACCACGCATGAATTCATCTGGAAGCTTGGCGAACTCATCGATAAGGATCCGGGCGCCCAAAAGAAGAAAGAGGAATCCATAATTTATTGGTTGTGGAAGAACGAGATACCGATGGTGATTCCCGGGCCTACTGACGGTTCGGTCGGATATCAGATATGGCAATTCTCACAGGATCACGACTTCAGGTTGCACATACTCGGCGACGAAAAACTGCTCAGCGACCTCACATGGAATGCGAAGAAGAGCGGCGCGCTGATAATCGGCGGCGGCATAAGCAAACATCATGTGATATGGTGGAACCAGTTCAAGGAAGGCGGCTTGGATTACGCTGTCTATGTCAGCACTGCCGTCGAATGGGACGGAAGCCTTTCTGGAGCTAGGCCAAGGGAAGCCGTGTCCTGGGGTAAGATAAACAAGAAAGCTAGTTTTGTCAATATAGAAGAGGACGCGACTATAGCATTGCCCATAATCTATGGCGCATTGAACGAAAGACTGAAATAAGGAGAGGGTTATTCCTCCACAAGTCCTTCTGATTTCAATTTGTCCATTATCTTTCCGACCATGACTTCTGGAGGCACATCAACAGCGTTGCACTCGACATCGACCAGCTTGACTTCATTCTCCCTGAAGAAGTCCAGTATCGGTTGTGTTTTCTCCTCGTAGACTTTCAGTCTATCCTTAATGACGTCAGGCTTGTCATCGTCCCTTTGTATCAGTTCCCCGCCGCACTTGTCGCACACCCCATCCTTTTTGGGTTTGAGGAACCTCACGTTGTATACATCACCACATTTGGTGCATACTCTCCTGGAGGACAGCCGTTCGACTATCACCCATTCAGGAACTACGAGGTTTATCACGGCGTCCA
>CAYRSQ010000005.1:27354-30232 GCA_964427055.1 uncultured archaeon
CAACCTCCTTATAATGATTTTAATCAAGTTTCTGTTTTAATTTATTTAAACTTAGCAATATTTTATTAAGCATCGGAACGTATGTAAATTTCAATCGGCTGGTGTAGTTTAGCCTGGCTATAACGCCGTGCTCATAAACTTTTATGAGCGTTGATGGCCTCTGGCCAGATGACATACAAAAAGGTGATACGCGGAGGTCGCGAGTTCAAATCTCGCCACCAGCATAAACTATGGCCCGAATAGCTCAGCTTGGTTAGAGTAGGGGACTGTGGATCCCTTGACCCGGGTTCAAATCCCGGTTCGGGCCCTTAACTTCATATATCAATTCCGAAACTTCTCAGAGCGTCTTCGACTTCTTCTCCGGAATCTGCTATTCTCAAATATTCATAATCGGTAACCTTGGCTTCCCCTTGGAAAATCCTCAAAGGTTCGTACTTGTCTATGTAGGGCCTGAACCATATGAACTTCCACCCGTACAATCTCGAATTCTCCAGATATTTTATTTTATCGTCTATCAGCACGACATCATACCTTTTGACTTTCTCGAACCCTGCTTTTCCCGACTTCATCTCTCCCAGTTTGTAAGAGAACAGGTCTATGTCGGAATACTCGAAAATCTCCGGATACCTTTCCTTCAATATACCATAAGACAGTTCAGCTATGTCAGAAAATAGTCCTACTGTATACCCAAAATTGTGCAAACGCTTTTTCAGTTCAATCATCTCCTTTATCGGAGCGCCGAACGATTTCCCGAAAACTATCCTCAGTTCGGAATCCAAAACTTCTCTTTTAGGATTTACGACTTTCCTCAACTCTTTGAAGTATTCTCCTGTGCTCATCTTGCCCATCATTATTTGTATATCAATCCCACTTTTTCTGTAAGCTTCCATGAATTCATCGGAAGTCTTATATTTGGACAGTTCGGATGCCGCCACGGAAAACACTTGGAAATTCAGATGCAACAGAGTGGAACCTATGTCGAAAAGTACCAGCTTCTCACGCTCTTCCATAAACTTACTGACTACCAAATCTTTAAATATCAATACACTCAATTTATTGTTTGCACGTGAACGGCGTTGAAGTAAGATTAGGTCTTTGGACCGTGCCGAGACTGGTGATGACAGTCGAAGCGGACAGATGAAATACTTCTTTTAGTTCACGTTACACAGCACAATTCCAGAGTTGCGTTCTGGATAGGTTTACAAATTGGCTTGTTTTTATATTTAGGCCTTTCGATGGTGAAACCTAGAGGTAGTATCCCGCCAATTCTGGTTGATCCTGCCAGAGGCTATTGCTATTCGGGTCCGATTAAGCTATGCAAGCCGCGAGGGGTTAAGCCCTCGGCGAACTGCTCAGTAATACGCAGACAACCTACCCTTGAGTGGGGAATAATCTCGGGAAACTGAGGCTAATGCCCCATAGGCATCGGATGCTGGAATGCACCGATGTCCAAAGCTACGGCGCTCAAGGATGGGTCTGTGGCCCATCAGGCAGTTGTTGGTGTAATGGACCAACAAACCTATAACGGGTACGGGCTATGGAAGTAGGAGCCCGGAGATGGATTCTGAGACATTAATCCAGGCACTACGGTGTGCAGCAAGCGCGAAACCTTTACAATGCATTCACGTGCGATAGGGGGACCTGAAGTGCCACAGCACTGCTGTGGCTTTTGCTTACTCCAAATAGGTAAGCGAATAAGGGCTGGGTAATACGGGTGCCAGCCGCCGCGGTAATACCCGAGGCCCAAGTGATGGCCACGTTTATTGGGTCTAAAGCGCCCGTAGCCGGTTTTGTAAGTTCCTGGTGAAATCGTCTAGGAAACTAGACGGCGTGCTGGGAATACTGCAAGACTCGAGACCGGGAGAGGGTGGAGGTACTCATGGGGTAGGGGTTAAATCCTGTAATCCCATGGGGACCACCTGTGGCGAAGGCGTCCACCTGGAACGGGTCTGACGGTGAGGGACGAAAGCGTGGGGAGCGACCGGGATTAGATACCCCGTTAGTCCACGCTGTAAACGATGCCCGCTTGGTGTCGCGAACTTCTTGGGAGTTCGCGGTGCCGGAGCGTAGGTGTTAAGCGGGCCACCTGGGGAGTACGTCCGCAAGGATGAAACTTAAGGGAATTGGCGGGGGAGCACACAAGGGGTGGGCACTGCGGTTCAATTGGATTCAACGCCGGAAATCTCACCAGGGAAGACGGCAGCGTGAGGGTCAGTCTGAAGGGCTTACCTGACAAGCCGAGAGGTGGTGCATGGCCGTCGTCAGCTCGTACCGTGAGGCGTGCCGTTAAGTCGGTTAACGAGCGAGACCCACGTCCTATGTTGCTAGTTTGGTTTTCGAACCAAATGCACTCATAGGAGACCGCTGGTGATAAATCAGAGGAAGGAGTGGGCGAAGGTAGGTCTGTATGCCCCGAATTTCCTGGGCTACACGCGGTGCACAATGCGCGCCACAATGAGATGCAACACCGAAAGGTGAAGCAAAACCCTTAAAAGCGCGCTTAGTTCAGATCGAGGATTGTAACTCATCCTCGTGAAGCTGGAATCCCTAGTAATCGAACGTCATCAAGTCTGTCAAGCGTTATATGACTTTCATGCACCACTCTGAGCTTTCAAAGCTATGACGAACAAAAATGAGGAATCGCATGTCAGATGTGAATTCGTTCGATGAATACGTCCCTGCTCCTTGCACACACCGCCCGTCAAGCCAACCGAGTGGAATTTAGACGAGGACTGCAACAAGCTTTCGGGCTTTAAGTAGTTCGAGTCTGGGTTCTGTGAGGGGGGCTAAGTCGCCACAAGGTAGCCGTACGGGAACGTGCGGCTGGATCACCTCCTATAACCTTTGTGTGCGGGGAGACTACCTCTAGGCACCTAAT
>CAYRSQ010000006.1:0-29825 GCA_964427055.1 uncultured archaeon
GAGTGGGCCCGACGGGATTCGAACCCGCGACCAACTGGTTAAGAGCCAGCTGCTCTACCATGCTGAGCTACAGGCCCATCATTCGGAAACTTCTACTATTTCTCCTTCCGTATATTTTATTAAATCTTTCGTATTTATTAGCAATGTCGCGTAACTGCATCCCGCACTGGTGTGTACGTATTCTTTTTCCATGATGCTCTTGTCCAGATATATCGATACAGGTTTGCAGCTTATCGGGTTCACTCCGCCCACTTCTATCCCGGTGTACTCGAGCACCTCGTCCGGTTTCGCTATCCTCACGCTCTTGCCGACGACTCCCTTCAGTTTTCTCACGTCTATCCTCTTGTGACCCAGTATGACGATCATATGAGGAGCATTGTCGTTGTCTATGAAGAGTATCGATTTCGCTATGTCCGACGCATCCACGCCGAGCGACGCCCTGGCGTCCGCAGTGGTCCTTCCTTCGACATCGTGCCATATTATCTTCGCATCCAGGTTCTCCCTGCGGATTATCTCGCCGGTCATCTGCACGCGCTCCTTCTCTATTTCGCTGGCGCGCCCGTTGGATTTCACAATCGACATAACAATACTTTTTGTTGAAAATTAATAAAAAGATGACTAATTATTGGTATGTCGTTTTCAATAGTGAAAGCCGAGCTGGGGAGCATGGACAAGCCGGGAAAGAGAGAAATCTTCCAGAGGTTCTTCAAGACGGGCAAGGGGGAATATGGCGAGGGAGATGTGTTCATCGGATTGTCTGTCCCTGAGCAGAGGGCGGTCGCAAAAAAGTACATGGACATCGGGATGGACGATGTTGAGAAGTTGCTTAAGAGCAAGACGCACGAACACAGACTTGTCGCCCTGCTGATGCTCATAGAGAAGTTCAGGAATTCTGACAACAGAGGGAAAAAAAGGATATACGACTTCTATCTGGACAATACCATGCATGTCAACAACTGGGACCTTGTGGACATGTCCGCCGCTAGGATAGTCGGCGAATACCTGATGGACAAAGACAGAAAAGTCCTTTACAAACTGGCCAAATCGGACAGTATATGGGAAAGAAGGATATCGATAATTTCGACCCATATTTTCATAAAGAACAATGACTTTGGCGATACGTTGAAGTTGTCGGAGATTCTGTTGAATGACAGGCACGACCTGATACACAAAGCAGTTGGTTGGATGTTGAGGGAAGTCGGAAAGAGAAACCAGAAAGCGGAAGAGAAGTTCCTAATGAAATACCATAAAGAGATGCCGAGGACGATGCTGAGATATTCTATAGAACGAT
This sequence comes from uncultured archaeon, assembly GCA_964427055.1. Lineage (GTDB taxonomy): Archaea > Aenigmatarchaeota > Aenigmatarchaeia > CG10238-14 > SCSR01 > CAYNTH01. The sequence continues at coordinate 1,292 of CAYRSQ010000006.1, forward strand.
TCAGTGACGAGAAACGTAAGTTTTACATGAAAAAATAGAAAAGTGGGAAATCATCTTTTCTTCCTGCCACTCAGCGCGGAAGCGATCATTCCCCCTATGGTCAAGAGCACGGCGCTCAGCACAGGCTGAACGGCTGTCACTCCAAGCAATTCCGCCCCCGTGATGATTATCCACAGGTTAATCATGAAATATACCAACCCGAGTAGTATCATCACTACGGACGCAATCACTACCGATAGCAATTCTCCGATTTCATCAAACATTGTATCACTAAAAAGGGATTGGATTTCCCTATAAAAATACTTTCTTATTTATCGTTCACTTTCAGGAATCTTGTCAGGGCCATTATGGCGAGCACGGCAACCACCGACATTACGATGGCTGTCGAGAACTGAATGAACCACGTTTCCTTTATCGGCATCGCGCTTTCGAGTATGTCTTTATAATTTTCCAGATATGACATTATCGCGTCTTTCCACAACAATGCTGCTACGAAGGTGAACGCGCCTGTAGTGAACGTCAACATCTGCTTCCGGAACTCGTTCTCGAATTTAGATATGATAGCCATAGAAATATTATGTGTAACTTGTAAAATAAAGTTTATGAGCCCGGTGGGATTTGAACCCACGACCAACTGGTTGCTTCCGTATTGAACGGAAAATAATTTTCGTCATCTCGAATATCAGCGCTTTTTCGCTCAACGCTAAAAGCCAGCTGCTCTAACCATGCTGAGCTACAGGCCCGTAAATGCAACTCAGGTCATCTGACCTTCTTGTCTTTCCTTAGTTTGTATGTCTTCGGTTTGACTTTCTGGACCTTCCTCTCCCTTCTGAAGTTCCTTTCGAGCCAGTTGAACGCCCGCATCTTCGCGGTCTCACCGAAGCCGCACGCAGCGCATTTCCTCTTCTTGACGTGATAGGACACCCTACCGCATCTCCTGCACCTTGTGTGCTTCACTCCGATCTTCTTACCGAACGACGGTGTTCCTTTTGTCATTGAATCACTCTGTTAATTAAATGCTTTGTTGTTTTTAAGTTTTGCACTTAACGATATTAAATACTATACTAATCCATGGATAACTTGGCATTGAATCAGGAGTTAAATCTTCTTTATTCGATGCTCACAGGAGAAGCATAGACTATCGTGTCTCCCCTCACAAGAACTGTACCCAGCCTGACTTTGTTTCCGTCCTTCTGGATCTCAGTCTCGTCTATCCAAAGGTTCAAGTGCAGGTCTAACGCTTTCAGTATGCCTGTGAGTTCTTCGCCGTTCTTGAGTCGGACGAACACTTTCTTCCCCTTGGCTCTGTCTAACGCATCAATTGGTCTTTCTGACATTTTTTTTGTTCACCTTCTTTAAATTCAAAAAATCATTTTTGTAATTTGATTATCGAGTCACAGCTTTATAAGCTATGTTATCCTTTTTACATAATACAAACTTAAAAATATTTATATGCAATTGAGTAAAGAGTTGTATTGGTGATAATCAATGCCGGTTTGGCACGGTGATAAAGGAAAAAAGAAGACAGGCGGAAAAGTGAACCTGCACAGGAGAAAGAGAAAGTGGGAGATGGGAAGCAATCCTATCCTGACAAAGCTCGGTTCGATCAAGCGGAAGATTGTAAGGACAAAGGGCGGGAACGAAAAAGTCAAGGCACTCTCCGCGAGCTACGCTAATGTTTATGATCCTTCTTCTATGAAGACTAAGAAAGTCAAAATAATAGATGTGCTGAAGAATCCAGCGAATCCCCACTTCGTGAGAAGGGGCATACTGACAAAGGGAGTGACCATAGAGACTGAACTCGGGATGGCCAAAGTGACAAGCAGGCCGAGCCAGCACGGTGTGGTCAGTGCAGTCCTGGTAAAGGAATGAATCAGATGAGGGAAATTTGTATCCCGAACGTCGATATCAGGAATGTCAGGTAGATGAATAACAGCACTATCCCCTCTGTCCTGTCGAGTTTTCTCCCTGTAGTGAAGAAGTACCATGCCACCATTGTTATTCCTATGACGAAGAACAGGAGCGTCGAGAATATCTCTGGGTTTATCACGACAGGCGACGCCAGCAGCACTATCCCCAGTATGAGGGTTATGTTGGTGAGGCACGACCCGATCGCATTACCTATTGCCAGCTTGTGATGCTTTGATTTCACGGCTGTCAGTGCAATGGACAGTTCGGGGAGTGAAGTCCCCATCGCTATCACGGTCGCGCCTATCACCGACTCGTCAATGCCCATCATACCAGACAGGCTGGATGCGGACGACACGACGAAGTTTGAAGACAGTATTACGATGAAGATTGCCAATAGCAATAAAAACATAACCTTGTAGAACTTTGGTGGCATAATCAGAATCTTCAGCAGCCCCTTTGATTTCTTCCTGTTCTTCGGGAATTTGAATGTTATCTTCTTCTTGGTCGAATAGATGACGAAGAACACGAAAGCTCCTATCAGCACGATGCCGATGAACTTGCTGAGTTCCTTCATCGCCAAGAACGCGAGCGGTATTATCGACGACATGAACAATATGGTTGGAAGTTTCTCGAATGTCCCCCTCTTGATGGCAAGTGGCGAGATTATCGCCGGGATTGCCAATACCAGGCCGAGGTTGGTCACGTTAGATCCGAACAGGTTTCCTATAGACACTCCAACATTCCCTGACGTTATCGCGGAGAAAGACACTGCCAGTTCCGGCAGCGTTGTGGTCATTGACAGAAGAACTACGCCTATCACCAGCTCTTCCATTTTGGTCAGCCTGGCTATCCCGACCGCGTGTTTGACCACCATCTGGCTGGCTCTGGATAGTATTATGATCGACGATACGAATATCAGGAGCTGGTAGAATATGACGGAAAACGTCCCGTCCGCAATCAATGTCGAAATATGCATATAATAAATTTGTGTTTTTGTTGATAAAAGATTTTTTATTTAATTCCCTATTCATAATAGTGGTTTAATGATAGACGTTCATTCGCATATGGAGCAGGAAGTATACGACAGCGACAGGGATGATGTGCTATCCAGATGCAAAAAGGAGATGAAGGCTGTCATAACGTGCGACCCGAACCCCGACACTTTCAAGAAGACCTTTTCCATAGCCGACAGGTACAAAGGGTTCGTCTTTGCGGTCATAGGCATACATCCGGAGTACGTTGAGAGGTTCAGCGACGATGATATTGAAACTGTAATCGAAACGATAAAGGCGAACAGAGAAAGGATAGTCGGCATAGGGGAGACTGGGCTGGATTACCATTATATCGAGGATGCGGAGATGAGGGATAGGCAGCGCGAGATGTTTAGGAAGCTCGTGAGGCTCGCCGGCAAGATGAGAATGCCTGTATGCGTCCACATAAGGAATGGAAAGGACAGCGAAGAGAATGATGCCTTCGAGCACGCTGTTGAGGTACTTGAGCAGGAGAGCGCCAATAAAGTGCATCTGCATATGTTCGGGTCGAGAAACCTTCTGAAGGGAGTAATCGATAACGGATGGTACATATCCGAGAATGCGATAATCCTCCAGAGCAAGAACTATAAGAAAGTTGTCCGCGATGCCCCGATTGACAGGCTTATGGTGGAGACTGACGCCCCTTGGTTGCATCCGAGCGGGAACACCGAAGAAAGGAACGACCCGTTAGGTGTTAAGGCTGTTATAGAGAAGGTAGCTGAGGTTAAGAAACTTGAGTTTGATGAAGTCGTTGAGAGAACTACTGAGAATGCAACCAGTTTCTATGAATTATTTTGACAGCTCCCTTACGAAGATTTCCCCTCTGTACAGAAGCCCAATGAATTTACCATCGCTTTTCAGAAGACCTATCGTGGTGTCTTCATTGTATCCGTCTATTACGTTAATATCTCCCCTATCCATGTAGTTATTGTATTTTAGTAGCAGGAATGGTTTTAACGCATATAACTTCTTTCTGTGATTAGACGCTTCACCGAGTGATATATTTTTGTTGTCGTCTAGTATTCTGACATTGTAAAGGTTAATCTCAGCTTCCGGCCCTTCTACTGATATGAATCCGAAATTTTTTATCGAATCCAGAAACCCGTCTTCGTTCATAATGATAAAGATTATCAGTAAAGCTTTTGAAGCTTTCGTATTTATTTACCAGAAAGTCGAAATAATTTATTGAGGTGAATGTTTTGGTACTAGGATTTGGAAAGAAGAAAACGAAACCTGCTGCTAAAAAGAAGCCGGTGAAGAAAACTTCAGGAAAGAAGAAAGCGTTCGGCGGATACAGCATATCCTTTGCTGGAAGGACAGAGACAATGGAAGAGGTATTCGGCAAGGCTGCCATAACACCGAGCGATATGACAAAGAAGATTTGGACTTTCGTGAAAAGAAGGGGACTTGGAAAGAAAAGATAGGATAACTTTGACGGTTCTTTGATTTTTTGTTTCTATTTTCAGTTTATTTTGAACCTTGTGATAGCCCCGATTCCGCCTATTTCTTTGAACTGCATTCCTTCAGTCGTTTCCGTGGATATCATTTCCACTTTAGCTCCAGTATTCTCAGCCATATCGGTCAGCAAGTCTATAAGTTCCACTTTCTCGGCTTTGTCGGGTTTCATCCACCCGCTACACTTAGGACATTTTTTGTTGTCCATCATCTTCTTCCGAACGTCAAGTTTCTCCTGGTGACCGCACTGGCATTCGTAGTTCACCCTGTACCAGTCGAAAGCTTCCGACAGAAGCAGCATATCCACTGAACCCATTTCCAGAGCTTTCTTCACTTCCTCAAGGCCGTATGTGACATTCCCTCCTTTCTGTAGCTCCGAAAAGAACTTGGTGACTGTCTCTCTCTCGTGGACTATCTTCGATTCCTTGAGCAGGTCAGCCGCCCTCTCCACCAGTTCTCTCAGGCCATACTCCCCTGTATAACCGATATCCTTCACCCCGATCAGCTGGTTCATGAGAGTGTAGTGCATGTATTTGCCCTTGGCAAACCTCTCCTTCACCGGTCCAGGCCCTCCTATCAGTAGTCCTTTCATCTCGTGCTTCAATAGTATGGCAGACGCCTTCTCACCGACCTCTGACAAGAAGTCGTGTATGGCATCCTCCCTGAGTCTGTCATATCTGTGCTGTGACATCCCTCCCTTGACTGTCTTTGACGGCACAGTGGAGTCGAGATGCTTCAGGTGTTGTATGGTTTTCCCCTTAAGCAGGCCGACATTGGCATCCCTGGCGTCCAGCACTATCAGCCCGTAAACGTCCTTCTCCTTCACCATGTCTCTGATAGGATCCAGGACGAAAGTCTGGTCGCACCAGTATACCTTGGTTGACATCTTCTCAGGGGGTTCGAACGACCATAACTCGAAATCCTCCTTTCCCTCCGTCTCGGATATGTTACCCGAAAAAACGACAAGTCCGTTAGGCGGGGTCGCTTTGAATAGTCTCAGGTGCTGGATTATCTTCTCAAGTGCTGTGGTGACGTTCTTTCTGGTAGTCTTGCTCTTTATGTTAGATGCAGTTCCCTGCTCGTCCTTCAGCTGATTGGTCACGTCGCTGATGCTGTATCCCGACGGTATATACACGGACACAAGTTCGGTGTGCCTACCCTTGATACTTTCCAGTTCCTTAAGTATCTTATTGAGCTTGAACTCATTCTTCACAGTGTCTTCTGACATCCAATCACATTGATAATTATAAATCGTGTCCGAGAAGTTTAAAACTGATTCAAACTAGTGTCAAATCTGTATCCTTCTGGGTTTAGAATCCGATTGCTTCGGAAGGATTTTCTTCGACGGCTTCTTTTTTTCAGGTTTGGGTCTGGATTTTTTCTCCTTCTTCACGGGGTTGTTTCTCTTTTCCTTAGGTTTCCTTTCAGGCGATGCTTTCTTTTTATCCGGACGTTTCTTGACTTCAACCTTCTTCTTTTCCGCGACTTTTTTGGCAGGTTTCTTCCTCTCTTTAGTCTGTTTCTTCTTCAAAACTTTCTTCGGTGGTTGCTTCACTGTCTTTGTCTTTTTCTCTTTTTTCTTAGGGGCTTCCTTCTCCTCAGCCTTCTCTTTTATCGTCTCCGTTTTCTGCTCTTTTTTCACATCCTTTTCAGGTTCCCTTATTTCTTCCTTCACGGCTTCCGGCTTAGGTTCCGGTTTCTTCCCTCCGATGTTATGCATCAGTGTCAAATCCATTTCAAAGTCCTTCAGTTCCTTCGGTATCTTCACGTCCACAGGGTCCCTCAGCGACATCCCGTTCTCCTTCTTCACGTTCCACACCATAGAGTTGAACTCCATTATGGCTGCAGTGTGCTTCAGGACGCTTGCGTCTGGTTTCCCGCACTTCGGCCATGCTTGGAAGTGTATGCTGTCCTTCTTCTTTGTCGAATACAACTGTATCCAGATGTCCTCGGTGAAGAACGGGACTATCGGTGCCATCAGCAGCAGTAATGTCCTTAGGCATTCGTGAAGCGCGTACCACGCGGATTCAGATGCTTTCTTGTTTTCAAATGCATAAGCCCTCGGCTTCACCATCTCTATGTAGTTGGATGCCAGTACATTCCATGTGAAGTCCCTTATTGCGATCGCGGCCGCGTTGAATTCGTAGTTGTTGTACTTCTCCTCTACGAACTGAACCAGCTTTGCGAGCTCCTCAAGTATCCACCTGTCCGAATCCTCCAGCTTCATCCCTTTCCTTTTCTCCGTCACCGGGAACATGGATATGAACCTGGATATATTCCAGAACTTGGTGAGGAACTTAGACGTCCCTTCTATCCTCTCAAAACTGCATCTCACGTCTCCTTTGCTTATGTCGCTCTCCAATAGCGTCCATATCCTGAAAGCGTCTGCGCCGTACTTCTTCAGCACTTCCTGAGGGTCCACTATGTTCCCGATCGACTTGCTCATCTTCTGTCCCGTGTCGTCGACTACATGCATGTGTATCCAGCAGTTTTCAAATGCCTGCATGTTGTCGAGCAGCTTTGCCTTAAGCAGCGTGAAGTACAGCCACGTCCTCACTATTTCCTTTCCTTGCGGTCTCAGCGTGCATGGCATGTTCTTCTTCCAGAAATTCTTGTCCCATAGATATCCGAGTATGTAGTATTCTGAGCTGCTTGAGTCGAACCACGTGTCGAATGTCCTCTTTTCGCCAATGAACCTTTTCCCTCCGCATTTTGGGCATGCCTTGACAGGCGAGGATTGCTTCCAAGGTTGGTAGTATTTGCCCGCTGGCGGCACCACTGCGGATTTGCAGCTCTTGCAGTACCACAGTGGGACCTCCGTCCCATAGTATCTCCTTCTGGATATGACCCAATCTATGTTCACCGAGTTTATCCAGTCTATAAGTATCTGCTTGCTTTCGGGTGTGAAGAAATTTATCTTGTCGGCTATCTCCAGTATGTCGTCCTTGAACTCGACCTGTTTCAAATAGAACTCATTCATGGGCACGAACTCGATGGGAGTTTTGCATCTCCAGCACATCGGTTGTCTTTGGGCTACCTGCTCCTGTTTCTCCAGTAGGCCATTGATCTTAAGGTCCTCTATTACGGCCCTTCTCGCTGTTTCAACTTTCATTCCCCTGTATTTCTTAGCTTCCCTGGTCATCCTGCCGTCCTGGTCTATGGAGTAAGTCGGCGATATGTCCATCTCCCTAAGTATCCTCACGTCGTTATAATCTCCGAAACTGCATATCATCACGAGGCCGGTCCCGAAATCGGGCTTGGCATACGGATGTGGCATTATTGGCACTTCGTTGTGGTACAATGGCACTGTGGCGGTCCTTCCCTCGAGGTGCAGATACCTCACGTCCTCCGGGTTGTACAGTATGACCTTGCATGAGCTCAGAAGTTCCGGTCTTGTCGTTGCTATGGACACGTATTCCCCCATCGTAGTGTCGCTCTCCTTCACGTAGAACTTGATGTAGTTCAGTTGTGTCGTCCCCTCCTTGTATTCGACCTCCGCATCCGATATCGTGGTCTTGCAGTCGGGGCAGTAGTTGGTCGGTTTCACGTCCTCGTATATCAGGCCGTCGTTCCATAATCGTATGAAGGTCTCCTGGGTCAGTGCCCTGTACTCCTTGTCGTCGGTGTCGTACCTTCCGCCAATCTCGTACTTCTTGTCCCAGCCGTTGAAGCTTATCCCGAGCTCCTTGAAGCTCTCTATGGACGCGTCACCGCTCTCCTCTATGAGCTTCTTGCACAGTTTTATGAACTCTTCCCTAGACGTCTCGTGCATCCTTATGCCAAACTTCTTCTCCGCCTGTATCTCTATTGGCAACCCGTTCTTGTCAAGTCCCAGTGGGAACACTACATTGTATCCGGTCATCCTCTTGAACCTCGCGATGAGGTCCATTATGACGTACGTGTAGGCGTGACCTATGTGTATCGGCGTGTTGACGTAAGGAGGAGGAGTGTCTATGGCGAAGACAGGCTTCCTGCTCTTTTTGTCGAACTCAGAAATCTTTTTCCTTTCCCAGTCCTTGAAAATGCTCTTTTCAAGTCCCTTGTCCCATCGTTTTTCCTTTATTTTAGGTAAAAATTCCACGAAATCACTCATTTTTGTCCATAAATGGGAAAAACTAATGTATACTTCCCGTAAATGTTAGAATATTATTTGGTGATAAAAGTAAATAAATCCGAACTATCGCTTGTACATTCCCGGGAACTTCTCTTGCAGTTCGTTTGCATGCTCTTCCAGCAGCAAGCTCATTTGATTGTCATTTATCAGTCCCAGCCCGTTTGCCGTGTATATGTTCGTCCCTTTCATGCACGATTCTATCACATCTGCTTCCATCGCAGGCAATTTTTTGTCATTCAAGTATCTGACAGCTTTTTCAATGTCCATCATTCTTCACCTTTCTTTTGTTTCTTCTTCTTTTCCATCTCTTCCTTCATCTGTTTCTCGATTTCCGCGAACGGACATGTCGAGCATTCTCCACCGCAACCCATATTACCACCTTCCTATTATCATGTTTCGATTACAATTAAGACTTACTATACTACTGTTAAGTGACACTATATAAGCGTTTAGGGTTTCAGATGTCATATTCCGTGGTTCTGGGCAATCAAAAACATAAATATTTAAGCTTGCCATCCGAACCAATAAAACATACAAAAGATCTATTCCTAAATGATCTTGTATATAAAAAAAGGTGAAATTAAAAAATGTCATTCGGAGAACGAAGAGGTTTCGGGAGACCGCAAGAAATGCACAAAGTAACTTGCAGCGACTGCGGGCAGGAATGCGAGGTCCCATTCAAACCTGACGGAAGCAGGCCTGTGTATTGCAGGGATTGTTTCCAAAAACACAGGAAATAATGAGTAATTTAAACTAAACTCGTTTAGCAGAATTTTTTTATTTTGTCATTATTTCTATTATATTTTTAAACCAGCTTTTCCTATCTTTATTCAAGCCTTGCTCATAAAGCCTCTGTGAAGCCGTGATCGCTCGTCGTGAGCAATGATAACAGAAGCACGGGGCAAGGCCACATTTTTTTATCGTCTTTTTTCCTATATTTTTCATTCAATGTCTTGTGCGGAAACCTGAAGAAGGACGTATGATTTTATATTGTAATACTTCTCTAATGGAATGTATGGTCAAGGCAAGTTCTAAAAATCTGATAGAGACAATGGGGATAACCAAGAAGTTCGGCGACTTCACAGCGGTCGACAATGTGGATTTATCAATAAAAGAAGGCGAGATATTCGGTTTGCTTGGCCCGAACGGCGCGGGAAAGACGACCCTTATATCCATGCTGTGCACGATACTTATACCGACTTCCGGGCACGCCAAAATAAACAATCATGATGTCATCAAGAACCCGTCCGACGTGAGGAAGAGCATAGGGATAGTGTTCCAGGACCCGAGCCTGGACGACAGACTGACCGGGAGGGAGAACCTGGAGATGCATGCAAGATTATACAATATCGGCGGGAAGGACAGGACGAAGATCATAGACGAAGTTTTGGACATAGTGGAACTGAGAGACAAGGCGACGAATCTTGTGAGGACTTATTCAGGCGGGATGAAAAGGAGGCTGGAGATCGCAAGGGGACTTGTGCACCATCCGAAGATATTGTTCCTGGACGAGCCCACGCTGGGGCTTGACCCGCAGACGAGGGAGCACGTGTGGAAGTACATCAAGCAGCTCGCGAAGGAGAAGAGGATAACGATAGTTATGACAACGCATTACATGGAGGAGGCGGATTCGCTTTGCGACAGGATAGCCATCATAGACCACGGGAGGATAGTCGCGATAGGTACACCCGGCAAGCTGAAGAGCGGCATAGGCGACGAGACCATAGTGCTGAAACTGGAAGGGAACGGGGCCAACGAAGCGAACATATTGAAGGCTTTCCCCGATGCGAAAAGGATTGACGGGGAACTCTTCGTCCCGGTGAAGAACGCAGAGAGGGATATGAAAATCGTGTACGAGAAGGCAAAGAAGGCCGGCATAATTTTCACGGGCATAGGGATGCGGAAGCCCACCCTGAGCGACGTGTTCCTCCACCTGACTGGGAATGAGATAAGGGAAGAGAACGCCGGCCAGAAAGATGCGATGAAGAGGCACATGATGATGAGGGGGAGAAGATGACGCTGAGACACGAGATGATGGGAATTTATACCGTATGGCTGAGGGAGTTCAAGAGGTTCTACAGGGACAAAGCCTCTTTGACGAGCTCGATAGTGAGACCTTTGATGTGGCTGCTCATAATGGGGTTCGGTATAGGAGGCACCATGAGGTTCTCCGGCGCCGACACGGCTTATCTTCCTTTTCTCACCCCTGGCATAGTGGGGATGAGCATCCTGTTCACGTCCCTGTTCTCCGGAATATCAGTGATATGGGACAGAGAATTCGGATTCCTAAAGGAGATGCTTGTCGCACCCATATCAAGAGTGTCAATAGTCATAGGTAAGGCGCTGGGAGGAGCGACTTCTTCGTTGATACAGTCGATGATAATCATATTAGTTGCTTCTGCTTTGGGGGTTAGCGTGACTCCGTTAATTGTCCTGAAAGTCATGGTGGCTACTGTTGTTATATCAATAGGGTTCGTCTCATTGGGAGTCGCGATAGCATCATGGATGGACACGATGGAAGGGTTCAACGTGATAATGAACTTCATAGTCATGCCTATGTTCATGCTAAGCGGCGCACTGTTCCCCATAAGCAACCTTCCTGGCAACATCTCGTGGATACTCTATGCCAATCCGATGAGCTACTGTGTCGAGGTGCTAAGATACATAATGACAGGGGCAGCTTCCATGAACACCGCGTTAAGTATGGGCGTCGTGCTCGCTTTTGCGGCATCGACAAGTATGCTCGCCACTTACATGTTCGGCAGGAGAAAGTGAAACAAAAGAGCATCAGTTTTCATGTTCGCAGAAGTTCTGCTTCCTGAATTCTTCTTCCTTCTGGGTCGCTATCGCATGCGCATCCTCGTATGACATGCCTTCTTTCATGAGTTTGGCCTCAGTCAACTCGTGGTGTATGAGGGAAAATATGTCATTCTTCGAGTTTCTCACGTCCACCCATATCTCGTGATTGGGTATGAACTCGCTGACGAGGTGATGGCTTCCCATTGTGAAGTCAGTCTCGAGGTTGTTGCGTACGAATTCGCCGTTGACTAGGCATATCTTGAAACCGTCGAACTTGTGCAGGTGTATCTTATTTAGTTCGTCATTAGGAAACTCATCGTTAAGTAACTGTGAAAGGACTTCGTCCTTCACCACCTTCACTTCGCTTTCGAACTTTTCTATTATTCCCATTCTATATAATTTGTACTTTCAAGTAAAAAAATATGATTCAATCCTGACATTATTATATTTATTGTATAAACTATCATGTAAGATTAACAGGCTAGTTGCGATACGGTGTTTGAGTGATCGAGATAAGGTTCCACGGGAGGGGCGGCCAGGGCGCTGTCACAGCAGCCAAGATTCTTGCCATAGCCGCTAGCAAAGAAGGGAAGTACTCACAGGCATTCCCAGCATTCGGTCCGGAAAGAAGGGGCGCACCGGTCCAGGCGTTCTGCAGGATAGATGACAGGCCGATAACGCTAAGGACGCTTATATACGAACCGGATTACGTCATCGTATTGGATTCCAGCCTCCTGACATGCATCAACACGGAAGAGGGGCTGAAGGACGGCGGGAAAGTGATAGTCAACGGCGAGAAGACGTGCCTGGTCAACGTCGATCTGGGCAGGACAGGAAGTTTTGATGTCAATGAAACAGCTATGAAGATAATAGGAAAGCCCATAGTGAACACCGCGATGCTGGCCGTGTTTTCGAAACTTACGGGTGTAGTGGGAATTGACAGCATCAAGGAAGCGATAAGTGAGGCGATGCCTGGCAAGGTCGGGGAGAAAAATATTGAACTTGTCGAAGCTATAGAGAAAGAGATGAGTGATTGAATGAGCGAAAAGAAGAAGACAGCTGAATATTCGCTTGTATGCGAGACCAGAGTGCCGTTGGAGCCGGGGGCTACAGTGACCAAAATAGGCAATCAGGTTGAGAACAAGACAGGTTCCTGGAGGTCTTTCCGGCCGGTTGTCGATAGGGAGAAGTGCATAGGTTGCAAGCAATGCGAGATACACTGCCCAGACGAGGCCATAAAGGTGGTCGACGGGAAGGCGGTCGTCGATTTGGAATATTGCAAGGGATGTCTGATATGCGAGCAGTTATGCCCGGTGAAAGCAATATCGCATGAAATGGAGAAGAAGTGATTATATGAAAATACTTACAGGATCAGCCGCGATATCTGAAGCCGTGAGGATGTGCAGACCTAAAGTCATATCTGCATATCCGATCACGCCGCAGACTATCATAGTCGAAGAGCTTGCACAGATGGTGGCCGACGGCAAGATAGATGCGCAGTTCGTCAATGTGGAGTCGGAACATTCGGCGATATCGCTTGTTTTAGGGGCGCAGGCGACGGGCGTCCGTACATTCACTGCGTCAGCCTCGCAGGGACTCGCGCTGATGCATGAGATATTATATGTCGCGTCTGGAATGAGGATGCCTATCGTGATGGCTGTCGCCAACAGGTCATTGTCTTCCCCGCTGAGCATATGGAACGATCAGCAGGACTCGATGGGGGCGAGGGATTCCGGATGGATACAGTTGTATTGCGAGAACGCGCAGGAAGCCCACGACACGATACCGCAGGCTTACAAGGTCGCCGAGAAGCTGGGCGTGCCTGCGATGGTTTGCATAGATGGTTTCTTCCTGTCGCACACGCACGAGCCGGTCGAGCTGATGGACGAGAAGAAATTGACGAGCTTCCTTCCAGATTACAATCCGGAACATCTGCTGGACCCCAAGAGGCCCATGTCAATGGGATGCTATGCGACTCCCGATTATTACATGGATTTCAGGAGGCAGCAGCAGGAAGCCATGGAGCAGTCCGTGAACGAAATACAGAAAGTCAATGACGATTTCGGGAAAATTTTCGGCAGGGCATACGGCAATGGGCTGTTCGAGAAACACAACATGAATGACGGCACCAAATACGTGATAGTCACCCTTGGCTCACTTGCCGGGACGGTGAAGGAATTTCTGAGAGAACATAAAGACATTGGGATGCTTAGAATCAAATCGTTCAGGCCGTTCCCGAACGAGATGCTGAAGGAAGAACTGAAGGACATGAAGTCAATCGCTGTTTTGGAAAAGGACGTTTCAGTCGGCAACCACGGGGCGTTATATACCGAATTGAAGTCCGCCCTTCAGGGAACGGATGTCGTGGTGTCCGGCTTTGTCGTCGGACTTGGCGGAAGGGATGTGAGATTGGAAGATTTGAAAAACATATCGAAAAAGATGAAGGAAGGGAAAGAATACAAGGAGTGGTTGGGATATGAGTGACAAGTTATTCACACAGGGCCACACGGCGTGTGCGGGATGCGGGATGGTGCTTGCGTTAAGACACGTGATGGAGGCCGCGCAGGAACTTGCAGGCGACGATGTGATAGTCGTCAATGGCACGTCATGCTCAGAGATAATCTCGTCCCAGTATCCCAGGACGGCGTGGAGATGCCCTTACATCCACGGCGCGTTCGAGAACGCTGGAGCAATCGCTTCCGGCATAGAGTCCGCCCTGAAAGCCAAAGGAGATGACAAGACGAAAGTGATTTCCATATCCGGGGACGGCGGGACCTTTGACATAGGACTCCAGTCGCTGTCCGGCGCTTTGGAAAGAGGGCATAAAATAACATTTGTTTGCTTGGACAACGAAGCGTACATGAATACCGGGATACAGAGGAGCGGCGCCACTCCGTTCGGTGCGTGGACCACCACTAGTCCGGTCGGGAGCAAATCTATAGGGAATCCCGTGTGGAAGAAGCCGATAGCTGAGATAGTCGCTGCCCATGGCATACCATACGTTGCTACAGCATCCATGGCCAACATCCCTGACCTCCGCAACAAGATAAAGAAAGCGCTTGGCAAACAACCGAGCTTCGTCCATGTCTATTCCGCATGCCCGATAGGTTGGAAGTCGGAAGGCATGGATACCATAAGGATAGCGAAACTGGCGATAGACACAGGCATGTGGACCCAGTTTGAGATTGAGGACGGCAAGTTCAGTCTCACCGAAAAGTCCAAAGGGACGCCTGTCGGAGAGTACCTGAAGCTCCAGGGAAGATTCAAGCACCTGCAGGAAGGCGATATAAAGATTATACAGGACATTGTGAATGCGTCTTACGAAAGGATTCAGAAAAAGTATATTTAATTTGCTTCCAAATTATAGTATTATGCGGAAACTGAACTTCATTTTTCCAGTATTGTTCTTGGTGATTGTTTCTGTGGCGGCTGTTGCAGAGTCCTCTTCAATTATGGTAATCGCTGACGTCGATAACGAATATACAGGTCAGGAGACTGAGGAAGTCGGGTGCGTGGCTGGATGTTCGAGTGGGGATCAGTGTCTGCTGCACGGCATAAGGAAAGGAGGTATGTACTGCGATCCCAGCAACGAAATGAGATTCCAGAAGAACCCGAATAGCCTCTGCGACAATAGCTTCGAGTGCAAAAGCAACGTATGCACTGGCGGGACATGCATCGACCAAACGCTGATGGAAATAATTCTGGGATGGTTGGCATCTTTCTTTAGGATAGAATGATAACAAGCTTCAGACTGTTGAGATTCCTGTATTCGATAGCATTGTGTCGGAAGTCAGCGGCGTAAAAATAATCAAAAGGGAAAGAATTCCAAAAACCTTTGGAATGCTATATTCTGTGGTCCTTGAAAAAATTTAGTCATTCCTCCCATTCGTCGTCCCAAGTTTCTTCATACTGTGGTTTCTTCTTCATGTATGTCACCTCTCAAATTAAAAGTGTCTGAAGCGGCGATTAGCATGACGGGTTTCGACCGCTTCCGTTTCAAAATAACCTCTGCCATTATTTATTTTTTCTTCTTTCCTTTCATTGTTTCCACCGTCCCCTTTCCGTCGTAAGGAAATAAGGAATATCGCTAGCGCTAAGCTTAAAGAACGGTAAGTCGCCGGTGATGCTCGACGATGGTGTTTCTTCTTTCATTATCCAGCTATCTACCTTGAAAATCTCAATTAATTGAATTTAATCAGAAGGTGGATATTTAAACTTTAGTCGGTATTTTGACCTGGAAACGCGTTTTATGAAGGAATCGTAAATTACATGTATTCGGCCAGTTCATTCATCTTTTCAGGCATTGCCGAGCGGAAATGCACCATGTCCCTGTACATCGAATCCTTGTGCGTTTCCAATTTGATAGCGGTCTCTTCGAAATCAGCTGACAAACCAAGATATTTTATGTGTCTTTCTTCGTCAGTTTCTTTCGATGCCTGTTCGGATGCATGCGTGGATGATAGTCTGTACAGCGACGCCAGTCTGCTCGCGTTTTTGAAAGTGACTATCACATTGTCATTTTCATTCCTTATGGATTGTTTCATCAAAGCGATTTGGACTTTTATAAAAACTAAATCATCTCCGACGAAGTTCTCGTATTCTTTGAGATAATTCTCATGCATAGACATCACCATCATCATGTTATCTTTTATGATGTCGTATAGAGCTGACATAGAATTAACTACTCTTTAGTTGTTATAAAAAGCTTCCTATTCCACGTATCTTGCCAGGCCCGGTTTTATCGTATCCGTGTCTATGACCAGTATCTTGCCGTTCACCGTGAACGCGGCGTTGAACACTGGGACGCTGTCCACCCATGCCATCTTAAGGCCTTTGTGCGAGTGACCGTGTATCACCAGATCTGGTTTCCTGTTCATGAGCACGTTCTCGTATATGTTCCATCCCATGCTGCTGTAGAATCTCGGGTTCTCTCCCTCGAGCGTCTTGTATGTCGGCGAATAATGCATAAGCAGTATACGGAAATCTGTCTTCATCCTGCTAAGTTGCCTATCTATCGCATCCACCCGATTCTGGTATATCCTGTCTATGTTGGGTATGTGAGATTTCTGCCACATTGTGGGTGTCTCCAGGCTGCCCGTAGTTCCGACTATGCCCACGCTCATCTTCCTGTCCCACTCCTTAATAGGGAATTCCAATATCATGCTTTGGTCGTCCAGGAACTTCACGTTCTTTACGGTCCGTTTTATCTCGTCCCTCTGCTCGGTGAACTCGTTGTTCCCGAAGCACGCCACTATGGGGCAGTTCATCTTGCCGAAGAGCACATTGCTTACCTTCTCGTATTCCTCTATCTCCCCCCTGTTTATCATGTCTCCCGCTATAAGGAATAGGTGTGGTTTTGTGTCCAGTGCGTCGAGATGGTCGATTGCTTTAACGAAATCTTCGAAATGGCGTGGTGAATGGACATCCGATATTGCAGCTATTATCAATAATACCCCTAGTTATTATTTTAACGGGCAAGTAATAAAAGGTTTGAATTCTATTATCGTATAATGGAACCGTGGAAAATCTATTTCGGGATGTCCATAGACGGCGGCCGTTCGGGAGAGGACTGCACGAAGGTTCTCAAGTTCATGGATTATATAGAGGACAATTATGAAGCCAGTATCCTGACAAGACACTTCGCTGATAAAGAGCTTTCTGATAAGGAAGGCGCCGCCAAGAAGACATACGGCAACATTTTTGACGAGAACAAGATAAATCTGCTGAAGGAGTCCAACATGTTCATAGCCGACTTCTCGAACACGAGCAGTGGGCTAGGGGTGGAACTGGGCCTGACCATAGCTCCGCTTGTCTATTCATGCATGGGGCGCATACCAGAGGAGTACGCATATCGGAAACCGACTCTTATAATATACAAGCCGCTAAACGACGGCAGGAAGCTTTCGGCAGAGATACAGGGGATAGTCGAATCCGAAATCATAAAGGGGATGAATTCCCACATCTCCATCAGACCTTACGAATCGCTAAAGGAAGGATACCTCCATATAGACGAGTTCTTCCAGGGGTTGTCAGTCGAATCGCTGAAACTATGATTTCAGGAGTGGACCGACCGGGAGTCGAACCCGGAGCCTCCGCGATGCGAACGCGACGATCTGCCAGTTGATCTATCGGCCCATATCATTACAATAGAAGACTACAATAAAAAGATTAATTAATGACTGGTAATTATAACTTATTCAGAGGACCGGTAGCTTAGTTTGGTTTGAGCACCTGACTGATAATCAGGCGGCCGTGAGTTCAAATCTCACCCGGTCCATTCTACAAACTCTCTCTTTTCCTACGGTCGAGCTCTTCCCATCCATTGTAGAACTCTGATAGTGTCAGGCCCAGAGCTTCCATAGCCTCATTCAACTGGATTGAAGTTTCCTTAGACCTTATATCCGCTATGTCTCCTTCTTTCCTTTCTATACGCTTCTTTTCGAAATCCGTACTGCATTTGCCGGTTGCACACCATTTGTAGCCTTCCCTGAATCCGCACGGCACGTATGGGCTGTAACTTATGTTCGTCTCCGATATCTTCCTCCCAGTTTCATCCTTTTTTATGACACGAATCCAGGGTTTTTCCCCTTTGAGACTTTCGTTAAACTTCTTGCTTATATTCCGCAATTCATCCTCCCTCTGATGGTACGGTATCCCGCATGGGAATTGCTGATCGAACGTTATGATTTCTCCTACAAGATTCCAAGAGGATTCCTGCAGTTGGGTTATCTCCGCTTCGGCATCCCTCTTACCTCCATAAACGAGGGTAGGCTTGGGTATCTTCACTTTTTCATAACCGTAATTCCCCAACTCTTCATATGCTAGCTCAACCAGTTCATCAGCCCAAGGCGTCTCTTTACCAGACTCCCAGAGTATCCGAGGATACACCAAGGTCGACTCCGTCAGTTTCACGCCTTCATCCTTGAGCATGCATATGAGCTTTCTGTTCCTTATCTCGCTCTGCTTTAGCTCCATATGTAGGCCGCCGCTCGCTATGTATTCTGCAAAGTTTCCCGGAGGGCCCTTCTTTAAAACTTCTTTTTTCTTGGTCCTTTCACTCTCCGCGATATCCTCAAACCTTTCCGGAAGTTCGATTCTCTTCGCTATGACGACTTCCCCGTGCGGTATCTTTCCCGTTTCGTAGAAAGTTTCATAAATTCCCATTATCACACGCTCATTTTCAAGTATCTCCAGCATCCTTGGTGCCACCTTCTCCGATATAGAGTCCCAAATCTCTCCAGCCTTCCTGTCGTCTTTTCCGAAGAGTGCATAATCGTACCTTCTGACCCCAATGTCGTCGAGGTTGAAATATATGTAACCCGAGTACATACCTTTCTTGTGTTCCACGGTAAGCGGTCCGTACAACGAGTCCAATTTAAGCTTCTCCATACCGGGATGGTCAGAATTTTCGTCCATCATATAGAGGGAGTTTTCCAGACTGACACTGTCCGGATTGTAATCCCATAATTGAGTCTTCACCTCATGATAGCTGTTACGTGCCCTTTCTTCGGCATCCGAAAGGTATGCAGAAAAAAGGGTCAATGCTGCTTCTTCTAGCTTATTGTCCCCTACCTTGTTTGCTACCTCGGAAAGCATGTTGGCCCACATGAGCCCATAATAGTCATTGTTTTGACACAAGGAATCTCCTAGTTTCTGGTAGATGTCACTTATCAGTTTAAGGTTCTCCTCTTCCAAGGAGCATTCCTTCCTCAAACGAACGACTTCCATTTTCAAGCTGCTGCTATAAAGCCTCTCGACTTTCTGCATGAAATGATGTATTTCCGGAAATATTTAAAATCGACAAAGTTAGAAAATCCACACTGCCTGCATCAAGCAAAAAGAATGAAATTCGCAGGACGTCCTGCGTTGTAAAAAACAGGAACTACTTGCAGCACTTGTGCATCAGAAGTCCCTTCAATGTCATCAAAGCCCCGACTGCCATCAGAGCTATCTCCCATGAATAGCCGAAGTACTTTATCGCACCTAATAGGAATACCATCACTCCAATCAATGGTTTGTGTGCGTACATGTAAGGTACCATCGGCTTTTTCGTTGTTGCCATAGATAAGATTTCGTTAGGCCAGTTAATAAGGATTTCTTTCCATCAAGATGATGGGTTGTATCTTCTCATCAGCAGCGAGTTGCTCACCACGGAGACGGAGCTGAACGCCATCGCGGCCGCAGCCACCATCGGATTGAGCAGGAATCCTGTGAACGGGTAAAGGATGCCTGCCGCTATCGGTATGCCTATCGAATTGTAGAAGAACGCCCAGAAGAGGTTCTGCCTTATCTTTCTCATGGTGTATTCGCTGAGCCGTATCGCCGACACAACGTCACGTAGGTCGCTCTTTATAAGGACTATCTGGCCGGTCTCGAGCGCAATATCCGTGCCTGCGCCTATTGCAATGCCGACATCCGCCCTTGCGAGAGCAGGAGCGTCGTTGATCCCGTCACCGACCATCGCCACGACCTTTCCAGCTTCTTGCATTTTTTTTATTTCTTTCTCTTTCTGGTCGGGCAGCACATCCGCAAGCACGTTCTCTATACCGGCCTGCCTTGCTATAGACTCTGCTGTCCTCATGTTGTCACCCGTCATCATAACCACTTCCTTCCCCATAGTCTTCAGCCCATCTACTGCATGCTTGGAGAACTTCTTGAGAGTGTCCGCTGCGGCAACCATCCCTACGGCCCTCCTGTTCAGCGCGAGTATCATGACAGTCTTTCCCTCTTTCTCAAGCCGTTCCATCCTGTCTTCGATGGACGAGATGTCTACTTTGTTCGCCTCCATCAGCTTCCGGTTGCCGAACAGTATCACCTTTCCATCATATCTGGCCTTGATACCGTGACCCGGCATAGCCTCGAAGTGCTTGGCGTCGTCTACCGTTATTCTCTTCCTCTTCGCCTCGTTCAATACGGCGTCGGCTAATGGATGTTCAGACGGTTTCTCCGCAACGGCCGCGTACATAATCACATCCTTCTCGCTGACACGCTTCGGGTTCAACGCAAACACGTCCGTTACCTCCGGCTTCCCTTTGGTGAGCGTGCCTGTCTTGTCCAGCACGACCGTCGTTATCTTGTGTGCATTTTCAAGTGCATCCGCTCCTTTTATCAGTATCCCATGCTCCGCTCCCTTTCCCGTGCCGACTATTATCGCTGTCGGAGTGGCCAGACCCAGTGCGCACGGGCATGCTATTATAAGCACAGATATGAAGATGGTCAGGGCGAATGTGAAGCTTTCCCCTGCTATCACATACCAGAAGAAGAACGCGATGACAGCAATCGATATCACGGTCGGCACGAATATTCCGCTGACCCTGTCGGCGAGCTTCTGTATCGGTGCCTTGCTCCCCTGCGCGTCCTCGACGAGCTGTATTATCTGGTTCAGTGTGGTGTCCTTGCCGACCTTCGTGGCGCGGAACTTCAGCGTCCCGTTCCTGTTTATGGTCGCTCCTATGATGGTGTCCCCCTTCTTCTTCTCCATCGGTATGCTCTCCCCCGTTATCATTGACTCGTCGACTGACGACAGTCCGCTAACGACCACCCCGTCTACCGGTATCTTCTGGCCGGGCTTCACTATGAGTATGTCACCGACAGCGACATCGTCTATCGGTATCTCCATCTCTTTTCCGTTCCTCACTACGGTTGCGGTCTTAGCGCGGAGACCCATGAGCTGCTTTATGGCTTCAGATGTCTTTCCTTTGGTGACAGCCTCCAGCCATTTGCCGATCATTATGAATGTCATTATCATGGCCGAAGTGTCGAAATATACCTCTCCCCCAAACATCCCGGGAAAAAGAACGGCGAAAAGGCTGTAGAAGTATGCGGCTGACGTTCCAATGGCTATCAGCGTGTCCATGTCGGCAGTTTTCCTCATGAGGGACTTGAACGCGCCCTTGTAGAACCTAGAACCGACTACGAACTGGACTGGGGTTGCAAGCAATAAAAGTATCTCGTTCTGGTAAGGCAGCGTGATGCCGTACCATCCGAGCGGCATGGATATGACGAATATCGGTATGGACAGCGCGAGGGAGAGCATGACCATGTTCTTTAGTTGTCTGCTTTCCTTCTCCCTTGCCTCCTTTTCCTTGTCGACGAATTTGTCTTCCGTTCCTTTCACTACCCCGTACCCGGCGTCCTCTATGGCCTTGTGAAGGTCAGTTACGGAAAGTTTAGTCTCGTCATACTCGACAGTAGCTTTCTCGGTCGCGAAGTTCACGTTCGCGGACGCGACTCCGTCCAACCCCTTTAATGCATGCTCTATGTTCTGCGCGCACGCCGCGCAGTGCATGCCCAGTATAGGTATAGTATCCTTCTTCATTTTGTCGCCCTCTTAATAAGAATGAAGCGCTGGCGCTTAATAATTTGTTGGAATGATATCAGGCGAACCTGTACCTTCCGCTTTCCAGGTCTGATTTATCTATCACAAGGTATTCTCCGTTTGCCCTGCTCTTCAGGTACCCAGGCCAGCAGCCTCCCGGCCGCTTGTTCTCGGTCCCCAGTCCGGATATGGGATACCTGTTGCCGCAGTTGTTGCATATCATATAACCGCCTTCCTGCCTGTACCCTTTGTGGCTGCTGTAACATATGTCACACGCATCGAACGCCGTCTTTATGTCTCCATTTACGTCCCTGATTGCGAAGAATTTTATGGTCACGTCGTTGGAATCGTATTCGTACCATTTGGCATCTTCTGCAACTTCTGAAAGCGGTATGCGGAATCCGGATGATGCGACCGCGGCTCCGGTCACCCGGGAACCGTCCGCACCACCCAACCATCCGAATCCATGTGAAAGGAACAAAAAAGCCAAAGTGGACACGACCAACACGGATATACCGATTTTCCTTACGTCTATCGTTATGTCACCCATGAAATCACCCTCCGCACCCGCATCCTCCTGTGAACAGCTCCTCTTCTCCGGTCAGTTCCACTGTGGCACCGCTGCCGACGATTGTTGCCCTGTACGTTTCGAACACGCTCGGCGACAGTATGCCGTCCACGTCCGTGGTGGAGTCGTAAGCCACGTCGAAGTAGTTCGGCATCCTGAACTTCACTCCCTGCACGCCCGCGACCTTCTTTAGTTCTCCCGATATCAGCGGGGCATGACCGGGACACGGTATGTCAACCTGCAGTGTGACGGTGTCCAGACCTCCCGCTGCAAGGTATGCGCCCGTTATGGACGGCCCCGAGTCGAAGTTAGCCAACGCGGGAAACACGAAAAAGAACAGCAACAGGTTTATTCCTATGGTCATCCCGTACATCGTCGACAGGTATTTCCATTTCCTCTGCATCGTGTTTGAGGCGAAAGACAGATGTGTCCGATCCATCTTTATGAATCCCTGGTTCCTCAGGTACAGGAAAGATGAGATTGTCGCGAATACGAACGACATCCCGATAAGTATGTAGAAGAAATAGGGGTTCATCAGCAACGGCTTGAACAGCTCCGTCGCCACGGTCATTCCGAGCACCGACGCCGCTATGAACAGTATGCATCCTGTGTGCGGCACGATGCCATATATTATGCCCTGTTTCAGGCCGCCGTCCTTCTTTTTGGCTGCACCGCTGCCCGCGCCGTATCCCAATTCTTCTATCTCACCCTTTATCTCGCCAAGGGATATCGAATTGGGGTCGTAGCTCACCTTGACAGTCTCGCTTACCAGATCGGCCTTCGCCTTTTCCACCCCCTTCAGCCTCGATAGTTTCCTTTCTATCAGGGACACGCAGCTCTTGCAGTGCATCCCCTTGACGCCGATGGTCTCGGTCTTGTTCTTCATGGTAGAAATGACGTGAGAAACAGCATATATGGGTTGGCTGAAACTAGTTTCAGTGCCTGAGGACTATCACGTTGCCCATCCCGCGCCTTCTCCTCTCTATGAGTTTCTTACCCTCGAGGCTGTCGAGTATGCGGCTGACCTTCACCTTGTTGTACTTGGTGGAACCGACAATGGATGACTGGGATATCGACCCGTTGTTTTCTATTATGCCGGTGAGCACCTTCCTCTCGTCGGCGCCCAGCGTCGACATCACGTCCTTGTAGTCGCTCAGAGACACCTTCTTGAACGGGATGGCATCTTCCCTGCTGAAGAATACGAGATAGGCGCCGATGGCGGCCACGAAAATCATTATTGCTATGCTGACGTTTGTCTGGAACCTTATGGTCCCCCACATCGGGCACGTCTCTCCGTGCGTGCAGGATGAGCTGATTATGTCACTCAGCGCGCGGTTGAAGGAGAACGTTATGAATCCTATCAGCAGGGCTATGGTCATTATCATTATCCCTATGTCCCGGTTTCTCATAGATATTCTTTGAGAGAGCTGATTAATATTTCTGACTGCCCCATGGGGATGAAGTGATTCCATTAATAGATTGACATATATAAAAAATATAATGAACGTTAAACAACTTCAGAATCTGCACAATACTCCCCTATGGCACGTAATAAGACCACTGACAATATTCGATGGGCGTAGCGTCCTGCCCCCGTTGTTCGTGTCCCTTATCCTCACTTACCGCTGTAATTTAAACTGCGAATTTTGCTATCAGGACAAAACAAAGCGAGAGACATTTGGGGACTTAACATTGGAAGACGTCAAATCGATTGAAAAAAATATCCAAAAGTCATTTTTCCCAAAGCCTAGAATACACCTGTTCGGAGGAGAGCCGACAGTCAACAGCGATTTCTTGGAGATAGTCAAATTTTTTGATGAGAACGGTTATTCGACGTATATCACGACCAACGGTATCGGGATTGGCAAATATGCCGAGACATTGATGTCATTGGACGGGTTGAAGGAAATTAACCTGTCATTGAACGCCGTAGACTCCAATAAAACCTTAGATACTCTGAAATTGCTTAACAGCTTTAGGACACATGGACATCCACTCATCAACCTTAACTGCCCCATAAACCATACTAACCAAGATAGCTTGTTCAGAATAGCCGAAGAGGCGCAGGGTAGCCATGCCAATTGCATTACGTTCCAGCACACGACATTTACCGAACGTTATGATGTCGGCCTGGATTCCAAACTCATAAAAGAGCATATCAAGAGAATCAAGGAAAGTAAATTCGAAACCCCAGTCTTCTTTTTACCAGACATAAAGGTTTACGACATAGACGCGTATTATACAGACAAAAATTTCCCTTACGGGAAGACGGGATGTATTTTTCCATGGTTCATCCTCTTTATCCAGCCAAACGGAGATGTGATACCCTGTGACGAGATGGATATTCCTATGGGAAACGCCCTAATGGACAGACTAGGAAAGGTATGGAACGGCCAAAAATACAGGGAGTTTAGGAAGAATATAATCAAATCCGGCGTGTCACATCTGATATGCCAGAGGTGTTGCCACAGGAGATATTACTAGAATCACTTTTCGCTTTTTCTTTTCGGAGAATTTATTCTTTCATATTTTAATTTAGATTATGAGATACATTGTGACAGGAGGGGCTGGGTTCATAGGAAGCAACCTAGTAAAGTCACTCGCTGACAGAGGAGATTCTGTGATTGTCATAGATGACTTCTCTTTCGGCAACATGGAAAATTTGAAAGACGTCGCCGACAGAGTAAAACTGATACGAGGCGACTTGGCGGACGCAGCTTTCGCGATGGATTCTATAAGGGACACTGACGTCGTCTTCCATCTGGCTGCGAATGGTTCCATCAGAAAATCATCGGAAGATCCAATGTTCGACTTCAGGTCGAACGTTGTAGCAACGGTCAACGTCCTCGAAGCAATGAGGAGAAACGATATACCGAGGATTTTGTTCACATCTTCGTCAGCGGTCTACGGCAGGCCCGAGAAGACGCCGGTCAGCGAGGATGACATGACAGTACCGGTCAGCAACTACGGTCGTTCGAAGCTTTGTGCGGAGAATTACATAAGAGGCTTCTCGGAGTTCTACGGTATCAAGGGAGTGGTGCTGAGATACGCGAACATAATCGGACCCGGTTGCGTGCGCGGGATTATCCCGGATTTTGTGGAGAAACTTAGCAACAATCCAAACTCGCTTGAGATACTCGGCGATGGAAATCAGATGAGGTCATATCTGGACATCCGTGATTGTATAGGTGCTACCTTGGCTGCCTCCAATTCAGCGAAAACCTATGATGTGTATACTGTAGGGTCGGAAAGATGGACATCCGTGGATGAAATTGCGAAGATGGTCACAAATGCGATGGGACTGGAACACGTGAAACTAGAGCACACCGGCGGTAAGATTGGATGGAAAGGTGATGTCGACAGGATATTGATGGACGTGTATAAAATCAAAAAACTCGGATGGAAATCGGAGATTGGCGTCGAGGAGAGTGTTGTCAGGACCGTCGACTGGCTAATGAAACGATGATAGTTCATCAGAATTATATCAAGGAAATCACATGGCGATTCGAAATAGAATAACTGTAATCATACCCACGCTGAACGAATCCAAAGGCATAAGGAAAGTCTTGGACAGAATGCCTGGCGAAGTGTTCGAAGTCATCATTGTTGATGGCGGATCCACGGATGGCACGATTGAATTGGTGCGACCGTACAATGTGAAGATTGTCGTCGAGAGACGCAGAGGATATGGTCGAGCATACATGACCGGAGTTGATTGTGCGGAAGGTGATATAATAGCCTGTTTGGACGGGGATGGAAGCTACAATCCTTCACTTATTCTGGATATGGTCAATTTCTTGGAATCACGAGGAATAGATTTCGTCTCAGGTGATAGGATGAATGGACTTGAAATGGGTTCTATGCCTCTTATAAGGAATCTGGGAAACAGGCTGATATCTGCGTTCTCGAATGCATTGTTTTCAACTGAGATACATGACAACCAGAGCGGCATGTGGGTGTTCAGGAGGGACCTTTTGGAAAGATTGGAACTCAAAGAGGAGGGAATGCCATTCTCGAGCGAGATAAAGATTGAGGCATACAAAAAGGGCAGGTTTGCAGAGTTTCCTATAAAACTATACGAGCGGGAAGGTAACCGGAGCAGCGATGTGATCAGTCAAGGATATTCTATCTTCAAGTTTCTGATAAAGAGGAGACTTTCCGAACGGTGAATTAGAATTATAACCTGAGTTCACAAAATATTAATGATGCGAATGCGTAAACGTTTGCGTTCATACATTAAACGTCATAGAACTCAAATTTTTCTGATAGTGATGCTGTCGGGTATGGCTTTTCTGTATTTCCATATAATGCAGTTATATGTCTCCGATTCGGTAGTTGGATGTGACACATATGGATACTTGTCCATGGCAGAATCCATGCATGACAAGGGATTCCTCAACTCCTACATCGAGGACAGATTGATATCTGAGATTTATTCGAATTTGAGGGGGATTGCGAGTGACGAAGACCTTAAGTACATATTGGCTCCTCACTCGTATTATATCTGTGACTTTGGAAAGGGACGTTTATGTTGCCAATACCCTCCGGGAT
Organism: uncultured archaeon; assembly: GCA_964427055.1. Classification (GTDB taxonomy): domain Archaea; phylum Aenigmatarchaeota; class Aenigmatarchaeia; order CG10238-14; family SCSR01; genus CAYNTH01. The sequence goes on from CAYRSQ010000006.1 coordinate 28,039, forward strand.
TCCCTCTCCTGATATCGTTTTCCTTGAACTTCCTTACCAGAAGCCAGATATTCTACCTGTTGCCGGCAGTTTCTTTTCTGTTCCTTTTGTATTTCTTCCACTTCGTCAACAATCGGTTCGGTGAAGCGGTCTCGATATTGTCCGTCTTTTTGCTTGCCTTTTTGCCTCTCTTTCTAAGTAACACGACTAGTTTGATGAGCGACGTGCCGTCGTTGATTCTGATATTCTTATCCATAACTTTATTGTATTTCCAGAAACGCGGAATTGACGCTTTTGTCTCGGGAGCACTTTTCGGGTTTTCAGTCATGGTAAAGTACACGAACGCCATATCGATAATACCAATCGCTTATATATTTTGGGTCAAGTTCAACGAACGCAACGGAAAAAGGAAAATAATTTTGCGGGCAATTCAATTTTCGTTTGCCGCCTTTCTATTCGGCGTGTTGCCCCTGATGGCATACCAGTATTCATTGTTTGGTAATCTCTTTACTGTCACATATCCGGATTCGTATATGGAAGACCTAATATCTCCTTTGCATATAGCTCAAACCTTCCCTTACTACGTTTCCAATATGTTATTTCAATTCGGTAGTTTTGGATGGGTGATGATATCTCTGGGTGCATACATCGGCATGAAAAAACCAAAACTTAAAGGCTTCTCATCAATTTCCTTGATAACGATAGTATCCTTTTTTCTGTGCTTTTGTTTTATAGGGGGGCTTGCGGTTGATGATAGATACATGCTTGTCACGTTCCCTTTTCTATCCATATTTTATGGGATTGGTGGGAAGGCGTGCATTGAATCCTTGGGTAAGCGGATGAGGAAGGACAGGTTTAAAATTTTGAGAGCCGCGTTTATAACCTTTCTTTTGTTCTATATGTGCACATACTCATTCCTTTCAGAAAATATACTTTATACCGGTCTGTATTCAGCTTTTTCAGGACATGACGTATACTTTGGTGGCCCACGAAATGTTGAAAGTTATATGTCTGAAGTGACAGATTTGATACCGAATCCCAAAAACAGCATAATACTTTCAGAAGAGAACTCCGGACCATTGCGTTTGTATGAGAATATGACGTCGTACAGGCCTACTTGGGGAACTTACGACTCTCTGAATACGGTGGTATCGTACCTTTTAAACAAAAATTATGACGTTTATCTGTTGAAAGACTGGGACGACGACGGAGAGAATGTGTTTTACAGGTTATCCGAGGATTACATCCTGGAACAGATTGGTGAGGATTTGTATAGGATTAATCTAGCATCCTAAAGGATATCAGTTCTTTCTCGCTATTGCTGAGGGGGCTCGAACTTCCTGTCGTCCTCGGTTATGTTGTTCACGAACCTGTATACCATGGCTACGAAGCCATTGTGGACGCAGTCGTCCATGTCGTAAGAGAAATGCCTGCATTCCCCGTAGTTGTCCCCATTATCGGCAGTCGGGCAGCATTCTTCCGTCCTGTAAAGTTTCAGCCTGTTATCTATCGAGCACTGGATCCCTTCGGGTCTCATTGCACTGCACACGTAGCAGTGCATCCTTATGATGGGGTTTCCGAAGGGCATATGGCCGTTAAAATTTCCGAACGGCATAATATGGATAACATAAAAATCTTTAAAAAGGCAAACATTATATTAAGATAAGTCATAGGATGCTCCCGTCGTCTAGTCCGGCCAAGGATCTCGGGCTTTCGAGTTTTTGTGCTCAGGAAGCGTTGAGCCTAGAGGCGATGAAAGGCAAACGAAGATACCCGATGACACGGGTTCAAATCCCGTCGGGAGCATT
>CAYRSQ010000007.1:0-24652 GCA_964427055.1 uncultured archaeon
CTTTACGATATCCCCTCCACCAAATTTGTAATTGACTTCGCCCGCAGCCAACAATGACTTGTCCGTGTTGTGATGCAGTATCGTCCCGACCTGTTTCAGATACTCTTCCGACAACTTGACGGAAATCTCATTCATTATCAAGTCGCACATCGTATCTGGGTGTCCTATGCCCTTCCTTTCAACAATCTCCACTCTCTGATCTTCTGTCGGAAGGTTCGATAGTTTTTCGACAAGTATGTTTTTTACTATAGTCTTTTCTTCATCAACTGGCATGATATCATCTCCTGAATTCCATATCTCAGAATTAGTCGGTTATTTATTAATATTTTAGTGAAAGAAATATTCCATTAGGAATTTGTGGTTTTATGATACCTGACATCAAGAGGATAAAGACCATCCGCAAGAACATGGGATTGACCCAGAAGGAACTTGCCTTGAAGGCAAGGATAAGCCAATCTGTGATAGCTAAGATAGAATCTGGAGACATAAACCCAAGTTATTCCATAGTGAAAACTATCTTCGAAGTTTTCGATGGGATAAATCGAGAGAAAAACGTACGTGCAAAGGATATAATGAGCAGTCATGTGGTATCGTTGAAGAAATCGGACACACTGAAACATTCTATAAACGAAATGAAAAAATACGGATATTCGCAATTGCCAATCATAGATAAAGGACAGTCCATAGGAACTGTGTCCGAAAAAATAATATTGGATATTATTTCCGACCGAAAGAACATTTCTGATACGCTTGAAGAGAGCGTAACCTCTTTCATGAGTGAGTCACTTCCAAGAATAAGTGAAGACGAATCCATAGAGACAATATCCGCCTTACTTAAGACGAATCCCGCGACGATAATCACGAAAGGGGGAAAAATCGTAGGAATAATAACGAAAGCCGATTTATTCAAGATAGTCAAAGAAACTTGATCATCCTATGTACGTGGGAAGATCCGTGTCGCTTTTTATGGTTTCTTCATGCGATTTCTTCGCCCTGTCCTTGAACTTCAGGTAATGCTTCCCTATCTCTTCCGACACGCTAGGCGTTATCTCTTTCAAGGAAGCATCAAAGTCTTTAGTTGTTATTTCTTCCGTATTTATGTTCTTTCTGAGTGCATTCATTCCGGCTTCCCTGCAAATTGCTTCTATATCAGCGCCAGAATAACCGTCGGTCTTAGATGCGAGTTCCTCAAGATTGACATTCTTTAATGGCATGTTTTTTGTGTGTATCTTGAAGATTTTCAGCCTAGCCTTCTCGTCCGGAGGCGATACATATATGAACCTGTCAAATCTTCCGGGTCGCAATAAAGCAGGGTCAATTATGTCAGGTCTGTTTGTGGCTGCTATAACCACGACTCCCTTCAAATCTTCGATACCGGACATTTCGGAAAGAAGCTGCGACACAACCGTTTCAGTTACCTGAGTTCCTGACTTCATGTTTCTTCTAGGTGCTAGTGCGTCTATCTCATCGAAGAATATTATCGTAGGCGCTACCTGCTTAGCTCTTCTAAAAATGTCTCGTATGGCTTTTTCAGATTCACCGACCCATTTTGAATAGACTTGCGGCCCTTTTATGGATATGAAATTAGCTCCACTTTCGGTGGCAACGGCTCTCGCCATCAATGTCTTGCCGCATCCTGGAGGACCGTACATCAGCACCCCTTTCGGGGGCTTTATGCCTATTCTAGAGAAGTTTTCAGGATTCTGCAGGGGCCATTCAATCATTTCCTTCATCTGTTGTTTGATGTTTTCCAGTCCTCCTACATCGTCCCATTTAACCTTAGGTACTTCCACAAGGACTTCTCTCATCGCGCTTGGTTCCACTACTCTTAACGCGTTTTCAAAATCATTCCATTTGACTACGAGCTTTTCCATAACCTCCCTTGGAAGCTGATCCTCATCTTTCCATTTTATCTCTGGGAGTATCCTTCTCAATGCAGACATCGCCGCTTCCTTAGTTAAAGCTGAGATGTCAGCACCCACATAACCATAAGTCATGTCCGCGAGTTTTTCGATGTTTATCTTTTTATCAAGTGGCATGTTTCTCGTGTGTATCTTTATCACTTCCAGCCTCCCATTCCTGTCGGGGACTGGTAGTTCTATTTCCCTGTCAAATCTCCCCCCACGTCTTAATGCAGGGTCTATAGCGTTCTCCCTGTTCGTGGCTGCTATGATGATTACTTTTCCTCTTGATCTCAATCCATCCATCAAAGTAAGCAACTGGGATACAACCCTTCTTTCGACCTCTCCTTGGGCTTCTTCCCTCTTGGGCGCTATGGAATCTATCTCGTCTATAAAAATTATCGATGGCGCGTTCTTTTCTGCGTCCTCGAATATTTTCCTCAGATTCTCTTCACTTTGCCCGTACCATTTCGACATTACTTCAGGTCCACTTATGGATATGAAATTAGCTCCACTTTCATTTGCTACGGCTTTCGCTAGTAAAGTTTTACCCGTTCCTGGAGGACCGTACAACAACACTCCTTTAGGTGCTTCGACTCCCAACCTTTCAAAGATTTCGGGATGTCTGAGAGGGAGTTCTATCATTTCTCTTACTTTTTCTATGACTGATTTAAGCCCGCCTATGTCCTCGTAAGTGACAGTCGGTACGGACATCTGCTGGGATTGTATTGAATCGGGTGCCCTTTTCTCTATTTTCATATCAGTCGCGTCGCTTATGACTACCGGACCTTTAGGTTCTGTCGCAGTCACTATGAATCGAGTATTTTCAGAGAATGGAGTGAAGAACATTTCCATGAAATCTGGGCCGAAGAAATCATCAAACAAGTTGGATGAATTTCCTCTCCTTTTCACGACGGGAGACGGCACTATGATATCTCCTTTTACAACGGGCCTTTTGTATATGTTCTGCCTAACGAGGTTGGGTGATATTTGTATTATCACTCCTTTTTCAGCCGGAGCCAGTGTAACGCTTATGGCTTCATTCACTTCAGCTTTCCTTACTTTGGTTATCTCCCCGACGCCACTCCCGCAGTTTCTTCTCGTTATTCCATCCATTCGTATAATTTTCAATCCCACGTCAGAAGGATATGACCTGACCGCTATCGCCGCCGTCTTCCTCGTCCCTTCTAACTCTACTACACCGCCCTCTTTGATTCCAAGTTCCTGCATAAATTCAGATCCAATTCTGATAATACCTCTACCGGCTTCCATCCTTTCAGTCAATTCTCCGACTTTTAGTTTTATTTCATCTGCCATCTTCACTCATCCATTATCTTACATTGACATTAGGTTTTATTTATTTTAGTTTTATTTATTTTATATAGTTCTATCCAAAAATATCTTCATCCAAAAGGACTTTGAATGTATTCCACATCACTTTGTCGGTCCATTCCTCAAAAAATTCAAACATCTGATTGGCATCGTTCGTGCCGATTATGAATGAACTTTGGTCCACTTTTTTATGGGGCATTTCGTCAAGCAGTCCGTTCCTTTCATATATATATTTTTTTTCTTCGCCGTCTGAATTCGTTTTCCTGATAATCTGTTTCCATCCGTACAGTCCTCTGAAAAATTTGTTCCTCTCGTAGTTGCTGTCGAATTTTTTGCTTCTCACGTTGAAGCATATCAGTACTGCTCTTTTCTCCATATGTGTCACTGTGTATTTAGTGTTTATGTACACTAAACTATTTAAACTTTATTTGAAGTTCCAGCGTTTATTTAGTTTTTAGAACTCTTTTTTTTTGGATTTGGTTTTCTTGGAAGATTCCTTGTTTCCTTTCTTGTCTTTTCCCCAGTTCTCTTTGGTTTTGCACTTATGGTTTATACACATCCTGTAAGGCCGTTGACCACTTCTCTGCACTTGTATTGTCATCATTCCGCATTCTTTACAGTTCGTGTTGAGTTTAGTTATGAAACCGTGTTGTGGCAATGGGAACCCTGTCACGCATTTAGGATAATTGCCACATCCGACAAACCTTTTGCCGCTTTTCTTCGAGACTATGACCCTTAGGTCACCGCCACAGTTGGGGCATGGTCCCATGCCTCTCTCTTCTGCTCTCGCATCGATAAGTCCCTTTAGGAGCGTCTTTCCTATCTTCTTTTCCTTGTTCTTGAAATCTTCCAGTATATCCGTAAGTATAGTTTTGGCTTCCTTGATAACTTGATCCCTCTCTTTCTTCCCGTTAGCCACGTCTTCCATTTCTTTCTCGAATTTCCTGGTCATCTCGTCGCTAAGTATCCTAGGGCAGTTGTTTTTCAATACGCTTGTCACGACTTCACCGAGTCTCGTGACTTCTATGCTCTTCCCCGTTATGTACTTCCTGTTGTATAGTGTCTGCAGTATTTCTGCTCTGGTTGCTCTTGTTCCCAGACCTTTCTTCTCCATATCTTTCAGTATCGATCCTTGTGTATACCTTCCGGGGGGTTGAGTTTCCTTGGAATTGAGGTTCACTTTCTTGATGTCCAATTCATCGGTCACTTTCAATTCAGGTAATTGCTGCTCTTCAAAAGACAGGAATTTCCCGTAATATTTCGTCCACCCGGCATCGAGTGTTCTCTTTCCGACTACCTTGAACTTGTTTCCTTCTACATCTAGTTCTATTGTCTGGCTCTCTCTGGTCGCCTCGTCTGAAAAGACAGAGAGGAATCTCCTTAGTATAAGGTCGTATATCTTCCTTTGGCTCCCATTGAGTTTGGAAAGGGCAGGTGGCTCGAATGTCGGATATATGGCTGGGTGAGCTGAATCAGATTTCTTTCCCTCAGATGGAATCAATTCCTTCCTTTCGAGGATTTCCTTAGCGAGTTTCGAATATGGTTTGAGTTCGGAAATAGATTCTAGTATTCTCTTGTAATCTATGCTCGGGGGGAGTTTCTGAGATGACGTTCTCGGGTACGAGACCGCACCGGATTGATACAAACTTTCTATAATCATAAGCGTCTGTTTGGGCGAATATTTGAATTGGGTGTATGCTTCCGACTGTATGTCAGTCGTATTGAACGGCGTCGGAGGAGATTGTTTGTATTTTCTGATTTTTATGTCCTTTACAATAGCTTTGGCTCCCTTTTTCTTGCATACCTTGTGGATGGATTCAGCTTCCGATTTCTTCCAGATATTACTCTTCTCGTAATCAGTCTTCAATTCGGTTTTCCCAACTTTTACCACGGCTTCAATTTGCCAGAATGGTTTTGGCTTGAATTTCCTTACGTTCAAATCCTTTTCCAGTAGCATTGCCATGGTAGGTCCTTGTACCCTGCCAGTGGACAAAATTGCAAATCCTTTGTCAGCCGCGTTCTTCATGGCCAGTGTTAAAGCTCTTGTCATGTTTATGCCCCAATAGAAATCCATATAATGCCTAGTCAGGCCGGATTCTATTTGTCCGTAGTCAAGCTGTTTGGATCTGTTTTCAAAAGATTCTATCAGGTCGTCCTTGGTGAGAGTGGAGAATTTCATCCTTTCGGCATCTGTTCTTTTCGCTAAAAACTTTAGGATGTTGTACCCTATGACCGATCCTTCGGTGTCGTAATCTGTCGCAATTATGAAATTAACCTTCTTCCTGCCTTTCGTGTTCTCTTTGATAACTTCTTCTACGTTTTTGAAATATTTTTCAGAAAACTCAGACCCTTTCTTCGTATAGCTCGGCACCCATTCGGTATCGAATGTTGGATATATCCATCCGGAACCATCCTTCACGGTGTCGAGGGCGAATATGTGGCCCACCGCAGGCACGATTAGAAAATCGTCTTTTCCTCTTTTGAACTCGTACCAGAATGCGTCTCTTTTTTCCTTCTTCTCTATTTTCTTCTCACCCAGCGCCTGTGCTATTCTTGTGGCGGCGTCCGGTTTCTCCGTTATTATTATATTTTTGACCAAATTTGACACCTTGAAGACCCTATATAATAGTACTCTAACTATATTTTATCGGTATTTAAGGTTTAAGAAACTTTTTACTCTATTATCAGTGCCTGCGTCTTAGAACTTGTCTGGAAAATCGATTCTAGTGCGGCCATCCTACTTTCAAGGAATACGAGCTTGTCAACTATTTCATTCAGTTTGGATCCGTATTCCCCAGGTCCATTCGTATTTTCTATGTCCATCTTGTATTTCACATCTTTAAGGTATCCTTCCAATCTCGATATTCTTTCTTCAATTTCCTTTATTGAATTCACATCTTTTGATGGTCCTTTCTTCTGTGCCTTTTTTTCTGACGCAGATGCCGCTCTGTCTATGGTTGTCGTCAGTTCCTCAAGGTTGTCCTTCAGTAGCCTGACGTCGCTTGCTATGACATTACTTTTCTTTATATCGAACTTTATCTTTTCAAACTCGTCTCTGATTCCTTTCATTTCTTCTCCTATGGTTTTCGTCTCCATTTCCACTTGCTTTATCTTGTTCAACCTTCCGTTAAGGTCGTCGTATATAACCTCGATCTTGTTGGACAGTTTGTGTATTTCCTCCTGCATGAACCTGAACTGCAGTAATTTCTTGTCCACATCTTCCTGAAGCGCGCTTAATCTTTCGAACCCTTCGAATCTCCTAGATGCCAGCTCGACCTCTCTCATGTTCTTAGTGATCTCTTTGACTACCCTTTCTATGGAATCATTCCTGATTTTCAGCATCTCTATCGCTTTTCTGCTTTCCTTGACGGCCTCTATGAGCATGGAAGGTACCGCTTCTTTTTCATTGTTCCTCAAGATGTTCAGTTTCTGTTCTATTGATGATATCTTGAGCTCGGTTTCGATTCTCTTGTTGGACAATGTGTCAACCATGCTTCTGATTGAATCCATCTTTGAATTGATAAAATTGAAATCCAGTGGGGGCATGTCTGGGTCACTGCCCGAGTTCTTAAATATCTTTTTTACACGCTCTTTCATTCCGCTGTCGAGTTCCCTTATAGATGATTTGATTTCGTCAATTTCGCTATCCAGCAAGTTGAGATTCCTCTTGATGTCTCCCATCTCCAGAGGGTCCATTGATTGAGGCGCTGGCATCGCATTTAGTTCTGCGACCGCGTTTTCCAGTTTGCTTATCCTCATCCTTGCTTCCTCGGGCATATCCGTGGAGATGTCCACCATCTGGGTCGCCGCTCTGGCCAGTGCTTCTATCCTTTTTACCCTGTCCTTTATAATCAATACATCTTCCTTGTTCGCTGAGTCGGTGAATTTGGAATCGAGATTTTCCATTATTTTTTTCAATTCCATTATACCGGCCTGCTCGACGAGTATCAGGTTTTCTAGGTTTTCAAGGCGGTCTTTCTCATCCTGAAGATTTTCGAGGTCAAGATTTTCCATCCTTGAAGCCATTTCCGAAACTGCGAATTCTAGGTCAACAAACCTTTTGTTCATACTCAACATGCTTAGCTTCAGCTTATCCCCGTCCTTAACGAAATCTTCCGGGTTGAATGCTTTCTCTGTCGACTTTTTGGACGTTGTTTTGTTATTTGATATGATCAAATTGACACCATTAATTCAATTTTATCGTTTTCTCTATTAATTATAAAGCTTCTTAAACATAGTTTCGTTTTTATCTGATATTATCTTTTGCCTTTTCAGCCACGTATACCAAACGATAATGACTACAAATATCATGGCTTCCCTCCAAAGAAGCGTGTGGATGATGTCCATGTATTGGGGTCCCAACGCATCGGCAATGCATATGGTACTCACTATTCTCAGTATGTTTGACGCATATACGGCTGACATTCCAATCAATATGTACACCAGTTTTTTCCTGTCGTTCATCGCAGGGGATGCTATCATCAGCGCCGCCAGCGCATACATGCTCTTCCATGCGGTGCAGTCGGTGTCTATGAGTATGTTTGATGAAAACTGGCTTCCATTGAACGTCAAAACTGTGCCTTGGAGCTCCACATTGTATCCCATCGATTGGAGGAGTATATATGACAGGAAGGCTGTCATTTTCTGAAGCGGAAGAAACTCAATTCCATAAAAGATTGCTGCATATAACGGTATCGCGAGTAAATTGAATTTTATCAGAAACTCTAAAATCGTTTCGATCTTTCCAGACTTTAAGAATTTTTTAACCATCATGGTCATTCCTTGTGAAATCCAGAAGAGACCGCTTTCTTTTGAGCCCCTTTCCGCTCTTCATCTCGTACAGTATCTTTTTCATCTTTTTCTCCTTGTTGAATGACGACCAGTAATAAGCCTCATCCCTGGTATCCTTCGTTATCAGTAGTATGACCTTGCCAGCAGACTGTCTTCCGACCCTTCCTCTCCTTTGTATGCTTCTTATACCGCTTGGCACAGGTTCGTAGAAGATTGCATAGTCGACTGAAGGGACATCCAGGCCTTCCTCTCCCACGGAAGTGGCTATCAGAACGTTGAACTCGTTGTATTTGAACCTCCTTAAGACGTCTATCTGCTCGTCTTGGTTCATGCCTTTGCCGTCCTTGGTTGCCTGTCCGATGAATTCGTGCGAGGATATACCTTCGTCTTCCAAGATAGACCTTATCTTTTCGACAGTTGACCTGTAGTTTGCAAATATTATTATCTTCACTTCAGGTTTCGCGAGTTTTTTCACTATCTCCTTCAGCTTTTCCATCTTCGGATGACCTTTCCCGGATTCTAGTATCGAGTCCACGATTTCCATGACTTCCAAAAATCTCCTGTCGTTTACTATCCTCTGATCAGTCCTCTTTTCGCTTCCCTTCAGTTTGTCGAGATATTCTTTAAGGAAATGAATCCCCTGAGTTTCGATAAGTTCCATGGCGTGTTCAATTTTTATGGCTTCCGCCGATCTCATCATGGCCCACATGTTTCCCGGAGTCTTGTTCCCTCTGGAATAACTATTGCTCACTCTCTTCTGCAGGCTTATTAGCATAGTCTTGCTAGGCGTATCCGTGAAAATGTAATGTTTCGACTTGAGCCAGTCGACCGATTCCTGGTAAGTTTCCTTAAGGATGTTTCTGACCTTCATGTATTCTTCCGGAAATTCGACATATATGTATTCCTTCTCCACGTCCTGGACGTACCCTTTCACGTCGTCATCCATTTCGCTCCTTATCTCTACCGCCTCTATGAACAGGTTGTCTATTATCTCCTGGATTTTCTCTCTGTAGCCTCCCGGGGATGCGGTCAATGCCAGTATGAGCGGGTGCTTTGCCTGTGCCATGTATTTCCTTGCCACATATGTGTATGCGTAGTCCTTGACAGCCCTATGTGCTTCGTCGAAAATTATGAAGCTGACATCCGATAGGTCAAGCCGCCCTTTCTCGAGGTCGTTTTTAATGCACTGTGGAGTCGCCGCTATTATGGTAGATTTCTTGTATAGCTTTGCCCTGTTTTCTGGGGTTATCTTTCCGGTGATGAGTGCTATGTCCTCTTTTCCTATGAAAGTGAACTTCTCGAAACTTTTGGTGTGTTGGGCGTTCAGGGGCCTTGTCGGAGCCGTTATGATTATTTTTCCGCCCATTTCGTTCAATCTTTTCGATCCTACCATGACAGCTATCAGTGTCTTCCCCATTCCTGTCGGTAGCACCACTAGCGTATTTTTTCCGAGCGCAGTCTTCGCGATGTTTTCCTGATATTCCCTGTTTTCGAATGAATCGTCGTTTATTATCGGCAAGAACAGACACCTATAAGAGTCTTTACTTCATTATTACTTTTACGTTTAACAGATATCAATCTTAACAACTTTTTACGGCGATTGCATGGACGTATACGATGTGAAAAAAGAAAAGAAGATGGGAAACCCCGAGTATTGGGAAACCCCGTATGACGGCGGAAGAAAACTTCTGTTGGATAGTATGGCTATAGGAGCACAATACATGCTTGGGAATGCCGTGGCTCCTGGCGGGATTTTGGCTGAAGATGGCAAGACAGTGATACCTAAGGGATCTAGGTTCCCATAATTTCGGTTTTTTCAATGAGAGTGGCGATACTATTTTCAGGAGGCAAGGACTCCACGTTCTCATTAAAAGTTGCTTTGGATCAGGGGTGGGACGTCAGATACCTCGTGACCATGGTGTCCGAAAGGGATGATTCATGGATGTTCCATCACCCGTGCATAGAATTGACATCACTGCAATCTCAAGCTATAGGAATAACGCAGTTGATGAGACGTACGAGCGGATTGAAAGAAAGCGAAATCGGAGACCTCGCTGTCGTACTGAATTCTATAAAGGACGAAATAGACGGTGTCGTATCCGGAGCCATAGCAAGCCGTTACCAGAAGGACAGGATAGACGCTGTATGTAAGGAGCTGGGACTCAGAAGTCTGTCTCCGCTGTGGGGAAAGAATCAGGAGATATTGCTGAAGGAGATGATAGAATCGGGCATGGACATCATACTTACGGGAGTCTCCTGCGAAGGCATGGGACCGGAATGGTTGGGCAGGATGGTCGATTCATCGTGCCTTGAAGAATTGAAAAGGTTGAATGAAGCGTATGGTGTCAACGTATCAGGCGAAGGTGGAGAATATGAGAGCTTCGTCATGGATGCGCCATTCTTCAAAAAGAGAATAGGGTTTGAGGAAGTCGAACGAATATGGGACGACGGCATTAACAGAGGGTATCTTGTGTGCAAAGGGGCAAAATTAATTGATAAGTAACCAAATAATTAATTAATGAAATCCCCCATTGTGATAATAGCGGAGCTCGTAGCGGGCCTCATAAGCAGCATAATATCAACTATGATATTTGTGATAACGAAGTTCCTGGAGCTCATATCATCATTGATGATGTACTCAAGCTCCAACCTTCAGAGTTTCGCCATAGCAGCCTTTCTGGGGGCTGTCGTTTTCATATTGATAACGAAATTCATATTCAAGAGTTCCAAGACACTCCTTTCATTGGGCATAGCGCTCATTGCCATAGTGGCCGTTTTAGTCTTCTTTTGGACGATGGCCTGATTGGTGTGACAGATGTTGCTTAAAATAGCTGGTCTCGCAATAGCACTGTTCTGTTGGTTCAATCCTCTGGGGTTTGACAGCTTGTTTATAGTGTCGCTTTTCATACTGGGATTCGATATGATGGGAACTATGACGAAGTTCATAGTTTTCTCAATCAATTTCATATTTCCTGTTTTCGGAGAAACATTCAACGAGTTTTCGTGGACGCTGCTGATTATGTTTATGGGTGAGCTCATAATGATGATTATATCAGTAGAGAGATTCTACAAGGTCATCATACGACCGGCCGTTGTGTTCGTGGCTGCGTTACTTTCGGTGGGGATCCAACCCGCTCTGGTCATAGCAGGAATAGATTTATTGATAAATCTAACACATAAGAATTAGAATGGTGGCATTATTCGTGCCGAGGTCGCATAATCCGGTAGTGCACCAGCCTCGAAAGCTGGCGTCCTTTGGACATATGGGTTCAAATCCCATCCTCGGCGTTTAAATTTTATAAGCTTTATTGTTGAAAGTATGAATATGAAGTTGAACTAGAACTCGAATAAACGTTCTATTTTTAACTTACTAACGGAGGTAATTTGATGAGATTTAATAGAGACAGCAGTAGTAGAGGAGGGTTTGGTCGATCCAGTTATGGAGGAAGACGAGAAGGAGGATGGAGTGACGTTCCCAAGCCCGTTAAAGCTGGAGAAGAATACGACGTAGAAATAACTGAAGTGGGCTCAAAAGGAGACGGTATAACTAGGATAAAGAATTTCATAGTGTTCGTAGACGGAGCCAAGAAAGGAGAAAAAATCAAGATTAAGATAACTGAAGTAATGAACAGGTTTGCTATCGGACAGAAGGTTGGAGATGCATCTGCGGCTTCTTCTGAAGAATCCGAAAGTTCCGAAGAGATTAAGGAAGAGCCAGAACAGGCTGAAGAATCTGAGGAAACGATGGAGGATATCGAAGAACCTGTCGTAACTGAAGAATCCGATGTTTCGGAAGAAACAGAAGAAACTGAGGAACAATCTGAAGAGACTGTCGAAGAGGACGAATCCGTCGAATCTGACGAAGAGTCAGAAGAAAAACTGGATGTTGATGAAGAGTCTGAAGACGAGTAAGTCTTCACTCCTTTTTTTTCTTTTCCTTTTTTCAACATACCAAATTTATCTTCTTTGAACCCAAAATTTCTAATATGGCAAAGGAAGAATGGGTATCGGACCTGCCTGAAATCCAATACGATTACATAAATAACATCGATATCGATGAGATGGAAGAGTCCGAACCGGCGGAAGATATTGCAAAAGCAACGGAATCTGAAGAAACCGATGCCGATGGCGAACAGAAAATAGAGGTGGACGAATACAAAAAACCCGAGAGAAAAGAAATCTCAATAAAAACCAGCGCTATAACGCTCAGAAGGAGCGTGAGGTCGTACGTATACAACTATATGCTCATACTGCTCATGATGATGTTTTTCTACTTGGTTCTAGTTAACTATGATATTGTTTTTACTCTTTCTCCAAACAATTTCAGCGAGTCAATCGAGACCGCCGTTATATTGGCATTCTTTGCAGTTATAGCCTATCTTTTCAAGGAGCCGGTCATAGAGAGAAAATTCAGAAAATATATGATAACAAACAACGAGGTTATGATGTCTGAAGGAATATTCAGGAAAAACATAGTCGTGATACCCTATCAGTCGATATCTAACATAGATGTGTATCGGGGAATCCTAGGGAGGATGTTGAATTACGGTACAATATCGGTGGTAGGATTCAAGAATAAGATAACCATGGAAGGGGTGGACGATCCCAGCCTGTATTATAGAATAATCCAGAACAAAATCTCCATCAAAGGCGGCGGGACAAAACAGAAGTTCGTCAAGGATAAACCTAAACCTCCGTCCAAGAAAACAACGAAGATTAACTGGAGAGAGAGAAAAAAAGAATTGGACAAGAAATCAGTCGAACGAAAAAAGAAGAGAGGAAAAGATAATAAGTGAGATTTCACAAGTATTGAAGAACGTAATTTCTAGCTTTTGGCACTGGTGTTACAATTGACAAACGGAGTTAAAAATGCATATGCGATACAGGCGATAAACGCTTTTGTGATAGGGATGATTTCTATAGTCGTCCCTCTATTGATGGTGGACAGAGGAGTATCCGTCGAATCTATAGGTATAATTTTTTCCGTACTCCCCTTGGTTGCACAGACAAATAGACTGATATTCGGGACAATATCCGATTACGTTGGTAGGAAGAAATTCTATGTGATGAATGGATTTATGAACATAATATTTCTGGGGACATATTATTTTGCCAGCACGCCATTGTGGTTCCTTTTCGGAAAAATTTTCGAAGGAGTGAGGAACGCAACCTTGTGGTCGGTTAATCGAGCATATTTTTTGGACCATAGTAAAAACAAGGAGAAGATACTCATAGAACTGAGGGGCATGAATAGCGTGTTCGAGTCATTGGGAACTTTGCTAGCTGGGTTTCTGCTTATACTGTTGTCATACGACAATACTATATTATTCCTTATGCTCCTATCATTGTTTCTTTTTCCCAACATACGCATGTTGAAAGACAAAACCAGGAGCACTCTTAATTTAAAGCACGCATTCAAATCCCTTGATGTCAGATACAGGAATAAAAGGTTCAAGAATTTCATATGGATATTCTTACTCATAGGGCTTTCTTGGGGATTCATAGCCGGATATATACTCCCATTGTTCCTGGATGGAATGGGTGTCCCTGTCGGGATGATAGGACTCCTTCTTGGTGTGAGAATACTCATGAATGGCCTTTCGGTTTATGTTTTCAGTTCGATATGGTCCGGGAAAACCAAGTTACTGGTCGGAGGGACACTTTTTTCAATACTCCTTATTCTGCTGCCTTCAGTCGAGTATTCAGTGATGCCGATAATACTAGTCATGATGGGAACTGTAGCCGGCATATCGGACGCGGGGTATGAAACAATATTCACATCCATAACCGATCGGAACAGCCTGGGGAAAGATATGGGAATACTCATGATAGGAGTTCAATTGGGTATGGCTGTGACACAGGCGTTGTCGGGATTCGTAATAACAAATCTAGGTTTCAGTGCAATGTTCACGATGTCGGCCATCTTGTATTTCATGTTCTCAATATCCTCTTATAAAAATTTGAAGTAGACATGTAATAAGATTTAAAAACAGGAGTTAATTTTAGAATTATGCCAATAAATGCGGGTCCAGAATATTTTGCTGCTGAGATGCAATATTCAAAGGCGAAAACCACAGGAGAGAAGATAAAGGCTCTAGAAGAGATGATTAGGACTGCTCCCAAGCACAAATCGAGTGAAAAGTTATTGGGAGATTTAAGAAAAAGACTCGCTAAATTGAAAAAGGAACGCATAAAGGAGCAGACAATTCAATCTAAGAAAAAACAAAAAATTTCTCTTCGAAAGGAGGGTTCGGCCCAGGTTTCTATATTCGGTTTCACGAACAGTGGAAAGAGCTCGCTATTGAAAACTTTGACAAATGCGAATGTGGAGATAGGAGATTATGCATATACGACTACGGAACCTTCGGTAGGAATGATGGATTACACTGGGGTCAAGATACAGGTAATTGAGATACCTTCAACATTCTCCCCTGATGTGATGTCCTTGCTTAAAACATCAGACCTGCTTTTGATACTGCTTGACGGTGAAATAGATTTGGAAAGACAACTATTCGAACTTGTCGATATTCTGGAAAAGAACGGGATAGGAAATAAGAAACTCCTAATAGTTTCCAACAAAAGAACGAGGACGACAGAAGGAAGAGTGTTGGAAATACGCGCAAACACAGGAGAGAACATCGTCGAACTCAAAGAGCAAATCTGGTCTAGGCTAGGCCTGATAAGGGTTTATACAAAATCGCCAAATAGACCTAAGGCAACTCTACCTCTGACTTTGAATAAAGGCGCCACTATCAGGGATGTCACAGAGCAGGTTCATAAGAGTATGTTGGAAGAGTTTAGATTCGCAAGAATCTTCAATGAAACTAAATATAGCGGACGTAAAGTCGGTCTTGATTACGAACTTTCGGATTTGGATATAGTGGAGATACATTCAGGATAAGTTTTAATTTATGAGTTCCTTTGCTGATTACATGAAAAAGAAAAAAATCTACATAGAAACCTATGGATGCACTGCAAACAAGGCGGACAGCGAATCGCTAGCTGGATTGTTAAAAACGTCCGGTTTCGAATTTACAGATTCTCCAGATTCCTCCGACTTGATTGTGATTAATACATGCATAGTTAAGACTCCGACTGAGCAGCGAATGAAAAGACGGATACAGGATTTATCCAAACTAGGAAAACCGGTTATAGTAGCAGGTTGTATGACTAAGATATCTCAAAGAGATATAGAAAGGTTGAATCCCAGTGCGAGTATGATAGGTCCCGATTCGATATACAACATAACCTCATGCGTAGAATCGGCATTGAAAGGGAAAAAAAATGTTTTTGTGAAAGATGAACGCCGTGACAAGACAAAATTTCCTAAAGTTGCACTTAAAAAAGGAATAGGAATAGTCACAATATCGATTGGATGCTTGGGAAACTGTTCCTATTGTATTACGAAATTTGCAAGGGGAAAGTTGAAAAGCTACACGATACCTGGAATAGTAGATCAAATCACTCGGCTTATCTCTGAAGGCTGCAAAGAGATACACCTGACTTCGGAAGATAACGGATGTTACGGATTGGACATAGGTACGAATCTCTCAGAATTACTTAAAGTAGTTTCAGAGATAGAAGGCGAATTTTTAATCAAAGTCGGAATGATGAATCCTGTCCACATAAAGGACGATTCCACGTTATCCGAATTAGTCTCCGTTTTCAAACGACCCAAGATTAAGAAATTCATACACATCCCGGTTCAGAGCGGTAGCGACAGAATCTTGAAACTGATGAGACGTGGATATGTAGTAAAAGATGTCGAGAATATCGTGCAGAAGTTCAGAAACGACATACCCGATATATACTTGAGTACGGATGTCATAGTCGGCTTCCCAGGGGAGACCGACGATGATTTTAAAATGAGTATATGCATGCTGAAGAAACTTGGATTTGACAATGTAAATATATCAAGGTTCGGTTCAAGGCCAGGCACTGATGCGGAAAAAATGGAGCAAATCGACGAAAGAATCATAATAGAAAGGAGCAAAGCGTTGCATCAAATCACCGTTTCTTAGTTTCGTTCTCAACTATTTCTAAAACTTCCTTTGGATCAGCTCGCCCTCTAACTCTGCTCATTGCTATACCATATAATTTTTCCTTTCTCGTATCGGGACTGTCTTTGACTAAGTTGGAGATTATTTTATTTAGTTCACTTTTCTTTAGCATAGTCAAGTTCAATTTTTTGACCGATTCTGAGATTGATTCGTACGAGTTCTTTATGAAATTTTCTAGAATTTCGGGGAACGCCTCTTTGACTATCTTCTTCTTCGAGTAGTATTCAAACATAGAAATGAAATGTCGCTCCTCCAATGCAGCGGTATCGAGTTTGCTTCTTCTCATATCTTTCAGTGTGGAAGTGAAAACGTTAGCGACCACTGTAGCGTTAATCCTCGATTGTTTTTTGATTATCTTTTCAAACACTTTCAGATAATCGGATCCTATGATTTGTATGGCCAAGTCGTCCGAAAGTTTCATTTTCTTTTTGAACCTGTTGAGTTTTGCCGTCCAAGCCTCTGGCAAGTTCTCCTTTAATTCGTTCACCCATTGGTTGTTCATCCGTATGGGTAAAACATCAGTTTCAGGATACATTCTTGCTGCACCCGGTAACGGTCTGTTGAATTTTGTGCTTCCGTCCGGATTAGCGGATCTGGTTTCTTTGACGACTTTTTTAAGTCCAGTTTGACGTTCGGCTTCTTTTTCAATCACTTTTGACAGTAGGCCTAGTTCTTGTACTCCTTTTATTTCGACCCTTTCCCCGTTCTTTATGCTGACATTTACGTCCTGTCTGACACTTCCTATACCGTGTTTGACTTTCTCAGTGCTCCTGCATATGATTCCGATTAGAAATGCTATCTCTTGTATCTGTTCGGGCTCGTAACCTTCTATGATACCTGTAGTTATTTCCATTAGAGGTATCCCAAGTCTGTTCAGTTTGTATTTAACATTTTTTGCATCCTCTTCGGTCTTGGACGCAGCGTCTTCTTCTAGGCAAATTTGTTTGATTTCTATCTTTTTGTTTCCGTATTTTAGCCACCCATTCATCCCTATTATCATAGTCCTCTGAAATGCGCTGGTGTTGCTTCCGTCAGTTATCATCTTCCTCATTATTTGTATCTCGTCGGGCATATCGCAGTTAAGCAACAATGCTACCTGTATTGTGGTTTCCAGTGCTTCCATATTGAGGTTATGAGGAGGTTCTTCGTCCAAATCCACGATGCATGTCTCGTTTTCAAATGTCTGGTATGTAAAACTCCTGTTTTTCATGTGTTCATGTTGGGTGGCTATGTCAATGTCTCCCAGCTCGCTAGCCACAGGATGCTGTTTTCTTAAGACTTCATACTTCACTTCAGATTCATTCATGCCAGTAGAACAATTACAGAATAGTTTGTGCTTGGTGTCTATTTGTTGGTGTATCTCAAGTCCTACCTTCAGTTTCAATTTTTTATAATCTGTTATATTTTTCATGCAAGAAACTCCTCTACTTCAGTCCTTTCGGATATCTCTCCTGCCAAGTTTTTCATCATCATGGCTCTGACTTTGTTCATGTCTTTGGTATGGCCCAGCACCCACATAAGCTTCACCATGGCCGTTTCAGGCGTCCAATCACATCCGTTCCCTATAACTCCTATGCTCGTCAATATCCTGCCAGCTTCATACACGTTCATGTTCAGTCTTCCGTAAATTGTCTGAGGTGCAAAAACAACCGGTATGCCAGACTCAATCAGACTCTTCAGGCCAGGCACCAGACTCTTCGCAAGTTCATCTCCTCTCGGGTTTGTGGAAACGTGTCCAAGACCAGTCGCGGCTATGACTATTCCGTCGTAGAATTCAGATAGTCTCTCCACATATGAAGGCTGCATTCCCGGGTGATTGTATATTATTCCGACTCTAGGATTCATTTTCACATCCAGTTTAAGTTTTCCATCCTTTCTTCTTCTATAGTCGTTCCTCATAATTTCTACCCTTCTCTTTTCATACCATACCTTAGCGAACGGTTTCGCGTTTATGCTTCTAAATGTGTCTCTCCGGCTAGTGTGCATCTTCCTGACTTTGGTCCCCTGATGGAAGAAACAATAATCATCGGAAGTGTTGGCATGCATGCATATTCCGACCTCGGCTATATCGGATTCTGCCGCAAGTATCGCAGAGCAGACGAGGTTCATTGCATTGTCGCTGCTTCCTCTGTCAGAACTTCGTTGAGAGCCAACCAATATCACTGGCACTGGCGTGTTTTGTAACATGAAACTCAACGCAGCTGCTGTATAATGCATAGTATCAGTTCCGTGCATCAGTGCTATGCCGTCAGACTTGGATTTTATCTCCTTCGCGACATCCTTCGCTATTATCTGCCAGTGTTCAGGCGTCATGTCGTCTGAAAAAAGGTCGAACAGCTTTTTCGAGTTCACGTTCGCTATTTCCTTCAGCTCAGGGAAGCTCATCATTATGTCGTCCGGCGAGAATGCCGGGAAAACTGCCCCTGTGTTGTAGTCAACCCTGCTCGCTATGGTTCCGCCTGAACCCAGAATGGATATAGTCGGCTTTCTGTCATCTTTTCTAATCCTCTTTTTGGAAGATTCGAATTTGATGTTCCTCCCTTTTGATAGTTTTTTTATATCCACTCCCTTTTCATGCTTTATGCCTATGTTATAACCGTTATCGAGCTTCAGCACGATGATGTCGGGATCGCCCACGTTTATCCTCGGTATCAGAAGTCCTTCATACCGCTTTTTACCTTTCTCGAGTAGTATGCAGTTGCCTGGGGTTATCTTCTTTCTCTCGAAAAGTTCTTCTATATTCTCGGAATACAATCAATCACTAAAATAAATTAGTCATTAGAGAATTATAAAGAATACTTCAAGCGGTCGATGCTTTTATGAACCCGTTGAACATGGGATTGGGTTTAAGAGCCCTTGATGTGAATTCCGGATGAGCCTGGGTTCCTACAAAAAACAGATAACCTTCTAGTTCAGCAAATTCCACTAGTTTGCCGTCTTTGGACGCACCCGAAAATACCATCCCATTCTCTTGCAATATGTCATGATAATTGGGGTTGATTTCATATCTGTGTCTGTGTCTTTCCACGACAATGTCCCTTTTCCCGTATAGTTCCCATATCTTAGTTCCTGGTTTCATTATGGCTTCTTGGTTCCCTAGTCTCATTGTTCCTCCTTTGTCAGTGACGTTTCTTTGTTCGTCCAATATGGTGACTACCGGGTGCGGGGTATTAGGATTACATTCTGTCGTATGTGCACCATCTAGCCCGCAGACGTTTCTTGCTAATTCTATAGTGGACATCTGAAGGCCATAACAAAGTCCCAAGTAAGGAACATCGTTTTCTCTGGAGTATTTGGCAGCCATTATCTTACCTTCGACTCCTGTGTTACCAAATCCACCTGGGACCACTATTCCATCATATTTTTTCAATCCCGTCAAATGGTCACTGTCTTTTTCAAGTTTAGTCGCCGAAATCCAGTCTATTTCAGGTTTTTTGTAGTTGTACCATGCTGCATGTTTTAGGGCTTCTATGACTGATACATAGGAGTCTCTGAGTATAGATGTCCCAGTCTCAAAATATTTTCCCACTATGCCTATCCTAACTGGATCCTCGACAGTATCTATGATATCGACTAATTCTCTCCAATCGTCCAAATTCGTTTGTTTTGGGTCCAAGCCAAACTTTTCCAATATTTTATATCCCAGTTTCTGGTCGTCCAGTATCAATGGCACCTTATATATCGAGTCCACATCCGGAGATGATAATATATATTCCTTTTTTATACCGTAGCCGTCCTCTAGTTTTGCTTTCCTTTTGTCGTCTATGGGTTGAGGCGATCTGCCTATAAGAAAATCTGGCTTTATTCCGACCTCTCTCAGATGGTCAAGCGACTGTTGTGTCGGTTTGGATTTCTGCTCTCCAAGATGCGGGGGTATAGGGAAATACGACACATGCATGAATAGCATATCTTCGCCTTTTGATTGCATGGTTTCTACCGATCTATAAAATAGTTTGTTCTCTTCGTCACCTGCGGTTCCACCAATCTCGATCAATACAAAATCAGTCTTATCTTTTTCAGCGACCTCCTTTATTCTTCTTTGGACTTCATTCGAAAGGTGGGGATATTTTTGGACAGTCTTTCCTAGATAGTCACCAGCCCTTTCACCATCTGTAACTGCTTTGTGTATCTGACCATTTGTGATATTGTTATATCCGGATAATTCTATCTCAGCGATTCTTTCATAAGTCCCAAAATCCTGGTCGACTTCATACCCGTCCTTAAGGACGAAAACTTCTCCATGTTCATCGGGCCTCATAGTACCAGGATCTATGTTATAGTAGGGGTCAATTTTTATGGCAGTCACGGTATATCCTAATGATTGTAGCAATTTGCCAGTAGAAGCGGAAACGACACCCTTTCCCAATCCAGACATCACTCCGCCAGTGACTACTATGTAACGGGTGCTTTGGTTGTCGTTTGCGCGCATATTAAATAGTCATATTCGAAAGAAATAAGGCTTTCGGCGAAAGGTATAAAAGCGTCATTTTGACGTCATTATCTCCACTATGTCGTTGTTGTTGAGTTCGTATCCCGATGCCAGTTTCCTCTTAGTCCTAACGTCCACCCCGCATATAAACTTGTCCCCTATGTCCGTATGTATGCGATATGCCAGTTCCTTGACTGTTGTTCCTTTCGGGACCAGCATGGCGTCAGGCAAGACATTGCCATCGCCGTCAGTCATCTTGTTGGAGTTGGCAACAGGGTATACCACTATGTTTCCCAGTAATTCGAAAACCGGCTTGTCTATGCATTTCTGCACGCCGGTGGACCCGTAATTCCCGAGTATCCTCATCTTTATGAAATCCAGTGCCTTCCTCTGTTGCTCATCCACATTCTCGCTTGTTGTGAAGCTGTTGCCAGGCAAATAGTCTATGATTTCCTTCTCATGCGCCCTTTTCAACGCAATCTCCGCTTCGGCGCTTGTGGGCACTAGATTTTCGTGTTTCTCTTTCAGAATACTATAATTTTCCTGTGCCTTGGACAGGTCTATCTTGTTCGCCGCTATCAGTATGGGTTTAGACACCTTTCTCAGTTCGTTCGCGAATCTCATTATGCTTTCTTTGTTCTTCAGGTCCAGAGCGCCCGTTTTCATCAGTGCTCTCTCCACATCTATCTTCTCTATCTGAAGCCCGGTCAGCTGCTTCCACAGTATGTCAGCCAGGTCGGCCTTCCCGGATTTGCCCGCACTTGAAATCTGGCGCTCGAACTTTACCAGTGCCTTCTCTATAACCCCCGAGAACCAGAGGTTTATCTCGTTCTCCAGAAAATCTATGTCCTTCGCCGGATCCCCTTCGCCGGGGTTCCCTTCGGAATCAGTCTCGCCAGTGGCATCGACTATGTGTACGAGCGCGGACGCCTGCCTAAGGTCGTCAAGGAACTTGTTACCGAGTCCCCTGCCTTCGTGGGCACCAGGCACAAGGCCCGCGACGTCTACTATCTTCACAGGTATGAACCTTTTCCCGTTTCTGCAGAAACCGTGCTTCGGTTTGCATTTGACGTTGAATTCCTTACAGACGCAGTCCGATATGGCATATCCAATCCCGACGTTCGGCTCTATTGTGGTGAACGGGACGCTGGATATCTTCACGTCTATCATAGTCATTGCCTTGAACATAGAAGACTTGCCGCTCGACGGCTTGCCGACCAACCCTATAATCATAGACATCAGCTGAAAGAAGACTTATGAATTGAGATATATAGAATTATCTGTATGGTGGGTAAGAAGGCTGACAGGATAGCTGTCATAGACAGGGAACTCTGCAAGCCCGAAAAATGCCAGCTGATATGCCAGAGAAGCTGTCCCATAGTCAGGAGTGGCGACGATTGTATAACCTATGAAGAGATGGAGGACGGCAAGAAAAGGATAAGTATAGACGAACTCCTCTGCGTGGGCTGCGGTATATGCACAAAGAAGTGCCCATTTGAGGCCATAACCATCGTGAACCTCCCAAAAGAGCTCGACGAGACACCTGTGCACAGGTACGGATCGAACGGATTCGTCCTTTACAGGCTGCCCTTCCCTTCAAAGAATGAGATAGTCGGACTTGTCGGTCCGAACGGCGTTGGAAAGACCACTGCACTGCGAATACTGTCCGGGGAACTGAAGCCGAATCTTGGTGATTTTGATGTTAATCCTGACTATGCGAAGGTGATAGACATATTCAGGGGCACCGAGATGCAGGAATACATGGAGAGACTCGAACGGGGAGAGATAAAAACCGCGATAAAGTCTCAGAGGGTCGACAATCTACCTTCGGTTTTCAATGGAAAGGTATCGGACCTCTTGAAGAAGGTCGACGAAAGGGGGATTGTTGATGAATTGGTTAAGGAATTCGATTTGGAGAACATACTCGACAGGGATATAGGCAATCTGTCGGGAGGTGAGCTGCAGAGGGTTGCCATAATAGCATGCATGTCCAAGGATGCGGACATATATTATTTTGACGAACTAACTAGTTTTCTCGACGTCTTTCAGAGGATAAATGCAGCGAAACTTATCAGGAAGTATTGCGCTGACAGGTCGGTCATGGTGGTCGATCATGATTTGGCTACACTGGATTTCCTGGCCGACAGGATACACATATTCTACGGCAGTCCAGGAGTTTATGGGGTCGTGTCTAAACCGAGAGGAGTCAGGGTAGGGATAAACACGCTCTTGGAAGGCTACATAAAGGAGGACAACATACGGTTCAGGCCGGAGTCGATAGACTTCCTAAATACCACCGTCATAGACAGGACTAGTTCATCTGAAACAATCGTTGAGTTCAAGGATATCAAGAAGAAGTTCGACAACTCGTTCAGCCTTGAAGTCGGATCTGGAATGGTCCATACCAAAGAAGTCCTATCGATAATGGGGGCGAACGCGATAGGCAAGACCACGTTCGCAAGGATATTGGCTGGCGAAATAGTGCCGGACTCAGGAAAGATAAGTGATAGCATCTCGATATCATACAAACCCCAATACATAAAGACGGACTTCACGGGTACAGTCAGGGAGATGATAGAGACCGTCACGTCGATAACCGACACATACAAATCAGAGATTATATTCCCACTGGGCCTAACTAGACTGCTTGAGAAATACGTTCCGGAACTCTCAGGAGGAGAGTTGCAAAGACTGTCCATAGCGATGTGCCTGTCAAAGGATGCCGATCTATATCTCTTGGACGAGCCGTCCGCGTTCTTGGACGTGGAGCAAAGACTTGCGCTGTCTAAGATGATAAATAGGATAGTGGAAGTCCGTGAGAAAAGTGCCCTTGTCATAGATCATGACCTCCTTTTCCTCGGGCAGGTCGGACATAAAGGCATGGTTTTCCTCGGCAAACCCTCAGTCGAAGGAAGGGCTGATGGAATAGATGACATGACAGTCGCTTTCAACAAGTTCCTAGAAAAGGTCGGAGTCACTTTCAGGAAAGACCCTCAGACAGGAAGACCCAGAGCGAACAAGATTGGCTCCCAGCTTGACAGGGAACAGAAAGAATCGGGAAGTTACTTCACGATATAGTCATTTGCAGAAGCTCCTTATCTCGATCACAATCCGTTCTATGTTCTGCAGTCTCGCGTTTATCGCGTCGTATTGCAACCTCATGCTCTGCATCTGCGACGACAACAAATCAATCTGAGACCGCATCTCGTTTGGACTTAGAGACAATGAACTTTCAATATTACTTCTGATGTCTGGTTGCATTACTCTGTCTCTCGGTCGCAACGGTTCGTCCAGCGTGTCAAATTCTCGTTTCTTTTTCCGTTTGAATATATTCAATATATCCATATACTAGTTTTCGTTTTGGACTCAAATTAAATCTATCCAAACACAAATTATTTTTATGAAAATGGATGTGATAGTGGTTTCAGGTCCTCCGGGTTCTGGCAGTACGTCTGTGAGTAAATTACTTGCGGAGAAACTTGGATATAGATACTTCGTACCGGGAAAAATCCACAAAGATATCGCTGGTAAAAAGAATGAGACCGATTCAGCACTTGCGGCATGGCGGTCAGCCGAGGGGTCGAGCGATGAGTTCCACAGGAGCCTTGACAAGCTGCAGATTGACGAGGCGAAGAAAGGCAAGGTCGTCATTTGCGGAAAATTGGCCATACATTTCCTGAAAGATATAAGTGATTGCAAGGTGTGGTTGGATATACCTCTGGAGGTCAGGGCTAAAAGGACGGCTGAACGGGACGGGATACCGTTTGAAGAGGCACTGAAAAAGATATCCGAGCGTCAGGAAATCGAGCGGAAAGAATGGAAAAGAATATACGGGTTTGATTATTTTTATCAGAGAGAAATCGCTGACTACATATTGGATTCTTCTGGCATGACGCTCAAGGAAACTGTTGATAGAATATTGAGTTTTGTCAGGGATTGATTTATTCCCCGGTTCTCACTCCAGCCCCTGTCAGTTCCGGTGTCTCGTAACCGGCTTCGACTATTCCAAGTTCCGATCGTATGTCATCAGTCAACTTGTATATCTGTTCTCGGAGTATTTGCATGTATCTTCTTCTGGTATTTTGGTAAATCATTCTGTGGTATAGCCACACGAATGGCATCCCGATGACTTGTTCCCA
>CAYRSQ010000008.1:0-24058 GCA_964427055.1 uncultured archaeon
CTATCAGCGGACCCAATTTACTTCAGCTTGGTCACTTCTCCAGTTCTTTATGTACCCACTTTCATTGATACTCGTTTTTCTTCCGTTCATGTAGTCCAGCATCCCGACCCATGCAATCATTATCCCACAGTCGCCGCTGTATTTGATGTCCACTGCGTGGAATTCCGCTCCTCTTTCATTGCACATATGATTAAGCATGCTCTTCAGCCGTTTATTAGCCGCTACACCCCCGACAAGCAGTAATTCATTCTTTCCGGTGTGTGCGAGCGCACGCTCGGCGACTTCGGCCAGCATCGAGAAACACGTTTCCTGAAGACTGTAGCATATGTCTTCTGGAGAGATGCCTTCTTTCACTAGTCTCTTGCAGTGTGTTATTAACCCTGAAAAACTCATGTCCATTCCTTTGACCACATATGGCAATTCTATATAACTGCCATTTTCAGCAAGGTGCTCTATCTCAGGGCCTCCAGGAGATTTCAACTTCAATTCTCTAGCCACAACATCCAATGCGTTACCTATGGGTGTGTCAAGGGTCTCGCCGAATATTCTGTAATATCCCTCTTCGAATGCTATTACTTGTGTGTTCCCACCTGAAAGGTACAGAATCACCGGGTCAGATGAACTCGCTGTCAGTTTACCTATTTCTATATGCCCTAATGGGTGGTTCACTCCTATCAGGTCTATCCCATTAGAAATCGCCAGGTATCTGGCCAAGGCTCCGCCGACCTTAAGGCACGGAGGGAGTCCCGGCCCTTGCGAAAATGAAATCAAATCAATGTCACCGATGCCAACCCCAGCTTCCGATAGCGCATCTTGAATCAAGTTAGGTCCAACAATCGTATGGTGTTCTGCTGCCTCCCTAGGTATCATCCCTTTTCCGGGGTCAGGTCTGAACATATCCTTCTTGTCAGATAGTATATTTCCATCAGAATCTATGATGCCCACTCCGAACGTGTGGGCGGTAGATTCTATTCCTATACATAACTTACGTTTCATCGGAATCGCACCTAAATAATCAGTTAATCTGAAATTATTAAATAACTCATAACAGGTTAGTGCTTATGAAGATAGAAGAGCTGTCAAAGTATTCAATACCCGAGAAGTTTATATCCAAATTCATTGAAGAGGGCATAACTTCCCTGTATCCGCCTCAGGAGGATGCGATAAAGAAAGGGGTTCTCGACGGGAAGAATGTCATACTCTCCATTCCTACCGCCTCAGGAAAAACTTTCATTGCAACCTTGGCGGCTATAGGCAAGCTGAGCAAAAAGAAGTGCAAAGTTGTATACATAGTCCCTCTTGTGGCACTGGCGAACGAAAAGTATTCTTATTACAAGAAATTATTCTCCAAAAACTGGAAGGTAGCGATGTCCGTAGGAAATCTCGATTCAGCAGCGCCTAAACTCGCGGACTACGATATGATAATATGTACTACGGAAAAATTGGATTCTTTGATAAGACATAATGTTCATTGGACAAGTGAGATAGATCTGGTTATTATAGATGAGATACATCTGATTAACGACCAGTCTAGAGGACCGACATTAGAATTATTGATAACTCAATTAATGGGAATCGTGCCGAAAGCCCAGATATTGGGGCTCTCTGCGACCATCAGCAATTCCGATGAACTTTCAGATTGGATGAGGGCCGAACTCGTCTCAAGTGACTTCAGGCCAGTGGAGCTTTACGAGGGAGTCGCCGTCGGAAACAGGATAGAATTTTCGGAGAAAGACGGTTATGACCTGTCGGGAGCTGGACTGGAATCGTCCATAATGGAGAATACGCTGGATATGAAAAAGCAGGCAATATTTTTTGTTTCTACTAGGAGGAACGCGGAGAGTTTAGCCAAGGCCCTGTCAAAGTCGGTGAACAAAAAACTGTCGAACGGGGAGAAGGATGAATTGTTAGAGGTTTCCAATCAAATATTGGGCGCTTTGGGGTCACCGACTTCGCAGTGCAAGAAACTTTCCGAATGCATAAAAGACGGTACGGCTTTCCATCATGCCGGACTCGTGAATTCCCAAAAGAGATTGATTGAAGACAACTTCAGGAAAGGAATTATAAAGTCCATTTCGGCAACACCGACCTTGGCGATGGGAATCAACCTTCCTGCTTTCAGGGTGATACTTCGGGACACCAAGAGATACTATAGCGGACTCGGATCCGTATACATACCAGTGATGGAGTACAAACAGATTGCCGGAAGAGCAGGAAGACCTCAATACGATAGATTCGGAGAAGCTATACTAGTAAGCAAGGATGAAAAGGAATCCGAAAAACTCTTCGAGAGGTTCATATCCGGAGACCCCGAGGAAATAAGGTCAAAGCTGGCCATGGAGCCAGTCCTTAGGTCGAGCATACTGGCGCTTATTTCAAATTCCACTGTAAGTTCGGAGGGAGACCTCGCCGAGTTTTTCTCTAAAACATTTTATGCTTATCAGTACGGCGACATAGATTCGATGAGAGACAAGATAGATGAAGTGCTTGAACGTCTCATAGGATGGAATTTTATCACCAGGATCGGGGACAAAATACTTCCCACGAAAATAGGCAAAAGGGTGTCTGAACTTTACTTGGATCCGATGACAGCAGATAGGTTCATAACCGCATTGGAGACACATTCATCTAACGTGAACACGTTCGGCCTGATTCAATTAGTATCTAACACCATAGAGATGAAACCACTTATTTCGATAACATCCAGTGACATAGTAGAGGTCAACGAGTTTCTGATCCAGAAGGAACACCTTATACTAGGATACGTTCCGGAACAGTGGGATTTGGACTTTGATGATTTCATGCGAAGTATAAAGACATCCATGTTTTTCGAGTCGTGGATGGACGAACGCCCGGAAGATTACATATTGAGGAGATTCAAGGTGGCGCCAGGAGAGATACGATGGAGACTGCAGATAGCAGACTGGCTTCTTTATTCCATATATGAACTGGCACTTCTGCTGGGTATGAGGGACATCTTGAATGATATAAAGAAAACAAGAGTGCTTCTCAAGAATGGAATAAGGGAAGAAATTTTGCCATTGGTTCAGCTCAAGGGAATAGGCCGAGTCAGGGCACGCAAGTTGTACGATTCTGGTATTAAGACAATAGAAAGTTTAAGGAATGTCCCGTCGGATGTGCTATCTAAGACAATAGGACCGTATACGGCATACGATGTGAAAGTTCAGCTTGGCCAGAAAGTTCAGAAGCCGGAAAAAGCGAAAAGAGTGAAACAATCAAATCTTGATAGTTTCTGACATGGGGTTGCTGGGATTTGAACCCAGGCCTGAGGCACCCGAGGCCCCGATCCTAGACCAAACTAGACGACAACCCCTTCATTAGAATTTTTTGGCGAATGTCAAGAAGCCAGTGTGCATGATTCCTTTAGTTTCCGGTCTCAGGGTGTGTTCACTCTTCCATTCTCTGACTATGCTTTCCACTATTCGGATGTTCCTAAACTTATGTTTCTTAATCTCTTTGATTGCACCAAAAAGATGGTCCACGGTAGGGGAATAGACAAACAGCACGCCTCCTTTCTTCAAACTGAGTTCGGCTAGTCCTATAACCTTCACAGCATCCTTGAGGTCCAGAGTGATCAAGTCTACATTTTTTTCCTTTATACCGTTGGTCACATCCGCCTTCCTCAATATTATATTACTCAGTCCAGATACTTTGATGTTCTCCTTGACAAGCTTCACGAACCTTTCGTCTTTCTCATAAGTGTACACCTTTCCCGGATTCAGGTATTTCGCAAGGAACATTGCCAGGAATCCGCTCCCGCTTCCGGCATCGACTACTTTACTCCCAGGTTCAGTTTTGCTGTACGCCAGAATGATTGCCGCGTCTTTGGGAGTTATTATTTGCGGTCCACGTTTGAGATTTTTGTCTGGCATGGAACTACCTATCCCTCATTTCGAGTAAAGCCTGTATTCTTTTATATGTAAGTGGATGTGTCCTGAAAATTTCCCCAATCCGCATGAACAAATTGGATTTCTCCCATTTCATGGCGGATTCGATTTCTTTTTCATTCAAGTCCAGCTTCATATGGCTCTCGCGCAACATAGAAACATCCATTTTAGACGTCATGGGGTCTGCTATATAGAAAGACCTTACGGCGACGTTTTCCCCTTTGTCTGAAATGCTGAGACCGTATGTTATTTTAGCCAGCGCATTTGCAAGAAACACGGGATTGACATTCTCGCCCGCAAATCTGTCACTGTAGTACTCCCTCAACCTGCTCAGCGAGAGCACCAAGAGATTCGTTATGAAATATACCAGGAAAGCCGCGACGCCAACCAGAATCGCCGATCCGCTCTGCTTCCTGTCGTTTTTACTCGGCGCGAAAACGGAAAACCTTGCTATATAATATGCTATCACTGGAATGGCAGAGACAGCAGTCATGACTATCATGTCCATGTGTTTGATGTGTCCGATTTCATGCGCCACCACCGCTTTCACTTCGTCGTTAGTGAGAGATTTGAGCAGACCCGCTGTCACGGCAAGCGTCGCCGAACTCGGAGTCCTTCCGAACACGAACGCATTGGGTCCACCAGACCGGACTATGGCTATCCTCGGCACGGGCACCTTGTTCTTCCTGCAGATTTCCACGATAGACTGTTGCAACCACGGATATTCGTCTCTTTCAAGAAGCCGCATGTTGGTCGTCCACCAGATTATCCTTGGTCCCACAGCCCACTGCAGGAAAACTATCACAAGCGCCAGGATGACAACCCAAGACCACGACAGTCCGTAATAGTATCCAAATGCCGCTACGATACCAAACAGTAGTCCGAACATCACTGTGAGCGTGAGCGCCATCGTCAATAATAATTTCATTGCCATTTAAACATCGAACCCTTCAATACTATGATTTTAAACTAACATTTAAAGTTTTACTAACTAAATAAGAAACTATGGAAGCGAAGATAGTCACTACATACATAGGAATATTCGGTATTGACGAAAAAAAAGAAGAGATAATAACATTTGAGAAGTTCGGGAAGAACCCAGAAGAGGTCGCAGGGAAACTGAAGCTTTCTGGATCCGGGTATATAGACGAAGAGAGAAAGGTCAAGGAACGACTGGAGAAGGAAGGATACGACATTATAGAGAAAGGCAAGAGTGATTTCATAAATAAGCTTCTTCCTAAATTTGCGGTTGAAAAGGGCATTGTAAAAACTGCCGCGGAATTCAACCAGATTATCAGTAAGGTTAATGTGGAGCTCACTAAAGCGAGGATAAGGGAGTCTGTAGGCAAGGACAAACTGATAATACAACTTATAGGTGCCATAGATGAGCTTGACAAGTCGACCAACATCCTAGCAGAAAGACTGATGGAGTGGTACGGCCTTCATTTTCCTGAGATGGCAAAACTAGTAAGGAACAACGAGAAATATGCAGAGATAGTCGGAAAATTCGGATACAGGAACAATATAGACCACCCGGAACTTTCTTATTACAGAGAAAAGAGCATGGGAATGGAATTCGACAAGAAGGATTCCGAGGCTGTTAAAATGTTCGCGCAGGAGATAAGCGAACTTTATGAGTTGAGGTCCAGAGTGATGGATTACATGGACGAAGTTTTGAAAGAGATAGCTCCGAACACCAGAGAGATAGCTGGTCCGATGCTTGCTGCAAAACTTATATCACTCTCCGGCGGACTGGATAAGCTTGCCAGGATGCCTTCGAGCACGATACAGCTGCTTGGGGCAGAAAAGGCACTTTTCAGGCACTTGAAAGGTAAAGGGAAGAGTCCTAAGCACGGTGTGATAATAATGCATCCGTATGTCCAGAAAGCGCCAAAGGCACTCAGTGGGAAACTCTCAAGGGTCATATCATCCAAGATATCAATCGCCGCTAAGCTTGACCAGTATTCTGACAAACACAATGAAAAGGAACTTAAGAAAGACTTGGATGAGAAGGTGAAAGAGATATTGGGAAGAACCGTCAAGAAGCGGGGTCGTTGAATGTCTTACAGTAAGATAACTGCATACAAGGATTTTGACGGCGTATATCTCATAGGGAACAAATTCGCAACCCTGAATCTGGTTCCTGGTAAAACAGTATACGGCGAAGAGACAGTAAAATCGGGTAAGAAAGAGTATAGAATATGGGACGTTTATAGAAGTAAACCAGCCGCTGCCATGAAGAAAAAATTGAAAATTTTTCCCTTGAAGAAAGGCATGTCAGTTCTCTATTTGGGCGCGGCTTCCGGCACGACAGTTTCTCATTTTTCTGATATAGTCGGAAAGGAAGGAATGATATACGGGATTGAAATAGCCGAACGGGTACTGAGAGACCTCATACCTCATGCAGAGATAAGGAAAAACATAGTTCCGATTCTAGGCGACGCCAGGAAACCGGAAGAATATGCCAACATGATATTCGGAGGAATCGACATGATATTTGAGGATGTGGCTAGCAAAGATCAGATACCACTACTTATCCGGAATGCCGAGAAGTTTTTGGAAAAGGGAGGATACGCCATGATAGCGATAAAATCCCAGAGTATAGATGTGACTGAATCGCCAAGAAAAATATATAGAGAATGTTTGTCAGAACTCAAGGAACATTTTGAGATAGTGGATAAGGTCGAGCTCGACCCATATGAGAAAATGCATTTGTTCGTAGTACTGAAATATAACAAATAATCGGTGAGGATGAGGACGCAAAAAATCGATTTCCTCGTGGGATTAGTCCTTTCCTCACCTACCGAACCCAAGGCAAATTAAAAAAGTTATAAAAATTTTCTATGACTGGGGATGAATTTTCCTTTCATAGCGTTGATTCTCCCAGTTCTTTCATCAAATCCAATGCTAGTTATCTCTAACATATTTACACCTCCAATTTATCTGAACTGCAGTATGCCAGGTCTATAGTACAATCCAGCGTTTAGACCGACGATAGTCTTCTGGTCTTCATGCGGAACCTTAGCGATGGGTAATTGGTCAAGGTAACTCCTTCCGCAACTTTTGCAGAACACTCTCTTATGATCGTGTCCGTCGACAAATTTCATCACGCGATGGGATTTGCATCTTATGCAGTTCATTATTCACACCTTATAGAATAAGTTTGGGCCGTATGGTATACCCCTTTTTCGAGGGAGCACACTTCCGATGAGTTATTTTCTTAGGGAACTGAGTTCTTTTATCAGTCTCTCTTTGAAAGGTTTTAATTCTGTTATCTTGATGGATCCTCCGGCTGCATGTCTGTGCCCTCCACCGATGCCGAATTTTTCCATCAATTTGCCAAGATGTATGGTACCTAGCTGGTATCTTGCGTGTATTTTGAAAATGTCTCCTCTCTTCTCCAGCAGGAAGATTATTTTGTCTTTGTGTTCAGTGCTCACACGGGTAATCAGAGGGCCACCTACTTTTTTTATGGAGGGCCGTATCGTGGAAATTATTATATCACCGAATTCTTCAGAATTCTTCCAAAATTCCTTTTCAGTCGCTTCGTAAATTTCACCGAACTTCCTGTCGGCCTCCTTTAGTCTATAATCTGATTTTATATCGTCCAGACCACGAGCCTCTACGAGCAGTTTCAGTATGTCTGACGGTTTCATGGATTCTTTGTAGTCCAAATCGGCCAACAATATCGCACTATATAATATGTTTCCCACTCTCCAGAATTCGGTCTTTGGGACATCGTCCTTCTCCCTAGCATCGGTCCATTTGTCCATAAGGTCCCTGCAGTCTTCGTACGCGTAGTCCCCTGCGGTTCCGAGCACGGCTAGCCATTCATGTTCTTTCATGTCAGTTATTCCAGAAAGGAATTTATACGAGACATAACTCGCCGGCTGGTATATCTCCTCGTCCTTGAATCTAGGGTTTATGTAGATTATATTTTTGCCGTTGAGGTTTTTTCTAGGTATGTGATGATCCAGTATCAACAGTTTCGCATCAAATCCATTCAGGCGCCCTTTAAGTTGCGGGATGTCTATGTCGACTATGATGATTTTGTCATATTCGCGGGCTTTTTCGGTTTCAAGGAAAGGCTCAATCTGGCCGACATCCATGTCGATGGCATCTACGTTATTGATGTTGAGTTTTTTCAGCCCGATGATGAACAAGGCAGCCGAAGAATAACCGTCTATGTCGGAATGATGCAGTAGAAGGACCCTTTCAGAATCGGCCAGATTCTTTATGAACTCTTGACCATCTTCGACAAGCTGTTCAAAATCCTGGCTATTCATCATCTTTCCTATCAGCTTTTTCAATTTCAGACAGCTCACCCAGTTTTTTTATCGTTTCCTCATCCAAAAGCATCATTTGAAACTGAGACTCAGGCGACTCCTTTGAGGCTTCATGCCTATATTCTATTATTGAAAGCATGTTGTCCAGTTGGTGAAACAACAGAGCCTCGAAGT
The DNA here is from genome assembly GCA_964427055.1 of uncultured archaeon. Taxonomy (GTDB): domain Archaea; phylum Aenigmatarchaeota; class Aenigmatarchaeia; order CG10238-14; family SCSR01; genus CAYNTH01. The sequence continues at coordinate 8,369 of CAYRSQ010000008.1, forward strand.
TTCTCGGAGGAGTAGGTCCATTCTCGCCGAAATGCGATGCCACTATGTGTATCACACCCTCGGAAAATCCCCTGTGATAAAGTTCGGCTGTCGCAAGCATCGTGTGGTCAAGCATGATACCCGTGTGTTCAAGTTGTCCGTTCTTACGTTCCCATTCATAAGTTTTCATCAGATCGTGAAGTATGGCAGCTGCTATCAGATCGTCCTGGTTCAGTTTGATGCCATATTCTTCATTAAGAATTTTCGCGTTACTTTCGCAAAGCTCTGCTAGAGCCTTAGTATGTTTTAGTACATCCCTTTCTACTGGGAACCCGCCAGAAATAGAAAACGGCGTAGCCGCGGTCTCTATATCCGCTCTGGGATATTTTTTAAAATGCTTATTGGATAAACACGGATTTTCAAGAAAATCCACTACCAGTTTCCTTAGATTCTCATCCTTTATTTTTTCTGTGAGTTTGATGAGTTCATTCATAGACACACTTTCAATTCAAGGTAGTCGTGTTTATCCAAATAAGGCAGACAAACCTGCTGCGGCTTCTTCAGCTTTCTTACTATCGTCTTCTTCCTCAGCTTTAGTTGCAACTTCTACCGGCGCCGCTGCGGCAACAGTTATTGCCGATTTTGCTAGAGCTTCCTCTATATTGACACCGTCCAGACTGGCTACCAATGCTTTGATCTTGCTTTCGTCAGGGGTTATACCTGCGCTTTCGAGGACTTTCTTGACGTTATCTCCTGTTATAGGTTGTCCAGCTGAATGAAGCAACAATGCTGAATATATGTATTCCATCAGCTTACACCTCCGTATTTTCAGCTTCTTCTATATTTGCTTCTTTGCTTGGGGCTTCTTCTGTAATTGTATTATCCTGTTCGTTTTCGGTCACTTCATTAGTGCCGTCTTTCTCTTCCATATTCTTTCCTTCATTCTTGTTGCTATCCACCAAATTGCCTATGGCATTCGCTTCCATAGAAGCTTTTGATAACAGATATCCTATATTGGTTTTGGTCGGATACGCAATCGAAACTGACAGGTTCATGGCACTGTTGAATGCCTCACTTAGCATACCGGGAATTCTGAGTACTGTACTCAGCACATCCTCCGTATAAACTGCACCGTCTTCATATATGGCGACTATGTCTAACGTGATTTCTATTGGTTCTATCTTGAGTTTCCTAAGTATATTTGCCTTCGCGGAATCTATTGCCTCTCCTTGCTTGACAATCAGCTTATCTTTCTTTATAGATATTTTTCCGCTCTCTATTCCAGCAGTCACGCCAGCTTGTTGAAACTCACTTATAACAGGACCTGCCATGAGACTGGTCGGACCGGCATACACCCATATGTCTTCACCGCTTTCGTCACCTTCCTTGGCGAATGTTCTGAATTTCATGTTCTTAGTCAATGCATATAATTTAAATGGCTCCATGTCCGTCAGCATGAATGCCGGTTGTTTAGGCAAATGTTCCTCTATCATCTTCACCCTGTCATCGTCCACTTTTTCAAGGGCGTACTTGAGGATGCTCTTCTTTGTCATCTTTATCACGGCCACGCCTCTGAGGTTCTTCCTTATCTCCTGCAACTGCTTGCTAGGCATCTTATGCATGTCTATGATTCCTATGACCGGATAACTCTCTATCAGGTCCTTGGTCTTTTCCGACTTTTCGAGTTTCCTTTGGTTTACCATACAAGCACCTATATCTCTACCTTTACTGGCTTTCCCATTGTCAACTTCAGCATGGCCTTTCCTATATTGTTCCTGCCCTTAGGTAGTTTCTTTTCCAAGAAATTCAAAATGAATTTCACATTTGACGCCACGTCCTCATCGCTCATCCCCTCGATACCGACTAGGCACTGCACTACCGGAGAGTCCTTCACCTTCACCCTGACACTCTTCTTGAACCTGTTTATCATCGGTCCAGGTTCTCCTGTTATCAGGGTAGGCATTTTCCCTCTCGGAGCTAGCACTTTACCCAACGACTTGCCTATGGCTACCATAAGTTTCGGGTCTGCCATGAAGAAATCAACATCTGCTGTGAGCCTCTTCATCTTCCTTTTGTCAGACGCTAGAGATGATATACCATCAGATCCGACAGTCGTATAATCGTCCCCTTTCAGTGTATCAGAGAAAATGACTATCTTGGCGTCTCTTCCGCGTCCTTTGGGAAGTGTCACTATCTCGTTTAACCTGTTTTCAGGTTTCTTGGTGTCCATCAACTTCAGATTAACTATAATGTCAAAGCTCTGCGAGAATTTCCTTTCTTTAGAATTACCACGTGCTTCCTTTACTAGTTCGATTATTTTTTCTGACATTTTCGTCCCTCCTGCCGAAGCAGTATTCGGGTTAATTAGTAAAGTTATTTGTTCAAAAAGACTTAAAAACATTATGAAAATGACAAAAAAGCGTGGATTGCTGAATTGGATCGAAAAGCGGCATATTCACAGGATATTAGAGTTCTTTATAGTGGGCCTCCTGATGGGCGTGACAGAGGATCTGATAGCGATACATTATGCGACTGATGCCGCCATAACGACAGACGTCATCGTAATCGCCGCGGTAGTGGCGCTACCTTTCGCAGTGTTCAGTGAATTGATAGTCGATTGGAAGCATCACAAATAGGTATGTAATATGTCGAATCCGTAAAATACGCCCGCTATAAAAGAGGCTTCAAAACTACTGGGTAAATGATTGGTCCCATTTGCCTTGCTTTATTTCTTCTATTATCTCTTTAGGCATTTTGTTTTCCACGCGTATTCCCTGCATGGAAACGACTGTACCGATGACTTGTTTGGCGGCTTCCTTCAAGTCGTTTTTCACCAGCATCTGTTTCATCTTTATCTTGGCAACTTTGACGATATGTTCCATAGAAAGGTTTCCTACGACTTTGTCAGTCATCATCTTCTCTTCTTCCAATGGGAATGCTGCCTTCGCAATCCCCATCTCTTTCTTCAGCATGCTCGACGTTGGAGGCATCCCGACCTTTATCTCAAAAGTTTTCGTGTCCTTGTCTATGAGTATCTCGACTGGTACCTGCATGCCTTTGTACTCGGAGGTTTCTGAATTGACCTTTTGGAATACTTCTCCTATATTCATCTTGTATGCTGACAATTTCTGGGCGGAATTAGGATCAGGTCCAGCCTTCCCTCCTTCAACCAAAAGTTCTATCTTGTCTTTTCCTGGCATATCAATTCACTAAGCAATAACTTTTAGAAGCAAGCTTTAATATTTTACTTTTCATGCACCTTTTCCGATAGTTTCACGAACTCGACATTTACCGTTATAGGTATGGGGACAGTCACATCCAATAGTTCTATAGTGATTTCCCTCTTGGTCTTGTCGTATCTTGTTACTTTGCCTCTTTCACCCTTGAATGGCCCACCTATAACTTCCACTATGTCCTTGATGTTCAGCTTGACCTCGACTTTCATCGGGTTGAGGAACCTGTGTATCTCCTTTATGTTCATGTTCTTCTTTATGATTCCCCTCACATGCAGTACCAGTTTTGACACTTTCTCGATGTCTTCCAGATCGCCCTCTACGAAGACGTATCCTTTGATCTCTTCCGGGTGTACCAAGGCACCTATGTCCAAACCTTCTGCAATGGCCTTAGTCGAAATCGAGTCTATCGCTATGTTTTCTCTTCCGACTACAGTCTTCACGGCGTATATCATATAATCACATTACAAACAAGACGTCTTACCATTAATTAAAGTCCAAAGTGTTATAAAGATATCTTTTATCCAAGAGGCGCCAGTATGGATATAAGGTAGACGATGTATCCTATTATCCCGACCACTATCAGCCCGACGAAACATATTTTAGCCGAACTCCAAAACTCATCCGAGTTGGGTTTCTTGGATATTTTCATAACTCTCAAATAATTTTGAAGTCTGTTTTTGATATCAAGTTTCATATGTTCACCTTACTCCAGGAATTCTACGCCGAGGACGTTTTCGATATCCTTCTTCTTCCTGCCTCTCTTCTCAAGGCCGAAGACGTGAGGGTTGTTGACTCCGGTAACGACTATCAGCGCCCTGACTTTCTCGCCGAGCTCCTCCGATACCTGTGATCCCCATATTATTTTTGCGTTTTCAGACAGTCTTGATGAGACAGTTTCGACTATCTGCTGTGCTTCCCTCAGTGTGACGTTTGGGCCGCCAGTGACGTTTATGAGAGCGCCTTCCGCACCTTCGACGTCAATCGCAAGAAGCGGATTGTTGAGAGCCTTTTCGACAGCTTCGAAAGCTCTGTTGTCGGTATCGCTTTCACCCATTCCTATCATCGCAAATCCGCCGTTCCCCATCACAGCCCTTACATCGGCAAAATCCAAGTTGACTAGGCCAGGCTTGGTCACGAGTTCGGTTATCCCTTTCACTGCGTTCACCAGCACCTCGTCAGCGATTTTGAATGCGGTCGATATGCTGACATCCGGGACTATTTCCAGCAGTCTGTCATTCGGTATGACTATCAGAGTGTCGACGTTCCCTTCAAGGTTTGCCAACCCGAATTTGGCGTTGTCCATCCTGTGTTTCCCTTCCATTGAGAACGGCAACGTCACTATTCCGACAGTCAAAGCGCCCAGATTCTTGGCTATCTCGGCCACAACAGGTGCGCTTCCGGTGCCTGTCCCGCCTCCAAGTCCGCACGTTATAAAAGCCATATCGCATCCTTTCAGCGCCTCCTTTATCTCGTCCTTGTTTTCCTTTGCCGCTTCCATTCCAAGCTTCGGATCCGCCCCGGCCCCAAGTCCGCCTGTGAGTTCCCTCCCTATAAGTATCTTTTTGTCGGCGTCTGTATACAAAAGATCCTGGGCGTCAGTGTTTATGGCTATGGTCTCAGCGCCGGTTATTCCCACTTGTAGGAGTCTCGTTATGGTGTTGTTTCCAGCCCCACCGCAGCCGATCACTTTTATCCTTGTCTGTTTTTCCTGGATAAGTGACAATATATCTTCGTCGTCTTTGTTGATTTTTTCAATCCTACCTTTCATCCTTGGTCTCTCCATCTGCTTCATACCCATTTTGACACCTGAGAACTGTTCTAATATTAAAATCGACTATGAAAGTATTTATTTTCCGGTGGTCTCATGCTCGTCTTTTTCGGTTTCTCTTTTTTCGAACACTTCAGTCCATTTCACCTTTTCAATATCGCACCATTTCATCACAGTCTGAGCAATGAGGGTTTTCACGGGCCTTATGACATCCACGTCTTTCTTAATTATTATATCCGCTTCCTTTCCGGTGGTCTTTATTTCAGAGTTCCCGATCCTGGTAAAATAGTCAACTACCGATTGTATCTGCTCGTCCAGTTCCTTGACCAGTTCTAAAACCTCTATATCGTATGCTATGGTCTTTCCTGCCAACGGGTGGTTGAAATCCACTCTGATTCTTCCTCCATCCACACTCAATATCTTGCCTTTCATATCGCCTATGCTCACTACAGATCCGGGCGATACGTTAAGGTTCTGATCCTTGAATACAGACTCAGGTATGAGTCTTATCATATCCTCTTTCTTTTCACCGAAAGCCTTCTCAGGAGGTATCTCTATCTTCTTTTTTTCACCGACTTCCATCTTCTGGAGCTCCTCGTCCAGACCCCCTATGACAAATCCAGATCCGAGTATAAGAACAACTGGGCTATAGTTTCCGTCAGGGTTGAATATTCCCTTTTCCTTGGCGACATCCGCTTTTGTGAGGTCGAATATGGTGTCGGTGCCCTTTATGCTTCCGACGTAGTCTATTTTTACAAAATCTCCCTGTTTCATTATTACTACATCTAAAAGAAAGTTTAAAAGTATTTTGACCGTTAATCACGATTTCCTGATGCCTCTGCACAACTTGCAGAATCCCGTAGCGGAGTCCACGCAAGTCGGGCAGCATCTGCTCCCGCACGCTTTGCAAGAGTACAGCGCCAAAGAGGGTTTGTTGCACCTCATGCATATTCCACTTATCGCCATATCATCACTTATGCGGGGGGAGGGATTCGAACCCTCGAAGGCACTAAGCCACGGGGTATCTAATTTCATCATCTTGAATTTCTGCGCTTAAGATTCGAAATCTTAAGCCCCGCGCCATCGACCAGACTAGGCGACCCCCGCTATTTGTTAAGAGATGGAGTGCATCGTATTTAAAATATGGATTTAAGAAATAAATCTACGGTCAGTTATTTCAGTTTTTTGACCTGCTTTTTGAATTCCTTCAGTCTGCCATCGAGAGTCTGCAATGCCGACAGAACTATCTCCTCTGCGCTCAATCCGCTCGCGGATTCAACATTGAACACGAACGAATCTTCGACAGGAGTCACCTCTACCTCCCCCTTCTCGCTGGCTTCTGCACAGTTCATGCACAATATGCATTCGGTCGGATCGGTGACTGTCAGCTTGCCGCCCTTGATCTCAAAAATATGTCTAGGGCATACATTGACGAACTTTTCCTGATCGTCCTTTGATATAGTCCCTATCTTTATGTCCGGTAAGTTCTTGTATCCGACTATGGCTCCTTTCCATTTGGAATGTTCCCTTCCGGTTCCGAGAATGGCAGTAGCCTCGAATTTTAGTTCCTGATCGTCAAAAAGTTCAACTATCGGCACCTTCTCAATCGGGCACGAGACGCTCTTGTCAGATGACTTCAGATCGTCCGAATAGACCATGCATGGCCCCTTCTTTTCAAGTGACAGCTTCACTTGGCATCTGCTGCATCCTTCCCCTTTGCATTTGCAGTCTTTCGGAAGGTTGTATGCCTTCTGGTCGTAAGTCAATGGTATCTGTCCTATCCTGTTCGCAAGCACCTCGTCAGGCATAGCGGAATTGTTGAGTCTGAAGTCGACCCATTCTATCGCCATAGTCGGTATTTCAGAAATCATCATTCTCCTAAGTGAGCCTGCAAAAGAAGACCTTATACCTTTTACAAGGAACTTGACCTTCGTTTCCGTCTTGTCCAGTATTTTGACTTCCATTGTATCACTTGAGCGGATTATGTATAATGAATTGGTCATTATATAAATTAAACTCTGCGACCTCTTCTGCCGCCTTTCCTTCTTGTCGTATCGTGCGGTATCGGGGTTGTGTCTTCTATCATTCCTATCCTGAGCCCGGCTCTTGCAATGGCTCTTATGGCAGGCTGTGCACCCGCACCAGGGGATTTGCTGTGATGCCCTCCCCTTGCGCGCACCTTTATGTTGACCCCTTCTATCCCCTTCTCAATCGCATCTTCTGCCGCTTTTTTGGCAGCCTGCATGGCCGGGAATGGAGATCCTTGGTCCCTGTCTCTGTCGGTCATCATGCCTCCAGAGTACTTCGATATGGTCTCCGAACCGGTTATGTCGGTTATATGTATCATAGTGTTGTTAGAAGTGCTATAGATATTCGCAATCCCCCATTTAGCAAGTGGTCTGTCGTCTTTCATATCAAGCACCCTTTATCTTCTCGGATATCTGGAGTTTATCCTCTTCGTCCCTGAGGATGAGCCTACCTGGGGACTTCGACGTCCTTTCGGCTATCCTTACATGTCCATGGACGACCAATTGCCTGGCTTGCTTTGGCGTGTTGGCCAATCCCTTCTTCACAAGCACTGTCTGTAGTCTCCTGTTGAGTATGTCTTCTACATTCATGCCGAGGACGTCGTCCAATACAGCTCCCTTTTCCAGCATACCCATTCCTATAAGTTTAGTTAAAACTACCTTTTCGTTTTCCTCGTTCTTGACACCGACAAGCTTTCTGGCAAGTCTTCTATATTTTCTCAGCAACGTTTCAGCCGACCAGATTTCCTTTTTTCTGACAAGTCCGAATTTCATTTTCAGTTCCTTATCCTTCTCTATTCTAGCTGTGTTCCAGAGTATCCTTGGTCTCTTGTATTTTTTCTTTGATTTTCTCATTCAATCACTTGTTATTTCTTCTGAGATTTAGGTTGTACTCTGTTGGCTTTCTTTACCACGCCAACTGTCTTACCTTTCCTGAAGGAGCTTTTGGTCCTCTGACCCCTCACCGGAAGTCCGAGCATATGCCTGACTCCTTTGTACGTTTGTTTGTCTACCATCCTTTGGACGTCGAATTTCTTGGTGACATCCACATCGGTAGAACTCACGTGTAATATCTCTCCGGTTTCTATGTCCTTTCTTCTGTTGAATAACCACGATGGTATCCCGAGTTTCGCAGGGTTCTTTATGCAGTCTTCGAGCTGCTCTATCTCACTTTCGGTGAACGAACCAAGCTTCCTGTCGGGCTTGATGTTTGCCGCCTTGCAGATTGCATTTGCTAACGAGTGGCTGACTCCCTTTACCTTCATCATCGCCGTCTTGACCTGTTTCTCCCCATCTAGGTCAGTTCCCAATACCCTGATTATGACTCTACTTCCCCTGTCGCTTTGCGGCCTTCCAGGTTTTTCAGTTTTTTCGGGTATGTCCTTCTTGTTATACTTTTCTTTTGCCATTTTCTCACTCGATTCTGTAAGTAATTCAATTTAATAACTATTATAATCTATTTAAATGCTTTAAAATGTTTCACAGTGGTTTTTGTAAAGTGGACCAGTCGGGGCTCGAACCCGAAGCTTGTGGGGATTATCCTCTCCACCATGCCGAGGTGGCGATCTGCCATTGATCTACTGGCCCTTTGTCCGTCCATCACGGTAAGAATTAGTTTGGAATGCGGAATTTAATAACCTTTACTTCGACGACTTCTGTTTCGGTCTTTTGGCCCACTTGATTTTCTTAGGGTTCCTTCCCAGCTTCATGTTCTTCTCGCATTTGCTGGAGCAAAAATAGTATATGGTACTGTCATTCTTCACGAACATCTTGCCCGTACCGTCTTTGAGGACCTTGTCGCAAAAGGAGCACTTCATTAAATCACTTCTACTTGGAGCTGAACTTTCCGGAAGACTCCATCTCAGTCTCCCTTAGCATAAGTACATCGCTCACTCTAGTCGAACCTATCACATTCCTGACAAGTATCTTTCCTTTGTTGTGTCCTTCAAGCACCTTGCACCTTACTTGTATGACTCCCCTAACTCCGGTTCTTCCCAATACCTGTAATACTTCTGCTGGAACAGCATCAGACATTCAATCACTTATCCTAAGTTTGACAGTACTTCCTTAAGTAAGTCTTTGCCATCTTCGACATCTTCAACTGCGATTGCTGCTGAAGGCACGTCAAGACCAGCCGCTCTTCCAAGTTCCCTCTTGTTAGGGATGTACATGAAAGGAATCTTCTTCTCGCCGCAGATTGCTGGAATATGCATCACTATCTCCTTAGGTTCTACATCTCCCGCTATCAGCACGAGTTTGGCTTCGCCTCTCTCTATGGATTTGGTAGTCTCGTTTATGCCTTTCTTGATTTTACCCGCATTCTTCGCAATTTCGACAAGTTGCAATGCCTTGTCAACGACTTCCTTAGGTAGTTCAGTGTTTTCGACCATTATTGATCACATCTTTTTCAAATTTCAAGGAATTTTTCAAGTTCCCGTTAATCTTATTTATGAGCAAAGTATAAAACTATATCCTTTCCGATTTTGTCAATCCTGCAGAATCCCGTCCTGACGAGTTGTATCACGTCACCTTCTTTGGCGTCCTTCATGCCGGGTTCGACGAGAATTGTCTTCTCTCCTCCGTCAGGCATTATCACTCTGGCCTTAGCGTTCGTCTCGCTCACCCAGTGTATCTTGGGGTCGTCCATGTATATGTCAGTCGATATGAACTCTGCTTCCTTGCCGAGCTTTACTGTGCAGAAATTCATCAGGCCAACTTTTTCCCCCTTCAGCCTTTCGTAGTCCTTCCTTTCTATGTATACGTTGTCTAGGTCGACGGGGATTGTTCGCTCGCCATGATTCGGGTACTCGGGATGTGATGGTGCTTTGGCACAATCACCGATTGTCCCTTCCTTTACCGACTTTATCGATATCTTGATCGGGTCGAACACGCCGAAATATCTCTTTGCATCCGAGTCTATGAGTTTCCTGTTCTCGGCATATAGTATTTCTGCCGGGACAGAAATGTCCGACAGGCTCATTCCCATCCTTATTATAAATATCCTTATCGCATCAGGCTGTATCCCCCTTTTCTTTAGTGACTGAAGTGACCATGTCCTGGGGTCGTCCCAACCGGTAAGTGAGCCATTTTCTATCGCAGCTCTCGCCTTGCTCTTGCTCAGCTTAGCCTCTTCCAATTTCAGTATTCCGTAGTGCAGGAATTCTGGATGCTCCCATCCGAACTTGTCCCAGATGAACTTCTCCATCACGTCTTCTATTATCAGGTCCTTTCCCCTCAGTATGTGCGTCATTCCGAGCTCATGGTCGTCTATAGCCCACGAGAACTCGAGCATCGGCCATACGTGGTATTTGTCACCGACCCGTATGTGGTTCCTGTTTGACACCCTCAGCAATACCCTGTCCCTGAATGCGGGATCCGGGTGCTGCATGTCGGTCTTCAGCCTGACCGTCGCCTCCCCTTCGTTGAAATCCCCTTTGAGCATCTTCTCCCACAGCTTGAGGTTGGTCTCTACCTTCTGCTTTCTGTGTTCGCATTCGGTCTTCTCTTTCCTATCGTTCCTTAGTTTGTCGGCAGTGCAAAGGCAGACGTATGCCCAATCTTTTTCGATCATCTTCCTCGCATAATCGTAGAACATCTCCATCCTGTCGGACTTGTAGTACTCTGCATGGACAGTCACTCCCATCCAATCCAGACTATCCTTTATCAATCTGTATCCGCCTTCAATCAGTCCCTTCTCTTCGCTTCCGATGGTGTCGTCGTACACAAGAATCAGTTTTCCGTTGTACCTCTTCACGTACTCGTCGTTCAGCACCACCATCCTCGCGTTGCCTATGTGCAGGGGTCCGGAAGGATAGGGGGCCATCCTCATGACGACATCCTTGCCGACGTTCGGCAGTTCGGGAAGACCGTAATCATCTTCTCCCCCTTTCTTCTCCATCTCTATTCCCAGTTCCATCATCTTGTCCTTCTGCTCATGCAGGGACATTGTATTGACTTCGTCCACGACTTCCTTTACCAATAACGATACATCCTTCAGCCTGGACTTCAATTCTGGGTTCTCGCCAAGTATTTTCCCTATGACTGCGTTAGCCTTGGTCTTCCCTTTGTATTGCACGGCGTTTATGAGCGCGTGCTTGAGCATGGAACTCCTGTCAATTTCGTCGGACATAATTAGAATTACTTAGATAGAGTATTAAATTATTGCGGGATTTCTAAAGCAGAATCGTGGCGTACCCAACAACGGATTCGTCTTCGCCAGTCGTGTCCGCCGATGTGGAGTATCTCAGCAGCCTGCCGCTTTTCGATCCCATACTCTTCGCCGCGGTCATGGCGATTGCGACGGGCCCGAATCCGCATATGCTCGCGTGGCTATCCGTTATCTTTCTCATAAGCGATTTGGGGTTGAGCTTGGATATGGCTTTTATCAGTTCGCCGTCGACTTCTTCGGCTACATGCCTAGGCACGTAGTGCGAGAAGTCAGTTGTTGCTATAATCATCCATTTCTCTCCGCTGTTTTTTACCTCATCAGCTATCGCCTCCCCCACCAGATTGCAAGAATCCGCGTAAGTGTCGTCGAATCCGTTCCCGTATACAGATATCGGGACGAACTGGAACTTTTCGCCGAGCTTGTACTGCAGGAAAGGCAGCTGTACCTCTATGGACCTTTCGTTCTGGTGAGGCATGAAGTCGTTCTTTATCAATGCGCATCTCTCTATCAGCCTGTCGGCCATATCCGTGTTCACGACTACGCCTCCTAACGGAGTCTTCCACAGCCCCCTGTTGGTTATTGCGAAGTTCGACCCGGTCTCGCTGTGGTTCGGCCCCAATATGATATATCGTTTGGGCGAGTCCTCGTCAAGTAGGGAATAGAATTTAGCTGCGACCCATCCCGAGTACTGGTATGCCGCGTGCGGAACTATGACCGCATTGTATCCCTTCTTCAATTTATTTGTACCATCGCTTTCCGCCCTTTTCATGGCTACCGATATCTGTTTCTTCAGCCTCTCAGGCTCAATGTCGTAGAATGTGCCCGCGACTACGGGTGGTCTTATCGTCAACAATTCAAACGCCTTCAATACTTTTAATCATTTCAGACTAAAATAAATTTGTTAAACCACTGATAAGTGAAAACAATATTCTTTGTAATATGTGTTCCAAAGGATATGTTTTAAATAAATATACCCAAAATGTAAGTATTTATCAGATAGCAATGCCAGCCGTGAAAAGGAAGGATCCAGTACATAATTTGTTTCTGCATTCAAAACCAGTCCTTCTGATAGTAAGCCTGAAAGGGGAGCCGAAATACGCCACTGTGCTCTCAAAGGAGATAGATTGCACTTATTCTCACACGGTCAAGCTTCTCGACCATTTCAAGAAACTGGCACTAGTCGATTTCGAGAAGAAAGGACGAATCAAAATTGTTAAGTTGACGTCTTTAGGAGAGTCATTGGCGCACGAATTCGAGGGTGTGTTGATGCTCCTGAAGAAGATAAAATGATAAGGAGGAATAAAAACGATGTTTGAAGCTATATTGAGCTCAGCAGCTTTGTTCCTTGCATATCTGTACGCCGACCCGACCGCCTATATGGTCACGATGGTGTGGGTTCTGATATGGAAGGGGCTTGCATTATGGCACGCTGGGACACAGAAACATAAGTTCTGGTTCGTCGTGCTATGGATCTTCAATACTTTGGGTATACTACCGATACTCTACTTGGCGTTCTTCTCTGAGAAGGCTTTCATCAAGAAGATAAACCTGCCAAAAGTCAGGAGACCAAAAGCGAAGCGTCCAAGCAGAAGAGCAACGAGCAGCAAATCGAGAAGGAAGCGATGAGAAGATTTTGGAATTTTTTTTTATTTTCTCTGTTTATTGAAACCTGACCTTATCTTTGTAAGGCAGTCTGAGCACACGTTCAGGAATCTGTATTTTCTGTGCCTCGACAGTAGTTTGAACATCTTTCCTTTCTCCTGACAGAAGTCGCACACCCCGCTGTTTTGCCCGTCTTCAATCTTGAGTTCCTTTACGCCTCTCCTTGTTGCCATACTATATAATATGGATTTTGTGGCTTTTATGGCTTTTATTACCAGAGTTTTCCAGTTTGGAAAATGCTTTAATGGTTGATCCAATAATCTATTCATGGTCGCAATCTCAGTAATCCAATTCAGCGCGGTAGCTGTAGTGCTGGGATTCGCGTTCCAAAGCATACTGCCAGGAAATATCAGAATGTTGATTTATCCGCTTTCGTTCATGCTGGGACTGATTACCGGCATGTTCTCGTTCTATTACCTACTGGCTTTCAATCTGGGGATGATATCGAAAGCTGCAGTTGGGCGTTACTGGCATTGTGTCTTTTTGGAAGTTATGCTGCTAAGCCTCGGACTAATGATAGGTATTTTTGTGATGTAAGCGAAGTGATTTCAATGAAGAAAAAATTTGAATGGGCCAAATTCCTTTTTCCGACAGCTCCAAGACTTGTTATCACGCTGGCGCTTCCGGTCCTGGTTGTATTGGTTGTAACAGGAAGCCTGGACACATTGATGGACTTCTACGGATACCTGTTATGGCCAGTCGCGAAAGTGTATTCAAACGGACAGTTATACACGACACTCAACTATTATGCCTTGTTGTGGATACCTCTGTACGTGTTCTCATGTCTGATATATGCGAGTTGCAGGGGATTTAACCGCGGACGCAAATCGAACGCAAAACGGACGCAAGCGACCTCAAAGTCGTATTGAAATAGCTTAATTTTTAACAATTTTATTATGGCAGAAAGCATACTCATGGGGAGGATCGAAGTCATATTACGCAAATCTCCAGAGCACAGTCTCCCATACAAATCCATAGAAAAAGACATCACTGCATTCGTACCTGGTACAGATGTGGATGTGTATGGACTCCTTTGTAAGATGGAAGTCGACGGAATCGTCGTTAAAATTGAAGATTCCTGCAGCAGAGTGTACAAATGGAGCGGAAATTCCGTCTTCTAGTAAATATTCGCTTTTGATAGAAATGCCGATTAGCATCAGATTGAAATCCCTTAACTCACGTTCTCTTATTATGCATCAGGATGACCATTACGTTAGAGCGCTGGATTTCCTCAAAGGTCGCGGATGCATAGACGATTGGATATACGGATTCTGCCGAGCATTATACACAGACGATCATTCTGTAGTCAGGTACTTGGAAGAGAACCCGCTACCTGAGGATGAGATGGAAAGGAAGAACATGACCGTGGTTTCCGGCGCAGCCGATATGTTCATCATGGCAACATACCACAAGCCAGATGTCTTCAAGGAGCCCGATGTTGAAATATTCAAGATGCTCTGTTCTGCGGCGCTGTATGAATATGAAAAGAAGGAAGGCAAAGATGAGCCGGCGGTTACAGTCAAGTTGATAATGCCTGGAGAAGAACAGAATGGAAACTGAATCTGACTTTAAATATGTTACATCCTGTAACCATAGTATGTCGGAAGTCTGTTATTTTCAAAAAGTTGAAGGAGAACCAGTGACTACATGGGGGAGGGCACGCCCAGACGATGTTATAATTATGGGTCAACGAGGAGGTCCTGAAGTCCCTTCGACTACTAAAGACGATTATACCTATTTGTATATCCCATTTTTAGGCGAATCGGGAAAAAAGCTTGAAAAGAAATATCACCAAATAGAAGGGGATATTAACGCTAAGATAGAGATTTATGAAATCTCCGGTATCGAGAATATTCCCCTGTTTTTAGCTAAAATACCAGTAGAAGAATCAGACGTCAGCATGATTAAGTCGCTGTATTCTGATTATACAAGTTTGTACGATAAATCTCAAGAAGAAGAGAAAGAACTGACAAAATCGAAAAATTCTTCAGATGGTCCTTCCTACTTGATACACAGTATGAATGAAGTTAAGTTATCAATGAAATGGAGCGAAATTCTGTATCCTGCTAAAAAGAAACTCATAGACTATGCCGAGCAGATTCTATCAGAGAATCAACTAAACCTACAGTAAGTCAGATTGAAATCCGTCACTGTTCTCTATTTTATTATGTCAGAAATGAGATTACCAGAAAATTCTCAGAAGGTAAGGAAAGACATTATTATAGCATTGTATAACGACGATTTGCCTTACGAAAAAATAAACGATAAAATTTTGTTGCTTACAGGTTCGTCGTATGGAGACACTGAACTTAGACCAACCTTAAACAAAATGATAGAGGACAAAAAAATTGCAAAAGTAGGCAACGTATACTCCATGATATCATGTTAATACGGAAAGCTACTCGAGACCTCAGATTGAAATATGTTGCTGTCAATTCTATTATCATGGCTTTTAACGTTTACAAAAAAATATTCGACGATATTAAAGGCGGTGCTAACCTTCCTGAATCCAAACTTCTGGTTTCAATAAGGACATATGAATTAGGGAACGATTATTCTCCTATTCCCGATACAGAATTGGTGGATATGGTTCCAAGTGTAGGGATTACAAGGGAAGAATACTATGTGGCAAGAGAGCTACTTCGTTATACTGGTTTCCTTGATTGCCAGTGGGGAATGAAAGTCAATGGCATTCAATCTCTGTTCTATTTCACCAGTTTAGAGGACGACGGAGCGGTTCAAGACCATCTGGACAATGCTATGAAAGAGGCCAACTTAGTCAATCCCGAACTTCTAAAGCCATTCGGATACGAAGCTACTAAGAAGTCAGAGAAGCTGAAAGAAATCTCA
>CAYRSQ010000009.1:0-23419 GCA_964427055.1 uncultured archaeon
AAGGTCAAGGGAAATCTCCGTTTTCCCCTTGACAAAACTTATCATGGATGTCCCCCTTTAAGGATTTAATATCTTTAATGGTATTGAAGATATATGTTGCGGATCGGCGAAAAGTCAATAGCTATTTTTTCTCTTTGCGATATCAAGCTCCCCGATGATATAGGACAATGGCAAAAATAATGACAGAAGTTTAGTTTTTTTAAATATCTTAAACAAACAAGGAGAGAAAACTCCATTGAGCCGGTTTTATTGGTCGTCAATCATCTTTCTTTTCTTAGCGGGTGTCTGCGGTTTCCTGTTTTCCGGCGCTGCAAGAACTGTCGTCATTTTGTTTCTGCTTATAGCTTACCTTATTTTGTTCAGTCTGGGCGTGGCCGTAATTCGTTTGAACTTTTTCTGCCGGGCTGTCTGCCGGGGAAAATCAGGCAAGATGAAGGCGTCCCTGACCTTTGACGACGGCCCTGATCCCGAAACGACCCCGGCGGTTTTATCCGTACTCGCCAAGCATGAAATTAAGGCCGCTTTTTTCTGTATCGGGGAAAAAGTGTCACAAACCCCTGATTTAGCACGGCGTATTGTGGCTGAGGGACACATCATTGCTAATCATACCTTTCATCATTTCTGGTGGACGAATTTTTTAAGATGTAAAGGGTTACGTCGAGAAACGGCGGAAGCCCAGGAGAAGATACGGAACATCACAGGGAAAACGCCGGCTTTCTTTAGGCCACCCGGAGGTTTAACCAATCCCCATCTGGACAGGGAGTTGCGTCAAAATGGCCTGAGCTGTATCGGCTGGAACGTGCGCACCTTTGATACAAGACGAAATAATGCACAAGTTGTCAAAGCTATTGCCCGTAAGACCCGGGATGGTTCCGTTATCCTCCTGCATGATGCCGGAAAAACCTCTCAGGATATGAAGGAACTCCTGGAGGCGGTGATTGCTGTCTTGACGAAAGGGGGTTTCACTCTTGCCGCCCTTGACAATCTCCTGAAACTTGATCCGTATCAGGAGAATAAGGAAGCGAGTGATACAAATGATTCCGTCGGTATGTTGAAGCACCTGACCAGGCGGCTGGCGCAAACAGGATTTATGAGGAAAACCCTTGCCGATGAGATTACACTCGATGTGATTAAGCAGCGACCGTCGATCAAATTCATCGTGGGTATCTCCTTGGTGGGCATAAGTTACATCATCGGCTGGCCTGCCGTGGTTTTTTTTACTTTTCTGGCCGTCTATCTTAACGTAAAGGAAATCGTTCTTCTGGGGCCGGCCAGTTACCTTTTTTCCCACCTCGTTTTCATTGCCGGCGCGGCTCTGGCCGGGGTGGATGGGATAAAATACGGGCGCATATTTTTCCGATGCTTCATGCATAAATTTGCAGTGTGGGTAACGACAAAGGCTTCGCCTGATATGGGTAAAAGCCTCGAGGGTCGAAAGAACGATTAAAAATTAATATCACAGTAAAAAATCAGATTTGAATCTAAAGTGGAGCGAAAATTTTGACATCAGAACAATTTAAAAACCTTTTGTGGCTCCTACCGTTTGCTTATTTGGCCGGTTCCGTAAATTTTTCCATCTTGCTTTTTAGGTTGACAGGCAAAGGTGACCCGCGTAACAGTTACAGCGGGAACGCAGGAACGGCAAATGTCGTCAGACAATCCGGTTATGTCTGGGGCATCGGCATCCTGATCTTGGACGTTGGCCGGGCGGTGTTAATTGCCCTGCTTGCAGAAATACTTCTGAAAAATGCCATGAGCGTCTGGGTGGGATTCTTTCTGCTTCTCGGCAACGGCTATCCCCTGTTCCATGGTTTGAAAGGCGGCAAAGGGGTGGCAACTTACCTGGGATTCACCGTCGCCGTCGCGCCCATCTTTGCTGCCGCATCCTGTCTGGCTTGGGTTTTGGTTTACGCCGTCGCACGAATAACTTTCATGGGATCCTTCTTTATGATTGCCGTCATGAGTCTGGGAATCATGCAGCATTACAACTGGGATGCCGTCGCCCTGGCCGGATCGATCTTCAGCCTCTCCTTAATCATCTACGCCCATCACTCTAATATTACATGTTATCTGGCCGCACGAAAAAAATGATTCCTATATCTGCAAAGCTTGACAAAAAAGATCTTACCGTGTTAGATCAAACTCCACTTCAGCGTAACGCTTAATAATACAAAGGTTTTACAAGGGGTGTCGATTTTGCACGTTGAAATAAAAGATGAAGAAATTCTGAAAATCGTCACGGAATATCTGGTTAAGGACTTTGAGATTCCGGAGGAAAAGATACACCCGGAGGTCAATTTATTTTCCGATCTGGGATTAGACAGTGTCGATGCCTTAGACTGGTTTGCCACCATGGAATCGGAAATAAAATTGTCGATAGTCGAGGAAGAACTTAAAAAAATTCGCACAGTGCGCGATGTGGTAGAATATGTCAAGAGAAACCGACCAGCCGGTGCATGAAATTATCTCCCGGACGCATCTGCCCGTATTTGACCTCAAACAAGCCGCCGGTCATATACAAGCCAAAATCGTATTTCCCCTTGACTCTATTTGGTTTCAAGGCCATTTCCCTGGTATCCGTATCCTGCCTTGCGTGGCTGTAACCGCCCTGGCGGTGGAACCTCTGCTAAAATACTCCCAAGCCAGGGGCCGTCCTCTCAAAATAACCGGCTTTTCCAGGGTGCGAATCAGGGCACTGACTTCCCCCGATGAAGAACTTTGCATATCCATTGAAGATATGCCGCCTGTCAGAGAGGCTGAACTTGCCTTTGAGGTGTCCTCCCGGGGAGGAAAAGTCTGTCAGGGAAGGGTGCTTGTGGCGGAACAAGAGAAATAGAATATAAAAAAGCGCAGGAACATGAATAGTCAAACGCCGTCAACGTCTCAGAAATCATCTTACAGGTTATATCTGGATTCCCGCCTGCGCGGGAATGTCAAAATTATTTAAATTGTATAGGGATATAAAATGCGAGAACTTTTAGATGAATTAAAAAAAATGATCGTGGCCGAACTTGAGCTTATGGATATCCGGCCTGAAGATATAAAGGACGACGAAGAATTTTTCCAGGGCGGGTTAGGATTGGCGTCCATCGACCTGCTTTTTTTGATTGCCGTTCTGGATAATGATTACGGTGTATTAATAGACAACAAGGAACTTGGCGAAAAGGTTTTCATAAATTTGACCACCCTGGCCGAATACATCATGCAAAACCGCAAGAGGTAGTTCAGAATTTTACTGAATTCTGGATCAAGCCCGTCAAGACTGCACGGAACTTATATCGCTGCATATAAGGGGGAGATAGCAGAATGACCAGTAAGCCATGGCTGAAAAACTACGAACCGAACGTCCCTGCGCATATTGAATATCCACCGATCACGATCCCGCAATTCCTTCTGGATACCAAGGAAAGACATCCTCAATATATTGCCTCAACTTTCAATGATACGGATATCACTTATAGGGAACTGAATGCCAAGGTGAACGGCATGGCTCACGCGCTTAAATCCTTGGGAGTGAAAAAGGGCACTCATTGCGCTTTGTTCCTGCCCAACACCCCAACCTATGTTATTGCCTACTATGCCGTACTCAAGATCGGCGCCGTGGTGGTGAACATCAATGTGGGAATCCAGGGGGAGGAACTTGTCGACTCGCTAAAGACATCGGAAGCAAAGGTGATTATCTCCCTGGACGTTTTTATTCAAAATATATACAGGATTATTCAAAACACCTCTATCGGGATCGTCATCATCCATTCCGTGTTCGGCCTGGAAAAGAAAATGAAATTTGAAGGTGTGCCGCTGCCCCTGATTTTTAACGACCTTGTTGCCGCCCATCCGACGCATGAGCCGGATTGGGAGTGCCGGCCCGGCGATCCGGCCGTGCTGCAGTTCACCAGCGGTGCGACCGGGAAGCCCAAGGCGGCCATCCTGACCCATAAAACTATCGTAGCGAACATTATGCAGACCGACAAGTGGGTAAACATTTCCGAAGCCGGCAATGACGCCGTTTTGTGCATTATTCCTTTTTTCCATGTTTTCGGCATGAACGCCTGTCTTAATCTGTCCGTGCACAAGGGTTACCGCATGATCCTTATGCCTCGCTTTGATTGGCTTGACCTGATCCCGCTCCTCAGCGTTATAGAAAAATACAAACCCATATCCCTGTCTGCAGTGCCGAGTCTGTGGACAGCGCTTTTAATGTCTACCCGAGGGACTAAGGAGTTTTTTTTACCTCTCTTGGTGCCGGTCAGCGGAGGAGCTCCTTTACCTGCGCGGGTGTATGATCAGTATGAAAAATTGACAGGTCGAAAAATTTACGAGGCTTATGGTCTTTCTGAAGCGTCTTCCGCCGCCCTTTTTGCCCCCTACCCGAAAGGCGCGCCCCGTGGGAGCATCGGAGTTCCCTTGCCGGATACGGACGCCCGCATCGTCGATTTTGATACCGGCACGAAGGAGTTGGCGCCCGGCGAGGTTGGGGAGCTGACCATCCGGGGGCCTCAGATAATGCAGGGCTATTACGGAAACGAGGCGCTGACCAGGGAAGTGTTGCGCGACGACTGGCTCTACACAGGCGATCTCGCACGCATGGATGATGAGGGATTCTTTTATCTTGTGGACAGAAAGGACGATCTCATCATAACGAGCGGTTTTAATGTTTATCCCAGTAGCGTAGAAGGCGTGCTCGTCAAGCATCCGTCTGTCAAAGAAGCGACTGTTGTCGGCGCGCCGGACCGCATACGAGGCCAGGCCGTGACGGCTTACGTCGTCATAGAAGCTGATCAAAAAGCCGACAGGGAGGATCTTCTTGTCTTCTGCCGGGATCGCCTCCCCGATTTTAAGGTTCCCCGGACTATCCATTTCGTCGGTCAAATTCCGCGCAACCCCATCGGTAAACCGTTAAGAAAGTCTTTAAAATCTGAAGGGGAAGAGCAGGGGGGGTGATATGGACAGCAAAGACCTGCCGGCGATTGAAGCCCTCATACCCCATCGAACCCCCATGAGGCTCATTGATCGCGTCCTTGACTTGGATGAGGACCATATTCAGACGATTTCCATCGTTAAAGAAACCTGGCCGCTTTGCGACAGCCGCGGCGCAGATGTGATCCTGGTTGTGGAAATCATTGCCCAGTCCATTGCGGCATTTTACCACAGGAGAAAAAGACGCCGGGGAGAGCCGCAGATTGACTTTTTAGTCGGGATTAAAGAGGCGCGTTTCCATGCGCAAAGGCTTCCACTCCATGCGGAACTAACGGTGAATGTCAAGATGGTTTCCGCTATAGGCAATTACGGGGTCTTCAATGGTGAAGTCATGCTCGGCACGGCAATCCTGTGTGAAGCCCTTGTCCAGGTTCTGGAACCTGGCGAGGAATTATGGGAAACCATTATCAGCGAACGAGGGAGGGAGGTGACAACCGATGGCTGAACTAAAGTCGGCGCTTGTTACGGGCGGCGGCCGAGGCATCGGCAGGGCCGTTTGCCTGGAATTGGCCAAAGCGGGTTATTACATCTGTGTCAATTATCGCACAAATGAAACAGCGGCGAAAGAGACCCTGGCGCTCATCGCGGATTCAGGTGGCGCGGGCGAACTGTGGCCTTTTGATGTGACGGATCGCCGGGACGTTTTTGCGCGTCTCGAAGAACTCCTTGATCGCTTAGGCTTCGTAGAGGTACTGGTCAATAACGCCGGCGTCACTGCTGACGGCCTGTTTGGTCTTATGCCGCCTGAGGATTGGCATCGGGTCGTCGATACGGCATTGACCGGCTTCTATAATGTGACGAAGCCCTTGCTGAAGCCTATGTTGGCCAGGAAACGCGGCGCCATTGTCTCCATCTCCTCCGTTTCCGCCCTGGTGGGCAACCGGGGACAAACGAACTATGCCGCGGCCAAGGCCGGACTTATCGGCGCAAGCAGGGCTTTGGCCAGTGAAACGGCCCGTTCCGGCGTGCGCGTGAATGTTGTGGCGCCGGGGCTCATAGAGACGCAAATGAGCGAAGGCGTTCCCCGGGAACTCCTCAAACAGCTTATTCCCATGGCAAGACTGGGTCGTCCGGAAGAGGTCGCCAAGGTGGTGTCTTTCCTCTGTTCCGAAGCCGCCTCCTACATTACCGGCCAGGTCATATCCGTCAATGGCGGGATGCTATAAAGGCTCATCATGATTAAGCATATAAAAACATTTACTTTGTTATTTGTTCTCCTTGGTATCTTTTTTGCCTTGTGGGTGTGGGCCGCCGACGATTTCGAGGAGTTGCGTAAATCCGCCCAGAATATAAAAACGTTGAGCGCCGATTTCATCCAGGAGAAACACCTGAAAATATTGGCGAAACCCATTATATCAAAAGGCAGGCTTTATTTTAAGGCGCCACGGTCAATCCGCTGGGAATACCTTGCGCCCATGAAGAGTCTCACGCTTATGACTAAAGGCGGTGCGCAGGTCTATATCTGGTCGGAGGGGAAATGGGTGCTGGACAAAACCCCAAATGATGCCCGCGGTATCGTCATGGATGAAATCAGTAACTGGTTCACCGGGCGCTTTCATGAAAATCCCGCTTTCACGCACACCTACAAGCCGGGGCCGCCGCCTTCGGTCATCCTGACCCCTAAAGAGGGCGTGAAAAACTTTATCTCACAAATCGCCTTGAGATTTTCCAAGACGACCGGTCTGGTGGAGACAGTCGAAATCATTGAAACCCAGGATAACCGTACTAGAGTAACTTTTAAAAATGAGGCGTTAAATGCTGATCTTCATGAAAACCTGTTTGAGAAGCCATGAAAAACTTCCCCTGTTGCCTTTTTAAAATCGCTTTCCTCACGCTTATCCTGGCGGCCTGCGTCGCCGTTCCCCAGTGTAAACCGTTAAGCCCTCAAAGCGGAACGACCTGTCCCGATATATTCCCCGATAAAGCCTTCCGGGCGATCCATAAGATAGAGATGAACAATGCCCTCTTCGGCAAAAGTATTTTCATCGGCGCAGCGAAGGTCGAGCCGCAGAGAGATGCCCTGCACGCCGTCCTCATGAGCGTTGAAGGTATGGTCTTATTCGAGGCCAAGGTAGAAGGAGGAGATCTCCTGGTTATAAGCGCCTTTCCTCCCCTGAACGATCCTGACTTTACCAGGGAACTGATGGCGGATGTTTTGTTTCTCTTGTTGAAACCTGCTGCTGCGCCCGCCGAGACGGGCGCGGACGAGCAAGGCTTGACGGCCTGCCGTTGGCCGACGGAGGCGGGGGGCGTTCTTGAGCAGACCCTCATGCGGGAGGGTGCCATCAGGATGAGACGCTACGACAAGCAAAGGCGGACGATCAAAGAAGCGGTGGCATTACCGCCCTTTGACCGGGGTATGCCTACCCAAATACGTATGCGGTCATTTATTCCGGTAAATTACACCATTGAGCTGACGCTGATTAACATGGAGTTTGTAGATTAAGCTTGACGACTTCGTAAAAGCTCCGGATGCTGCGTTGCGCTCCCTTTTTCGGTATCTTAACGTACGTAAAAGTCCGCCTCATTCCTTACGATTCGCGCGTATTGCCTCCGAATTTTTTCCAATTCCATCTCAAAAGACAAACATCTTCCTGTGATTCCTGCAAAGACAAAAGTCCCAGACGAATTAATTCTTCTTTTTTAGAAATCGTCTTCATAAGGCTGTTGATGAGACAAGGCTGATGACCCTGTCCCATGCAAAAAGATGTGTCGCTGTCAGCTCGCCTCCGCCATAGATGAAGATACTTTCCTTCACGTCTAACTTCGCGAGGTGCACAGCTCGCCAGGCGTCGATAAGGTGCAAATTTAAAGCCTTGGAAGCCGCCTCCTTGGCCGTCCAGATCATGGTCGCCCCTTGGGTCATGTCCAACCCGGACGACCCGGCAGTTGCCAGTTCATCCTTGCTCATAAAGATATGACCCGCTTTGACCAATTTTGGCGAGATGACTTCGATGTCCACACCGATGGGCCGCTTATCGGCAACGGTTAAAACAAACCGCTTATCATGGGAAACGGAAGCATAAAAATCGACGCGATCCGATAAGATGGGTCGACGATCATTTCGGTTTGCCGTTTCCAGTGTATGCGCCTCCTGTTCCGCATGAACCAACCCCATTTTGTACGCCAGGAGCTTGAGGGATATACGCGAGGCGATAAAACTTCTCTTTCGCCTCTCCGAAAACCCCGTGGCAATTGACTGTTCAAAAGGGGTGAGGGCGTCCCAGGCAAAAGGCCCAAGATAATCGTGTTCAAGCAAAATATAGCCCAAAGATAAACGATCAAGGGCATTTGAAAACTCAAGGGATGGAGCGGACCTAACCTGCCCGTCTAAGGTGAGGGTTTGTTCAAGGGAAAATAAGTTCATTATGGCACAGGTATCTATCGGCCGATACGGAGAATTCTACGGTCAATACTCTATTCCAGACGCCTCCTATAAGCAAGAAAAAAGCTGTCTGCCCGGAAAAAAGGTGATTTTGACATATAATTGCCGGGGAAATAATCAAAACAACAAAAATCCAGAACTTGAGAATAATCATGACACGACATGGCGCATGTCTTTATGAGATATTAACATTATGAGGGTTCTGCCATTAACCAGTAGAGTTCTTTATCGGGGGCGGAAGGTTCGGTCATGACGATCCTGAAACCTGCATGGAATAAAGTTTGAGCAACCTCATCGACGGATCGGAAACGGGCATTTACGCCGTTCAGGCGCAGGCGGGCGCCCTCCAGCCATCGCTCAAAAGAGGGGCGCTCTTTTAGCGGAACTGTGCACCGGAGGATCAGGACACTTTCCCCTTGGGGAAGCATCCGCTCGCGGAGGCACTCCAACGTGAGCTGTAAATCCTCATCGGAGAGCATGTGAATGATGTCGAGAAGCAGGACCGTATCGACCGGTTCCGGGATTTCGGGGATATCGGGGGCGCGACCGACAAGCATGATGCCGCGGTTGCCTACAACCCGGGCGGCAAAGTGAACCCGGCGCCGATCGGGGTCGATGCCGAAGACCCTGGCTTCCGGGCAAAGGGCAAGAAGCCAGACGGCGGGCACGCCGAAACCGCAGCCGATATCCAGGATGATCCGGGGTTTTTTGACGAATTCCGCCAGACGGGGAAACATGGGGTCGAGACGGATTTTAAACCGGGCGAACATGCGCGTATACGCCTCCATGTGGCGATAGCGTCTCAGGACGCGCTGAAAATGTTCCTTTGATCCGGCAGTGACGGCTCCCTGAGGCCAGGGAACTGTTGCGAAAATGCGTCCGGCTATTGGCGGGACGATCGTGATCGCTCCCAGGAAAGAATAGCCGATCCCCAGAAGCAAGGCCAGACCGATGCTCTTCAACATGGCATGAGTTGCCAGGGACAAAACACCGAAACCCAGAAAGGTCGTGGCAAAGGATAGAAATATGGATGTACGGATCAGTGCAAGGGACGGGTGATCATCGTCCATGTAGCGCTGCCAGGAAACGACCAGATAAAGGGCATAATCTGTTCCCATGCCGATAACGACGGCGGAAATCATAATGACCGGAATACCGAGGGATTCTCCCATGAGGTTCAACGTACCCAGGGTACAGACCAGGGCAAAGACCGTCGGCGCTAAAGCAACAAGGGTAAGGGGAATATCCAGCAGATATATGAAGACGATGAAGAATGTCAAAAGGCCGACGATGAGCGCCACCTTGATGAATCCGTTCATGATGATGCCGCCGAGACGTTCTCCAAAAAATACCGGATCAAAAACCCTTGCCAATCCGTCTGCCGACAGGCGCGCGTAGAAATTTTCGCCCTGATAATGACTGCCCGCCGTGAGGGTTGCAAACATGCGCCAGCCTGTTCCTTCGCTGTTTTCAGCGATGCCCATGAGAGGATATAAGGTTTGGGGTATTTCCGGCGCCACAGGCACTTTGGTCTTCAGCAGCGAATAGAAAGGAGCGAAAGCCCCGGCGGCGAATCCGGCCTCGCGGGCAGCGGCCGTTATGCTTTTTTCCAGTTCAGCGATCCGATCCGATGTCCAGAAGGCGCGCCAGGCGGCAAAATTTTCGTCAACCCTTTTCTGACCCGGAAAGACCATTGGGGGCAGAAAGGCCGCGGAAATGACGCCCTTCGTCATGTCGTCTTCAATCAGAGCTGTAAGCCGGTCCCCTTTTTGTCTGATTTCCGCAAGCGTCCTGCCTTCCGCCACGACATAAACCCGACTCAGGACGTCGCCCCAGATATTCCTGATCAGGTCTTCCGCCGCTTTTGTTTCCGGAGAAATTGAATTCATGGCGTTGAGATCGACATGAAAGACGGGTTTTGCGAAGAAAAGCATCGCCACAAAAAATGCCAGGGCAGCCCATGCCTTTCCCGGCGCCGTTGCCGACGTTAACTTCTTTACAACCTTCCGGAAGGGTGCAAATCCCTCACGACGGGCAGGGGGCATTTTCGGAAAGATAAAAGGATAGACGCCATGAACAAAAATAAATGTAAATAAAACGCCCAGGGCGGCGAAGGCGCCAAGCTGGGTCAGGGCGGGAAATCCGCCGAGAAAAAGGAAAGCGAAACTAACCGCCGTCGTCAGCATGGCCAGCACGCCCAAGGACCAGACCTCGCGGCTAGCGTCGAGGCCGGAGGTTCCGTAAGGGCGGTCGAGGAAGAGGAGGTAGGCGATGCCGTAGTCGACAGTAAAGGAGATGATGGCGCCGCCGAATCCAATAGCCAGCATGGAGATGGACTTCTGAAAAAGGGAGTAAACAAAAAGCGCCGCGATTGTCCCCGCCAGAGCCGGTAAAAGAGCCAGCATGCCGATGAAAGGCCGGGGAAAGCCGACGAGCAGGAGCAGAAGGATTGCCGCTGTGGAAAAAAGCACAGCCCGTCGGGTGTCGCTCTTTGCCGTCGTTTCATTGTCCAGAGCGGCCCGGTAGGCGCCCATAGGTGTTACGGTAAATGCGATGCTTTTTGAAGCATAGTTTTGCTTAAGATCATCAGAAATTTCTTTGAAGAGTTTAGCTGCCTGTTGAGAAAAGGGTGAGGCAATAACCTGAGTGGCCGGTTCGGTCATCAGAAGGATATGCTGCCCGTCGGCGGAAACGAGTTGCCCTCTGAAAATCTTCATCCCCTGGCCGGGGGAGAGGGGAGCCAGGCGGGCAAGGACCATATTTCTTAAACCCAGGGGATCGCGGGAAATGAGATCCGCCTGGCCGATGCCCTCAAAGTTTTGGAGCTGATTGACCTGAGATTGAAGCGTCGCCTGGATGGTCTGAAAATCGAGGAGCGGCTTGACGCGACCATTTAGCTCTTTCGATGTGAACAGGACCGGAAGATGCTGCGTAATAAGCGTCACAAGCTCAGGATAAAGCCGAAACGCCTCATCCATGCTGACTTGCCGGAAGAGGCCGCTCTCACTGATTTTTTGCTCCACAATGGATGCCCCTTCCATAAGATGCTCCATATCGTGAGGTCGGCAACTGAGGTCGATGACGATCCGGTCCTGAAGGGGATGATGGGAGATGACGTATCGGGCGTCGGCTATAACCGGGTCATTCTGGGGGATGGCGTTGATGATATTCGTCTCAATCGTGAGACGCTTTTGTGTGGCAAAAATCAGTGCGAAAGCGGCCAGGACAACGATGATCACGAACGACCAGCGGAGGGGATACCGCCTCAATTTTAGAAATCTCTTCAATCGTCGGCCTGCCTTCCTGCTTGGATTTCCAATCCCAGGGCTTCCCGGTAACGCGTCTCCAGCATACCGGCATACTGTCGCTCTTTGCCCTGTTCGGGAGGCTCCATGGGTTCCCAAAATTCCAATTGGATATAGGACGTTTCAAAGGGCGGATAACACCATTTGTCCTCATGGGTGAGGAAGGGTGGATCGTTTCTGATGAGGACCGGTTGAATCGGCACGTCAGCCATGCGGGCCAGCCTGAACAGACCATGTTTGAAGTAACGGAGATCGCCTTTGGGAGAACGGGTGCCCTCCGGGAAAAGCAGAAATTTATAACCCCTTTGTATCATGTTTCTCGCTTCCAGAAGCGTGGCAACGGGGCTCACATCGCCTGCCTTCGGCGTGGGGATGTAACCGCATATCTTGAATATCTTTCCCAAGGGCAAGTCGGTGGCCAAGGTGCTTTTAACCAACATGGACAGCATGGGGATGCGGGGGACGAGAAAAAGGACGTCGAAAAGTCCAGGGTGATTGGCGACAATCAGGCAGGGGCCCGGATAAGGACTGCCGATGGACTCTTTTTCAATGAGGAGCCCGAATCGGTTGAGCAGAAAAAGCCAAATCCCGAAAAGACGGCTGTGGACAGCCTGCATCAGGAAGGGCTGCGGACCGTTTAGTAGGGACAACAGCCATAAAACCGGAAAAACAAAAACCAGTTCAAAGAGGATGCCTACAAAGAACAGTCCGAACAGGGCTAACATCACAACTCCCTTGATGCGGCGAACAAACCTCACCCACATGGCAAATCCGCCTCCTTAGAGGGATTGGGTTTTTTCGGTAAAAAAGCGATTCCCCAGGTGCCCGGCCCCATATGGACGCTGGATGTCAGGGATATCTGCTGTAAGATAACACGAGTCTGAGGATAACGTTTCCTGATAGGACCTTCGACTTGTTCCTTCACCCAGTTTATGTTGTCTGTATATTCCAGCATAATGATCGCGTCGAGGGTACCGGTCATAAACTGTTCCAGATGTTTAAATGCAAAGGCCAACTGATCTTTTGCGCTTCTGGCGATACCTACCTTGGCTGCGCCCTCAGGGGTCGGGCTGACGATGGGCTTGACATGCAACATATCGCCGAAAAAAGCGCCCGTTTTGGACATGCGTCCACCGCCGGCGAGATACTGGAGCTTGTCTAAAAAGATATACTCTCGGCATTGTTCAACGGCCTGTGTCGCATAGCGGACAACCTGATCGGGATCGTCGGTTTCCAGGCTGAACTCGGCTACGGCCCGGGCCGCAAGCCCCAGCGTTCCGGAGGCTATACCGGTGTCGATGACGGTCAGTCTTTCTTCCGGGTCGTTTCCCTTTTTCCAGTCCATGACGACCCCGTAGTTTCCTGTATAAACGGAGCCCACGCAGAGATAAAGCACGCGGGAATGAAGGCTCAAAACCTTTTGGTAGTACTGATGCTGTTCAAGGGTAGAGGCCCGCGATGTTGATGCTTTAACCCCCTGGCGCATGGCCGCAAGCATGCTGAGGGAATCGTGATAGGTCTCGGGCAGGCACAAATCGCCGACGGTGATATAGCTGTCAAGAAGGGTGACATTGAGCTCCCTGGCGTCGTCTCTGGTCATGGAGCCGGCGGCGTCCGTCATGATGTGGATCGCCTGTTTCCTCCCCGCACGGAAGAAACGACGGGCCTGCTCGCCCATATCGTCTTCGGCCCAGGCGACGATATTGCCCAACTCCTCCAGCCGTTTTTTTGTTTCCCGGGTATTTCTGGTATGAAAGTGAAGTTTCAGATAATTGCCGTTTTCAATCATCACCATGGACTCGCCCAAGGCTGACAATTCAGCGGAGATGCTTTTGAGTTTTTCCCTTTTTAGAATTGCGTCCACACAAAAGCCTTCTATTTGAGTATCACAGGAAATGGCGGGGTTGAGAAATTCTTTGAATTTTTCGCCGGGGCCGTTGGGAATGGGATCGAGACCGGCCATGTATTTCAGGATGGAATCGAAAAAGACAAACATGCCCAGCGCTCCGGCGTCCACGACGCCGGCTTTTTTTATTTCCGTAAGACCCGTTGACGTCCTTTTTACGGCCTCTTCAAGGTCAAACATGACCTTATCCAGCCATAGACCTTCCGGGTCCTGAGGGTTTTCTTCCAATGACGCGACCAGAACGTCAAAAAACTCAAGGATCGTACCGGGTTTGGGATCGGGCACAGCCTGGTAAGCCAGGTCGCGCCCTTTGCGGCAGGGGATCGACAGATCGGTCATATCCTGGATGGAGAGAAAGCCAGACATGAAGCGCGCCACGATATTGCCCGAATTGCCCCGGGCGTTCATCAACAAGGCCCTTATGAGATCAGGCGCAGCGGAGGTTTTCTGGTTGAAAGGCGCCAGACTAATGACCAGATTGCGGCCCGTGTCACCATCCGGCACGGGAAAAACATTTATCCTATCCAGGATATCGGCCCAAGCAACAACCCTTTCACTGCCCAAAGCCAATGCTTCCATTAAACATTCCTGCATCATCACATATTCCTCATAGCTCATTATCGATAAAGATAGATTCAAATACATGCCATTCATAGGGGAATTGTCGCACGGACTCCTCCAGGTTTGAGGCGTAAATTTGCGCCGACTCGTCAATGGCATCGTTTCTTTTTTCCCTCGTCGCCGCCATCACATTGCGCGGCGGCAGGATAACAAACTTATATTTGCCTCTCCCTAAACGGAAGGTGAACAATGTAAGGACAGGGGCGCCGGAAACCAACGCCAGCGTGTGCGGTCCCGCAGGCAAAAAAATATCACGGCCAAAGAACTTCGCCGTAAGGCGGGACCGGGGGTCTGTCCAGCCCACATCCCCGGCAATACACAAAAACCCCCCTCCGCGGATAAATTTCAAGGCTTCTATGCCCGTAAAAAGAGAATCCTGATCTTCCGGTTTGGAAACAAGGATTTTCAGACCTTCACTCCCAAGCTCTTCACGATGCTTTTGGGCGACCAGCTTTGCCTCACGCTCGCCCATGATAAGCATCACTTTAAAACCGCCCTGCCGAAAAAGCCGAGCGGCGACTCCCCAATTGCCCAAGTGTGATACGATGACGATGCCGCCCTGTCCTGCATCCGCTGCTTTTTGGATATGATCGTGGCCTTCGGCGGTATAATTGATCGGTATGTCGTAAGAAAAGGCAATCTCATCACAGTGGCTTTGCGCTTGGTCGTGAAACTGCCGCCAGACACAGTAAAGGTGAAACAAACGACTTCTGCCGTCAAAAACGGTTCGATAAAACGCCAAACTGGCGCGTACCCGATGGGGAGCAAAAAAGAAATAGCCTGTAGCAATTACCCAGGCCACAAGTCTGACGACCCATATACCGAAATTGCGCCCGAACCAGAATAGCAGTCTGTTCGCCAGTATTTTCATCTGATACCACATGGAGGGGATATAAAAAAATTAATTCAGTTTGTCCAGCGGATAAACGGTTTTTTGTAAAAAATGACCATGCTCATCAACAACCTTCGGCTGTAGAAAAAGTTGGATCTGGTGGGCCCTTTAGGATAAGAGCTACTCCATAGAACTAACAGGTGATCGCAAGGGGCCGACGTTTTTAAGATAGGAGGCTGTCCGAGAATAGCTTCTGCGTGAAATTTACATTCACAACCAATTGATATTATTGGTACCTAATTCTCCAAAATGGAAAATACTTGAGTTCTCGGACAGTCTCCGAGTGTTTCCTCTGTAATTTACCAAGGATTGATTGTTCCTTCCAACAGCTGAAAAAGGAGAAAGGGGTCACATCTTTATCCGTGATAGTTCATGCTATGCGTAAATGTGATCATTACCATTCGAAGGCTTGTATGCCTTCAGTAAAATCAGAAATGACACTTTCAGGAAGTAATAAAACAATACAAGCTCTATAAAACCATTCTATTATCGAAGGAGGTGTCTTCCCCATGACCCTGAAAAAAGCAGATATGGTCAAATCAATCGAAGACCAGCTTGGTCTTCCTAAGAACAAATCTGAAGACCTATTTGAATCCGTCCTGGAGATAATAAAACAATCACTTGTGAATGGTGAGGAGGTCAAGATCAGCGGATTCGGAAAGTTCTATATCATTGACAAGAAGGCCAGGAATGGCAGAAATCCTCAAACGGGAGAGCATATTATTATTGAGCCAAGAAGGGTTGTTTCTTTCAGGTACTCTTCAAGGGCAAGGAACAGGCTCAACGGTTGATGGACATCATATTCCGTGAGACAGCAAGAGTCTTTCTTGCGAACTCTTTTCAGGGAGGATTGAACGATGATTGAACGAACAGAAGCCCCGGAAGAAAGGCGGATCTCTATCTAGGGCTTCTGCTTGAAGAGGTGTTACAAAAGATACTTGTGTAGGTAGATTTTACCACCATGAATCAGCAAATCAAGGACTTTTTTATGCCCAGGATTTTTTATGTCCAGCAAAATGGAACAAATAAAAGAGTGATTACCGCAATATCCCTTGACAAGATACTATAATGGAGTTAGTCGTTTAATATATTTTAAACATATCATATGTGCTTTTGAACAGCTGTAACCACGTGGGGGGATTATGGTCTGATCATCTAAAGCTCTGTTTCTCAAAACGAGAGATAGGGCTTTTGTTTTTTGTGAAGGGCTAAGTTTAATATTGCGGTCGCCAGGACGGAGAGAGGACTTTTCTTTACGTGTATGGATGGCAATGATTTTACGATTACATCCTTAATATCTCCGAGAGGTTTTGCACGGCAAAATTGTCGTGTTTAGGTTTTTACCAGGAACCATATAAACACTATTGGCCTTGAAGGGGGTCGGGATCGAAAAGAGGTAACCCATGGGACACGAGAGAGTTTCATCTCTTCCTCAAAAGTCGCAGAAATGGATCGACCTCGTCAAGAACATGAGTTCGATGTATCCTGATGGTTTTCCTGTCGCCATTGTAGCCGCCCAAACACTTCATAATGTACGCCTTCAGTACGAGAGCCTTTCCCGGGACGAAGCGATTAAGACGGTTTTTGCATTCTTAGTGTCTTTCTCTCGGGCTTGCCGGGTCGAGGATCCCATTGTCGAACTCAAAGCTACCGGCGTTTCTCTTCCCGATGACCCGACCTTGCTTTCACTTGTCAAGGCACTCAGGCAACAGGTACCCGTGGAGGAGGCCACGTCTGAATATGGGCAACTTGCGCTTGCTGCAGCGGCCGATGCCCTCGGACAATGGCAAAAGGACAATATCCCTAGACAACTCCTATTGTTCCAAACAAAAATCAACTTTTTTGAATCTTGGCGCCGTCTTGGCACTGGTTCTGGTTTTTGTGAACTCAGCCGTCTCTTCTTCGGCAGACTGACTGAACGTTATCTCAACTACTTCTTGGACAGGGTGGCTTCCGCTACTTTCCGATCCATTCACCAACGGAATCAATTCGAGCACGATATCAAGTCGCATGTCGACGATGTGTCCAAACATGCGTTCGAAACGGCTAAAATTACGCAGTCTTTCGCCGCTGGCTGGTTCAACGCGCATGCACTCGGCGACCACGTGCCGGGCGAAAGACAGATTGAGAACTTTCTCGGTTTAGCATTTGGTAAGCTTCGCGATGAACTTTACCGAGAGGAGGCGGGGAAATGAACTCCTCATCTCCCAATTTATTTCTGTGTAACGGGGCCGAACGCCCCGTGAATCTCGCCGAAAAGGCAAAAGTGACTTCGCTGAGCTACTTCAAGGATAATCCCGACCGCAACGTCAACCTGCAATTACCTAGATTCGTAGAACAGTTGTACCATTTGCCTCCACGGATTTTGGATTTATTAGAAATCGCAGCGTACGTCTTCGCAGCCGACAGGTCAGCTCATCGGGGATCGAAGGACGCTGTGGAGTTGCACGCATGGTCGCGTGCCATGCATTTCGTAATTCGTGTACGTGACTACGATTTCTGGAACCAGAACTCAGTGAAGCAGAAGCTGTCAGAAGTGTTGATCTTCATGACTGGGGATAGCGATTACTCGTTCGATTTTGAGCCAGGGCATACAACACCGCTCACTTCGTTTTTTGACAGCGAGGAATTTATCGTTGAACCGCAAGAGCCTTCGTCCGTTGCCTTATTCTCTGGTGGATTGGATTCTCTTGTAGGTGTGCGGTACCAGCTGGAGTCAACAAACGAAGTCCTCTATTTAATAAGCCACCGTTCGGGACAACCGAGCACAAAGCGGACTCAAAAGAAACTCGCCGATGCTCTGAAGGCAGAATATCCAGGGAGGATTCGGCACTTTGCCTTTGACTGTGGTCTCTCTCACCAGCGAGCAGCGGAGGAGACTCAGCGCACACGGGCCTTTCTGTTCTGCTCAATCGCTTTCGCGTTGGCGCGCAGACTATCTCTTGACTCCTTTCACGCGTACGAAAACGGTGTTACGTCGTTGAACCTTCTGCGACGGCAAGACCTAATAGGCGCAAGAGCAAGCCGCACGACTCATCCAAAAACCCACCATCTTATGTCCCAGTTTCTGTCAGAATTGAGCGGGTCAAAGTTCACAGTCTTAAATCCTTTCTTGAGCAAAACCAAAACGGACGTAATGAGTCTGTTCTACCAGGTCAATGGTCGCAATCTGATTAGTAGCGCTGTTTCTTGTAGCAAAATGTTCCAACGCCTACCCCTCGCGACCCATTGTGGGAGTTGTTTCCAGTGTATTGATCGTCGGCTTGCCGCATACGCAGCAGGGCTTCAGGACTTTGATAATGTAGGGATCTACTCAAAAGATATCTTCACTGATCCGATTGAATCCCCAGAGACACGAACAACAGCGTTGGACTACATCCGGCAGGCGATCCGCTTTTCTACGGAAACGGATGACGCGTTTGCCTTGGCGAGGCTCTCTGAACTCGCAGAGATAACGGATTACTTACCTGGCAACGAGGATGAAGCTGTTGAAGCTGTCTGGCAACTATGCCACAGGCACGGTGAGCAGGTTCTAGGAGCCCTCAAGGAGATTCGGCGCCACCTCGATGATCTTCGTTACGAGGTCAGGGACGGCAGTCTACTTCAGCTTATTTCAGACCGAGAGTATCTCAAGGAGGATCCGGAAAGGTTGGCGAGGCAAATAGCGGCAATGCTCCTGAGAAGTATCCCGGTAGCATTCAGGAGGGCTAAGCCGAAGAAGGAAGACGAGGTAAATGATCAAATTGAAGCTTTACTCCGAGCACATGATGAAGATTTCAAGCGCGAGTTCCCAACAACACAATTCTGCATGGCCAAGGTTGTGCCAGATCACGAAGCGAAGGGTGTCGCCTTGCTTATAGAGGCAAAGTACATCCGAGGAGCGACATCCCCCAGCAAGGCATCAGAAGGGATTGCCGCAGACATCACGAAGTATCCGGGAGAAGCATTCGTTCTGTTCGTGGTCTACGATCCCGAGCGTTCGATAGTAGACGACGAAATATTTAAGAACGATATTCAGAAGAAGCGCGATTGTCTTGTAGCGATCATTCGATAGTCAAGATACGCAACAGGAAGGGGTTAGCGGGACCGCACTATTCAAGGTTGGGACATTTCATTGTGGCCCGGTTAGGCGTCTGCGCAACGGTTCGAACTCGAAGAAGAAGCTTTTGCAGTGTTTGGTTTTGTCAAGAAAGTATATATTCACTGTTGTACAAAGAAGAGATGAAATATGAACTTTCTGGAGACACTAGTCGCTGAATGGTACGAATACTCGGGGCATTTTGTCCGTGCCAATCCGAGGACACGGAAACGGGCCAAAGGTGGATGGGATGTCGAACTGGATGTGCTCGCATTCTTCCCCGGAGATCAGAAATTGATCCACCTCGAAACGTCCAGCGATGCCAACTCGTGGCCGGAACGGAAGAAACGGTTTCTCGAAAAGAAATTCATACTCTCGCATCAGGAATACGAAAGGCTCATCGGTTTCAAAGTTCAGAAGATTGAGCGTGTCGCCATTGTTGGATGGATGAAGTCAACTAAAGCAGATTTGAACTGGGGCGAGAACATCACAGTTGTCCTCATCCCAACGCTGATGGAAGAAATCACGGCCAAACTCAAGGCGATTGATCCCATGCGGCAGGCCGTGCCGGAGGGATTCCCCTTGCTTCGGGCAATGCAGATGGCGCTGGCATTTCAGAAAGAGAATTGTACAACCAGCGCCTGCACTTTTTCGGCGCGAAACCTCGCCGAAAAGTGAGACGTGTAGTTAGGGGTTGATAGGAGAAATATATGGATCTTCAAACTGCGCTGCCCTTACTATTGCCAAAGGCAATCGTGTGGGCGGAGAACGAGGCAAACTCCGTGGCTGCGACAGGGCAGGTCCTCACCGATATTGCCCAAACGGTGGCGCGAAGAGTTGGTGTATCTCGGCCAGAGTTGATCCGCGTCGCAGTTGTTGATTCACTACCCATGCCGCAGGATAGCATGCTGCAGGCTGCTGCTATTCAAAGTGGGCTGCTCGGTCCTCAAATGGCGGGGCTCACACTTGGCTATTCCGTATTCGTCTGCCGTGGTCAGGATACCTGGCGCTTACTCTCACACGAGTTTCGGCATGTCCATCAATATGAGCAAGCTGGTTCAATTGCTGCATTTCTGCCCGTGTACCTACAACAGATTGTCCAGTTCGGTTATGCGAATGCCCCGTTAGAGGCTGATGCGCTCGCTCATGAGCAAGTTGCCCCCTAACCCCCCGCTTCGGCGCAGACCCTTCACAGTGCCACTTCGCGTCGCTGCTTCGGGCCGCTGAATCTAAGCGTAACTGATTACGAAAAGAAGATCGACATAGGTAGGCCCTCACGGGCTTTCCCTGTCACACCACCGGGCATACGGGTCACGTACCACGGCGGTTCGATCGGGTTAAGCATTACAAGATGCGGCCACTCTCGGAAGACCGATTGAGTCGAAATAGTGATTGCGCAGTGCCTGTTGGACCGCTGGATGACCGGACATACGCCAGAAGCCGGTTGGTGAACCGGCGGCGACCGCAGCATTGAACTTTGGAACACCACGCTGGCTCAGTTCCTTGAAGCGATTTGGTCCATTCTTCCACTGCCTCCAGAGATACATTCGTAATCTCCGGCGAATCCACGCGTCCAGATTGGACAGCACTTTTGGTGTCTGACAAAAGCCAAAGTAGCCGCGCCATCCTATCAAGTAAGGCGCTAACTTTTCAATCAGCTCCGGCATACTGACTCCACCTGTGCGGCGGGTAAGTTCTTTGGTTCGCGTTTTGAACCGATCAATAGCTTTGGGCGCAATCCGCCGTTCACTCCCGTCGTTCGCAATGCTAAAACCCAAAAACTTCCGCTCTTCCGGTCGAGCTACTGCGCTCTTCGACTCGTTTACCTTTAGCAGAAGCCTTGAGGTCAGGAACCGGCATATACTGGTCATAACCCTTTCACCGGCCCGGTGACTGCAAACATAAATGTTGCAGTCATCCGCGTATCGGCAGAAACGATGACCCCGCCTCGTAAGTTCCTTGTCGAAATCGTCAAGCACCAGGTTGCTCAACAACGGAGAAAGTGGCCCCCCTTGGGGAGTCCCTTCGTCAATGGGGTTAACCAGACCGTCCTCCATCACCCCTGCGTTAAGAAACGCCCGGATGAGTTTGAGCACCCGCTTATCGGATACACGTACTGCGACTCTGGCCATAAGCAGGTCGTGATTAACTCGGTCGAAAAATTTTTCGAGGTCGATGTCAACCACGTAATTATAGCCCGCGGCGATGTAACGTTGCGCTTGAGCCACTGCTTGATGAGCTGAACGTCCCGGTCGGAATCCATAGCTATGCTCTGAGAACGTAGGGTCCCACTGCTTTTGGAGAACCTGCAAAAGCCCTTGCTGGATCAGTCTGTCGATGACACAAGGCACACCGAGCTTTCTGACCCCGCCATCCGGTTTCGGGATATTAACCCGTTTGACCGGCTGCGGGCGGTAGGTTCCTTCGAGCAGTTGTTCCCGAATGGTTGACCAGTGCTCCTTAAGGTAGTCCCACGTTTCGTCGATGGTCATGCCATCAACGCCGGGGCTCCCTTTATTTTTACGGACGTCCACGCTATTTCGAGATTCTTTCGATCGCACACCTCCTCCATCAGCCGTTCTTTTCCTGCCGGGCTTTCGGGAGTTCGCTCCGCCGTCAGTGGTTCGATCCCTTGGCCGTTGGCGCCAAGGGTTTCACCCCGGCTCTCCTCAGCAAAGGCCAGACGCATTTGCGTACACTGGGTTTTCTGCCGCTTTCCACTCATGAGTCACGAATCCTACTTGCCACTCCCCATCGTTCGGGCCTTCAACATGTTGGTTCGGCCTTGCGACCCCTGGCTATTTCTGCCCTTTCGGGTCAGTGTCCCGATCGAGCGGGCCGGCGTCCCATGTCTATTATGCCCTCTGCTGACTTCTGCGCCGTGATCAGGTCCCCTCACGGTCCCCTCAGTCACAAATTCGGGACGCGACGCAGACCTCCCGAGGTAAGTTCAACCGCCTTCCCCGCACACCTGCCGGATCTACAGCCTTGGCCCTTGATGGATATGGACTTTGCGACCAGTTGCCCGCTCGTCCGACCAAGGTTGCCTCTATCCGGTTTCTGTTCGTCAGGTCGCGGATTCGCTCCACGCTTCCTTCAGACGCCACCTCACGATGATGCCCTTGCGTCTCGCTAATCCTTCACCTCCATCAGGTTGGATAGGGGACTTTCACCCCCAAGCTGTCGAACATGCTCGGCACACAACTAAACCGCTTCGCGGTGGTAGATACAGAGGACTTGTGGGGAAGGCATCGAACAAAGAATGGGTCTTGACAATCCCGTTTTATCTGTTATTAAGTAGCTCATGTTGTTGAGTTTTGGCAACTTGTAGGGGATAGACCCCGATTGAAACCCCATAGGATAATCTATTGCTCGCGTAGCGGCTCCGTTCTTCATGCGTCAATCCAAAATTGAATCAATACAACGAATATATTTGTTGGCTTTACCCCAACTCCGGATTGACGCTTATTCGAAATCTGCTACTATTCCTTCACTCTTGATTTTCTCGACTACAAGGAAGCTATACGTATGCAGAGCTCGCAAAAATTCGACGGGCTGGGTTTATAGCCACTACTCAGTCCCCGACATTACTGGTTATGTGTTTAACACGACAGCAAAACACCACAAAAAGAAACCCATGTTAACAGGTTTCTTCGGTTCTATTTCTTTTTAGCTGGGACCTTTGCTTTCGATGCAGCTTTGACAGGCTTCGCTTTCAGATCCTTGAGTGCTTTCGCTGGTGAAAATTTGCCGCTGGTCTTGGCCGCTATCTTCAGTTCTTGCCCAGTCTGAGGATTCCGGCCTATGCGAGCGGCACGGTTTACCGCACTAAACGTACCAAAACCGACCAGAGTGACCTTATCACCAGCCTTGAGAGCAGCCGTGGTTGCAACGATGAAGCTGTTGAGTGCTTTCTCAGCTTGAACCTTTGTCAGTTCTGCGCCTTCTGCTATCTTTGCTACGAGTTCTGCTTTTGTCATAATTCCTCCGAAATTTAATTTGTACATTTATACAACATATTAGCCCGTGTCTGCAATGAAATTGCCAAATTTCTATAACGATCGCTGAGAGAATCACAGCATTTATTACGACTTGAAAACCTGCATTTTTATTGAGGTTGGTGTTTTATTGATAACAGTCAACTATCATGAATTCACCTGCGGGCAAAAAGTTGTCCGATGTGTCAGCATGGCATAGATTACACGGATCAACTTATGAGCAGTGGCTAACACAGCCATTTTG
The DNA here is from genome assembly GCA_964427055.1 of uncultured archaeon. GTDB lineage: Archaea > Aenigmatarchaeota > Aenigmatarchaeia > CG10238-14 > SCSR01 > CAYNTH01. Next base: position 23,407 of record CAYRSQ010000009.1, read on the forward strand.
TAGGGCAATCCCT